>JAGXSS010000069.1 GCA_018334055.1 Peptococcaceae bacterium
AGAGTAGTAATACTTTCAGCTGACCGGTACTAATAGGTCGAGGGCTTGATTATGCAAAACAGCATTCCGATGACTCCACTGTTTAGTTTTGAGGGTGCACCTCATATATTTCCGGTGGCTATAGCGGAGGGGTCACACCCGTTCCCATCCCGAACACGGCAGTTAAGCCCTCCAGCGCTGATGGTACTTGGGACGCAAGTCCCCGGGAGAGTAGGACGCCGCCGGAATAATCTTAAAGCAACCCCAGAGCAAAAGCTCTGGGGTTGCTTGCTTTAAGAGGGTTACCGTAGCAACGCACCACTGGTGCGTTGTCCAAAGGCGTCGTTTAGGCGTGGTGCATTCCGGTGGTTCGGCGGTGTGGTACACCGCCGCTACGGGGGGTCGGCGTGCCATGTCACGCCGCTACCCGGGACGTAAAGATAGATGATGGCGCGAGGAGGGTTCTCGTAGCAACGCACCATTGGTGCGTTGTCCAAACCAGAGCAAAACCTCCGGGGGTGCATGTTTTAATTCATTGGGCGGGTGGTAGCCAGGATGGTTGCCGTAGCAACGCACCATTGGTGTGTTGTCCAAAAAAGCAGTGGCGGCATAGTGACCCGGTCAGCAACCCAGCCATAATTCCGGTGGATTAACCCGATATACACCCCGGTCGCGGTTCATGTAGCGGTTCATGACGAATTCGCGGCGAATAGTGCAGTAGTCATCGAAGCTCATCTTGATGATTTCGTTGACTTCAGCTTCGAGATAATCTCGGTTGGGGACAAAGGCCTTGAGGAGCTCCTGCAGGACGTAAAGTTTTTTCTTGTATTGAACTGGAAGGCATCTTAGGCGACCACTTTCAAAGAAATTGCTGATGACTTTTTGGCGCTCGTCCTTGGGCGGAGCAGGCCTTGAATCTTCCGCGAACATCTCTTTGGTAAGGTGCTGCAATTTAGCGGTGTTCAAGGCGTAGTAGATGGTATTGTCCTCACGCACTGAAACAACAAGCCCCAGGGCTTTTAACTTACTGATGTGATGCGATACCGTAGGTGCACTGACTCCTAGTTCGGTGGCTAGGTGCTGCCCACAGGTCGGCCTGAGCGCAAGTAAGCCAACCAGTTTTAACCGTGTTTCATCGGCCAGAGCGCCATAAAATTGCACCAAAGTGTTGATGCGGCTGGGGTCAATCACGGGCTGTCCTCCTCTATTTTGATGTATGCCAAATTAGACATCTGTCTAACGAGAGCATACACAACAGGCAGCGCCCTGTCAAGGCCGAACTTGTCTGTTCGTTCTTTCTATATTGAAATCGTCCTGAGATACTAGTGCTCACCAGTGAGTTTAATAAGGTTGCGATAGCGAGCGGGCTCGATTTCACCCCGTTCAACTGCCTGCTTCACTGCGCAACCGGGCTCATGTTGATGGGAGCAGTTGCGGAATTTGCAATGGCGGGAAAGCTGTTCAATTTCAGGGAAAGAAAGCATGATATCTCGGGCGTCGTTTGAGCTATCCTGCCACAGAGCAAATTCACGTAATCCGGGCGTGTCTAGCACCATTCCACCAATGTCTAGCGTGACTAACTCCGCCGAAGTGGTGGTGTGCCTGCCTTTTAAGAAGCTCTCGCGCAAGGCGTTGGTTTTTAAGGCGAGGTCGGGCTGCACGGCGTTAATCAACGAAGACTTGCCAACACCGCTTGAGCCAACCAAAACCGACACATTGCCTCGCAAAATGTCTACTAGGTCGTCAATCCCATGCCTGGTTCTAGCGCTGGTGTAAAGAACAGGATTCCCGAGTTTTTCGTAAATCTGCATTTCACGGCGTATAAACTCTTCGTCGGCGAGATCGATTTTGTTAATGCAGATAACGGGTTTGACCTTGCCGCGAAGACTGGCCTCACAGTAGCGGTCTAGGCGGTTTTTCTTAAAGTCGGGAGCGACGGCCGCCATGACAATGACCGCGTAGTCGATGTTTACCGCCAGAATTTGCTCCTTGGGTTCGCGACCCGGCGACCGACGCGAAATCTTGCTCCGGCGTTCGGCGATGCGTTCGATGACCGCCTGCTCGGCGGACACAGGGGTGATATAGACATCGTCACCCACGGACAGTAGGTTGGTAGTCGTGGCGAGGCCCTTGCGCAATTTTCCGCGCACAGTGCAAATGTAGTGCTGACCGCCACTATAGACATGGTACTGCACGCCTGAGGCGCGCAAAACTTTACCGATTAGTATAGTTATCACCTTTTCTTAAAGATATGGAATGCTCTTCTGAACCTGGAGAAGGTTGGCTTAAAGGCAAAAAAGACAAATAAAAAAGCAGTGGGCCTAAGCCCACTGCTCATTCTTTTATAGGCTTTAAAAACAGGCCCTTAAAGAATGGTAGCGGTTGGCGTTAGGCTGGGGGAGTCCATGCTCACTAACAATATCCATTCTCTTCTGCATATACCGCACCTCCTTTACTGACTGCAATCATTGTAACACCTCGCGGAAAATATTAAAAGACGCATCTGATATGGCTGAGCGCGATGATCAATTTCGCCGATAGAGGAGGCGCAACGCGGGCGTTTTATTACGCGCCACTCACTTGATAAGCACCATTTTTTTACAACTGCGACTTGACGGAATGCTCAGGCATAAGTATAATTGCACCAAGTAGGCATCCCTGCTGGGGGGATGAGCGGAAGGTGGTGTGGCTCCTAGGGTGTGATTAATGAATAGGGGGCAAAAGCAGGTAGATTGCTGTGAGCAACGAAGTTAGTAGCTACTTTATCTAGGTAGTGGGTGCGAAAGACCGCATGGGGTGCACCTGTCCATGCAACTGCATCTAGAAGGGGGTAGACATGGCGAGGATACTTCTTGTCGATGATGAGCATGCGCTAGTTAAGGGGCTAAAATACAGTCTGGAGCGGGAAGGCTTTGAGGTAGTCGTTGCGGAAAATGGGCGGCAGGCACTAAAATCGGCGGACGAGGTGCAGCCAGACTTGGTTGTGCTGGATTTAATGCTCCCTGAAATTGACGGCATGGAGGTTTGCCGCCGGTTGCGCGCTAAGTCCACCGTCCCTATCATCATGCTCACGGCAAGGGATGATGATGTCGATAAAGTGCTCGGCCTCGAAAGAGGCGCGGACGACTATGTGACCAAGCCGTTTAACACCGAGGAACTGATTGCACGCATTCGTTCGCATCTTAGACGGCAGGCCTGGAGCGGCATGTCCGCGGATCGTGAAGTTATCGTCAGGGGTGAAATGCACCTCGATACTTTAAAGCGCCAAGTGACCATGGCCGGACGACCGATATCATTAACTTCGAAAGAATTTAGCATCTTGCACGTTTTGGCTGCTCATCCCGGGAGGGTCTTTACGCGGGAGAGCCTGCTGGAGCTGGTTTGGGGCTACCAGCACTTTGGTGACGTCCGCAATGTAGACGTGCATGTGCGGCGCTTGCGGGGCAAAATAGAAGCAAGGCCGACAGATCCCGAGTATATCCTAACCTCTTGGGGAATAGGGTACAAATTTTGTGATGAGCCATGAAGAAGCGCCCCACCTTGCGCGCTCTCCTGCTCACCAGCTACCTTTTAGTTATCGCCCTGGCCACGCTAGGATCAACCCTGGTAGTTGGTCCGGCGCTGTGGCGGTACTTTGTGCGCGAGCGCGAGATAGAAATGTTGACCCAAGGCAGTATCCTAGCACAGGCGGTACGGCGGGAGATATACCAGGGTGCTTGGGAGCTGCCTGCCTTGTTGCGTCTTGCTAATCTGCAACTGTCTTCACGTGTCTTGATTTTAGATGCGACAGGTCTGGTGCTGGGCGCTATAGAGGGTAGGAGCGATGGCACTATGGTAGAAATAGATAGGGCTGCACTAAAGAGTGCCCTAGCGGGCCGCAGTGTGGCGACTATCAGGCAGTCAGGCAGGGAGCCGACCCTTGATGTGCTCGTGCCGGTTACCTATCCGGGAGTGGCTGATATTGCTCAAGGGGAGGTCTTGGGGGTGGTCCTCATTTCAAGATCTCTCCTCGATCTGCACGAGAGACAACGGAGTATAGTTGCGCGCCTGATTAAGGGCAATATTTTCATTGCTCTTTTAGTTGTACCCATGGCCATCTTTTATGCCGGGCGGATCTCATCCCCGCTCACTAAGTTGACCGCTAAAGCCGAGCGCATGACGGCCGGAGCATTAGGCATGATGGTCGAGCCAGCCGGAGACAGGGAGGTGTTTGCCTTAGGCGAAGCCTTTAACAGTCTGAGTCAACGTCTGGTTTTGCATGAGGAGGCGCGCCGTAAATTTGTGGCCGACGCCTCGCACGAATTGCGCACGCCCTTAGCGTCACTAAAGGCGCTCCTCGCGCCATTAGTGCGCGAAGAACCGGCCCCACCTAAGGTCGTGCGCGAGTTCTTGTCGGATATGGATAAGGAATTAGACCGTCTCAGCCAACTAGTTGAGGATCTCTTAAAGTTAGCCCGTCTGGACAACAAGCAAGACCTAGAGCAGAAACCCACTGAGTTGTCGGAGCTAGTTAGCAAAATAGTGAAAGCTCTTGCTTTTCTCGCCGAAGAACGGGGAGTACGGGTGGAAGTAGAGGCATTGCCGGCGGCGGTGATCTGGGCAGATGAAAACAGGCTGCATGGCGCTCTGCTCAACATCGTGGACAATGCCATCAAATACGCCCAAAGCGTGGTCAGGGTGAGCATGGTGACGGGCGAGCAGGTAGAAATAAGGGTGGAGGATGACGGGCCTGGCATACCGGAAGCCGCCCGCAACAGGCTGTTCGAGCGCTTCTACAGGCTGGACCAGGCCAGAGCCAGACACAACGGGGGCAGCGGACTGGGGCTCGCCATTGCCTGGGAAATAATCAGTAGGCACCGAGGGTCAATCCAAGTTATATCAGAGGAGGGGAAGGGCACACTAGTCGTGGTAGAACTTCCCCTTAAGCAGATTGTTTTCTAAGCGATAAATGAGCCCAAAGGCAAGGCTGCCCAAAATACGGAGGAAGGCCGCCACGAGGAAGGCGTTCCGGTAGCCCATCAACTCCAGCAAGGCCACACCGGCCAGGGGGGCGAAGATGGCGCTCGCAGTGATGGCGGTGTTGTAGTAACCGATATAGGTGGTCTTGCGCTCTTCGGGGGTCATGTCCAGGAGTGCATTAAACAGCGAGAGCATGACGCCGGAGAAGATAATGCCGGTGAGGATGCTGAAAAAAGCGATAGTGTAAAGACTGCGGGAGAAAGCAAAGATTAAAGGCACAATGCACATGCCGAGGGTCGAGGTGAAAAGCGTTTTGAGGGAGCCATTCTTCTTCATGTACCGGGCCCAAAAGCCAAAACCGAGCAAGGAGCCCCCGGTGTTGCTCAAATGCAAGATACTAATCCAGAGGTTGTTAGCACCCAGTTCCTTGGTCTGGTAGAGGGTGAAGAGCGGCCAGGCAATCTGCCAAGCAAAATGAAAAAACAAGGAGACGAGGGCAAATCGTATAAAACTCTTCTTTGTAGTTATTTCGCGCACATCAGTGACCACTGAACGAAAAAAGTTGCGCGCAAAGTGGGCCAAGGTGACCTCTTGGCCGACGTTTGCCTCCATCGTGCCGTTCTCTTCTTTCAACTTACGAAAAACCCAGACTTCGAGGAGCCCAAAAATGCAGGCAATGGCAAAAATAATTTGATACCCCAGCGGATAGGTGAAAATATCTAACAAGCGACCCACGACGAGCACAGAAAGAGTGCCGATGATGTTCATCAGTCGGCTACGTTCCGCAAAGGCGATGGCACGGCGGTCCGGTGGAACCACGCGCGCTATAAAGCCCTGCCACGCGTCGTTAGAGATGGCCCCGGGCAAGCTCATAGCAGCTAGGGTGACGATTAAGAGCAAAGCGCGCCGATCGTCAGTAAAAAACGGAATTAAGGCGAGGATAAGGTAGAATAGGCGGTTGGCGAGCATAAAGGCCGCGGTCAGTCTCTTTTTGTCGTGCTGCGAATCGACGTATTTCGCACCCGGAATCATGGCCAGCAGGCTGACGAAGGCCGGAGCGGAGGAGATAAGCCCGATTTGGTAGTTGCTAGCCCCTAGCCGCACCGCAAAAATGCCAATAAAAGGCATGACCATGTTGGCAGCCAGTGCGGAAACCATGCCGTGATAGTTGTTCAGCCTGATGTTCTGTTCCTGCCAATCTTCAGACCGGTCATGTAAATCTGTTTTGACGGTCCTAAGATACCTCTGTAGCGACATGCTGGCGCCCCCTCTAGATGTTCAATCGGCATAAATAATACCGGTTAGTTTTCGCCAAAAGCTCCGCTAATCCTTTATTTTTGCAAGCTAAATATTCCTGAGAGGGTTAATTTGTCTGGCAGGTAGGTGATGATGTTCGGCGAATCTCTCTGGTAGCCGATGAGTACGGAGGGTCCACACCAATCGCTTGCGTTTGGCGCGCGAGGTGCTGCAACGGTTGCAAGAGAAAAAGACTGGCTCATCATGCGCAGAGCCAGTCGTTATATCCTGCCGGGGCAGTTCACTTTAGCCCGTTAGGTGGCGAGCCGTTGTCCTAACTCATAAGCCTCCTCAAGGAGACCGGTCCTCTCTTGGACGATGCCTTTGGGGCCTAGGCTGGTGCCGACAAGCTCCAATACTTTGGGCTGATTAAGGAAGCGAAAGAGGACGCGCAAGGTGGATAGGGCGCTCTGGGGATGCTCGTGGGAAGGCGCTCCGCAAGTGGCGACAACTGCGCCCCGGATGTGCGAACCATCCACTTTAAGCGACCGATCCCCGCGCCGCAGTTGGTAGAGCCGGTCAATAAAGATCTTGGTTTGCCCTGTAACCTGTCCCATATATACCGGTGAAGCAATTACGACGGCGGAGGATTGTAGCACCTCGTCCAGCAACATGGGCATATCATCTTGGATGATGCATTCCTCATGGGATTTGCAGTGAGTGCAGCCGGTGCAGGGCTTAATCGCTAAGTCTGACAAAAAGATTGTCTCGACCGAAGCACCCATTTCCTCCGCTCCCCGGGCAACCTCGCGGAGCAGTAAGTCCGTGTTGCCCCCCTTGCGTGCCGAGCCACATAGGCTAAGGACTTTCTTCACATAAACCACCTCGTGCTCCATCTTCGTCACTAAAGGGGTGGATTCCTGCAAGAATAAACATTAGGGGGTGCCCGACACCACTAGACCGACTTCCCAAAAATGCAGGTACCGCCACTATGGGTCTTTTTGAAACCGAGTTTTTTTGCCAAGCACATGGAAGGTCGATTGCGGTGATTGATGCGGGTATAAGCGTACCTGCCCCCGGCACTGCGCACCATGCCTAGCGTTCGCAAGGTGGCAATTTGTGCCAGGCCAAGATGCCGAAATTTTGGTTTGACTGAGAGGTGCACCAACTCATAAACCCCCCTGCCGCGACTCTCAAAGCCAATCCAACCCGCGGTATCGGGGCCTCGCGCTATGGTAAAATGAGGGCGAGCGAGGAGGTTTTTGGGGCTGACGTTGACCCCGTTGTACTTCCTGATGCCCTCCGCTACGGTGCGGGCGGTTTTGTAGTCGCGAATGCGTAGCAGTCTCACTCCGCGAACACTTCCTTTCTTTGCTCTCGTTGCAGTTTATGAACGAGAGTGCAAAAACGGAAGATGGTTTGCTAGGTTAACGGTCTCAACCAAGACGCAGGCTTGGATGCAGTCTAAGTTCAGTTCACGACAGCGCGCGAGTATTTCTGGTGTATCGGCGCCAGGCTGTATCCAGATGTGCTGTATCCCAAGGTCGTGAGCCTCCTGCAGATATACGGCCCCGGCTATAGGATTAATTACCAAGCAAACCACATCTGGCTTGTGCGGTAAAGTACGCAGCGAAGAGAATGTACTGGGACCACCCTTCGGATGGACCTGATAGACCTCATAGCCCATGCTGGCGAGCCTCTGAGCCACGCGGGAAGCAGGCTTTTCCGGGTTGTTGGCGTCCCCCACAACCGCCCAAATTCTCTGCTGCAGCATACCTTCCTTATCCAATTAAAAGCTCCTCTCTAAAGTAAAGTCTAGAGTTAGCGACATTTTGCGACGGCTGCAGCGTCAATCCACTGATGTTGTGCATATAGGAGGCTTTACTATGGAAGTTCCACAGTTAATTATCGGCGGCAAGAAGGCTTTAGTGCCGATTGTCCAAGGGGCCATGGGGGTGGGGGTTTCGCTATCGGGGCTGGCCGGGGCAGTGGCTAAGGCCGGTGGCATTGGTGTGATTGCCGGCGTGGAAATTGGTTTTCAATGGCCTACTTATGCCGATGACAAGTTGCAGGCAAATAGCGAGGCCCTTCTGTGGCATTTAAAAAAAGCCCGTGAAATTGCGCCGCAAGGCGTAATTGGGGTAAACATCATGGTCGCTGTTAACAACTATGCCGAGCTAGTTGCCACCGCGATACAGGGCGGGGCCGACATAATATTTAGCGGTGCCGGTCTGCCCCTGTCCCTACCTGCTCTCGCCCTAGGGTCAACGGTCGCCATAGTGCCGATAGTGAGTTCCGCCAAAGCGGCAGTCCTCATTACTAAGCACTATCTCGCGAAGCATCATCGCCTCCCCGATGCTTTAGTCATAGAAGGACCGCTCGCCGGAGGCCACTTAGGCTTCTCGCGCAGCCAGTTGGCCGATTTAACAGGGAAGTATTCCCTTGAAAACATTTTAACTGAAGTGTTGGTAGCAATGCAAGAATTATTAGGAGAAGAGGCGTCCCGCGTGCCCTTGATTGCCGGCGGTGGTCTCTACACCGGCGGGGACATCGCCAGAATGCTCAAATTAGGGGCCGGTGGCGTGCAAATAGCCTCGCGCTTTGTCGCCACAGTGGAGTGTGACGCCGCGCTCGAGTTCAAGCAAGCGTATGTCGATGCGACTCTGGACGACATTGTGATTATTGACAGTCCCGTAGGGATGCCGGGAAGGGCACTGCGCAATGCCTTCCTTGGTGAAGTGACCAGGGGATTACGACAGCCTGATACTTGCAGTGTACACTGCCTCAAGCCATGTAATCCCCTGAAGGCCCCTTACTGTATTGCGCTAGCCTTGATTGCCGCCGCTCGCGGCGAATTGGCCGATGGTTTTGCTTTTTGTGGCGCTGAGGTGCATAGAATCGACAAGATCGTCTCCGTCGCCGAACTCATGCAGGAACTCCTCGCTGAACTGCGCGAAGCGTAAATGGTTCTAGCTCGGCGTAACTGGTTCTAGCTCGGGTAGTATTCTACAGCCGCGCCAACTGTGCCCGGCCCGGTGTGCACGCCAATGACCGGTGTGACATAGGACAAGGATGGTTCTAGGCCAAAGGCCTTCTTTAATTCCGCCTTGAGCGCTTGGCCGGCTTCGTCAGCGGCGCCCACGCCAATAGCCAGACGCTTGATGCGGCGCCCCTTAGATAACTCCGCAAAGAGACCGGCTATTTGGGTGAGCGCTTGCTTCTGGCTTCTCGCCTTGCCGGCATCGACATAGGCGCCGTCGACTACCCGGATAATCGGCTTGATGTTGAGGAGAGACCCGAGCAGACTCTTGGCCTTGCCAATGCGGCCGCCCTTAGCTAGGTACTCCAGTGTGTCTAGGGTGAAAAGCAGTTCGTGGTTTTGGCGGCAGGTTTCGATAGCTTGGAGAACCTGCTCGACTGGGAGCCCCTGAGCAATCGCCTCCGCCGCGGCGCGCACCTGCACCCCCATTCCTACGCTAATCGAGCGGGAGTCCACTACGCGGATGTCCTTGCCTGCCAATTCTTCTGCGGCTTGTCGGGCGGATTGGCAAGTGCCGCTTAGCGCTGCGGATATATGGAGGGAAATAATCGTTTCGCATCCCTCAGCGAAGGCTTGATTGTAAAGATCGATGAATTCGCCGGGGGAGGGCTGAGACGTCGTCGGCATGACCGAAGAAGCCTTGAGTTTGGTGTAAAACGTGTCTGAATCGATTTCTAGGCCGTCGCGGTACATTTTTTCGCCAAAAATTACATAGAGAGGTTGCACCTTGACTTTGAGTTCCTTAGCTTGGGCGGGCGTTAGGTCGGCGGTGCTGTCAGTGACCAGGCAAATTTTTTTCAATGGAATAAACCTCCTGCCATAGTTTTCAATGAGCAGACGAAGCCCGAGCTAAAAAGTGTCGCCAGGTGCTATAATCAGAGCGGAGCGAAGACAAGAGGGGGACAACTTTTGGCGGAAGCCTTAACACTAGACAAGCAAAACGAAGAAATTTCGCCCCAAGCTATGCGGAGAAAAATTTTTCGTATGGTCTGGCCGGCGACGCTGGAAAGCACTTTGCAGATGGCGGTCGGCATGGTGGCGATGGCGATGATTGGCCATGTCGGTCCCGAAGCGGTGGGCGCAGTGGGACTATCTACACGGGTGACACAAATAGTTTGGGCGATTTTCGCTGCTATCGGCACAGGGGCCACGGTGCTCATTGCTCGCGCTGTTGGCGCCGGCGACAAAGAGTCGGCGCGGCGAACTGCCGAACAAGCGCTCGTCCTGGCCGTTGTGCTCGTATGCCTCTTGACAGTTCTAGTCGTTTGGCAGGCGCGCTGGCTGATGGTCGCCCTCTTTCGGGCCGAGGCCTACATGCTCGATCTAAGTTTTAGCTACCTTGCCCTCGTAGCCTATGGCATGCCCTTTATGGCCATTATGCAGGTGGTGGGGGCGATCATGCGTGGGGCAGGCAATACCCGCACTCCCATGGTGGTCGCATTATTTGTCAATATTATCAACATCTCCGCCAATTATATCCTGATATTCGGGCGTTTTGGGTTTCCGGCTATGGGCATGTATGGCGCGGCCATCGCCGCCATAGTTGCGCAGAGCGTGGGAGCCCTGTTAGCCCTATATGTCTGGCATCGTGGTCAGGCCCTTACTGTGAGAATGTGGCGGCTGTACCGGCCGCATGGGGAACTGGTGCAGAGGATTCTCAAAATAGGCATCCCCGCCGCCGGGGAGATGATTTTTTGGCAGGTGGCGACGATTATCCTGATGAGGCTTATTGTCACCTTCGGTACCGCGGAACTAGCGGCTCATCAGCTTGGCTTGACCGCCGAGAGCCTGAGCTACATGCCCGCGGTCGGCTTTGGTATTGCCGCTACCGCCTTTGTGGGCCAGAGCCTCGGGGCAGAAAAACCTAGGCAGGCGGCCAGGTATGTGGCCGAGTTGGTGCGATTATGCCTGCTCTTGACTGTCCTTACCGCATCACTGCTCTTTTTTATACCGGAAACCATCATGCGCATCTTAACTCAGGATGCCGAGGTAGTGCGTTTAGGGGCCATCTACCTTTCGCTGATGGCGATAGCGCAGTTCCCTCAGCAGATGGGCGGAGTGCTCAATGGCGCTTTGCGGGGCGCAGGGGATACCAAGGCTCCCATGTATATAGGTGGTTTTGGCCTGTGGCTCGTTCGGCTCCCCTTGGCCTATATTCTCAGCGTAACATTCGGCCTGGGAATTACCGGCGTCTGGGTGGCCATGACCGTAGACTTGTTTGTGCGTTTTGGTCTCAGCAGTTATTATTATTATCGGGGGCATTGGCAGCCGGCGGCTCTACTACGCACCGGGCGAGTGTCTTGACCATAGGATAGAGGAGATAGGTGCGAGCACAAAGGGGGTGCCTTCTCTGAACGAACGAAGATGTTTTGTTTGCGGGAACATGGCGAAAGAGGGTCTGGTTCTCCGCCAAATGTTGCTTTGTGCCGACTGTGAAACGGCCATCAACGACATTAAACCTTCTATGCCCAGCTATGACTGTTGGGTTGCCAAGTTCAAAATTCTCTGGAGGGGTGCTCTCGATGAAACTGGACCAAAATAGAGCGCCCCTTTGGGAGGCCGTCCGGCAGCACCAGAGCTGCCAAAGCTACCCTTTCCATGTGCCGGGGCACAAGGGAGGTCGGGGACTGCCGAGCGAATTTCGGACGATACTGCCACAACTGGATTTGACGGAAGTCACGGGCTTAGACAATTTACTGTCACCGCAGGGGGTTATCGCCGAGGCGGAGGTGCTCGCCGCAGAGTGGGTCGGCGCAAAAACGACCCATTTTACCACCAACGGCAGCAGTGCCGCACTCATTGCCGCCGTTCTGGCCTGTTGCCCGCGCGGGTCGAGGATAGCACTGCCGCAAAATGCGCATCTTAGTCTGTTTTATGCCTGTGTGCTGGGAGATATCAACCCATGCTTTATTTCGGTAGAGTTTGATAAGCAGTTAGGAATTCCCCTTGGCCCCACCCCCGAGGAGCTCAGGCGCTTGCTCGCCACCGAGTGCGTGGCCTTAGTGACTGTAGTGCACCCGACCTACCATGGGGTGTGCGTTGATATTGCGGCGCTGGCCGCTGTCTGCCGCGAATTTGGGGTGCCACTTTTAGTGGACGAGGCTCATGGCACCCATCTTCTCTTAGCGGAGGAGCCGCCCTTTTCGGCGGTGCGGCAAGGTGCTGATATCGTGGTGCAAAGTGTACATAAGACCGGGCTCGCCCTAACGGGGGCGGCTTGGGTGCATTGCCTGACCGAGAAATGGAGCGCTAGAGTGAAGGATTCGCTTAGGCTGATGCAGTCCACCTCGCCTTCCTATCTCTTGCTGACCTCACTAGACCTAGCGCGCGCAAGGATGGCTGAGGGGGGCTCTAAGTTGTACCATGAAGCAATAGAGGTAGCGAAGGTCGCGCGCGACCTTTGGCCCTGTTACTCACCTCCCCACCCTTACCGGCAGGACCCCTTACGTCTCGTCATAGATGCCACGAGATTTGGCCTGAGCGGCTATGCCTTGGCCCGGCACTTCGCGGCACGGAACGCTGTGCCGGAAATGGCTGAGCCGATGGCGCTTACTCTTGTTTTTGGTCTTTACGACCGCGAGGAGGCCCTTTTAAATCTGCGGGGGGTTTTGCCGGGTTTAACCGCTATTTGTGAGGCAGGAACCCTAAGGCCGGAGCCACTGCCCTGGCCTCATTGCCCGCAGGTAGTTAGCCCCAGAGAGGCGTACTGGCAACATAAAGTAGAGGTCCCCCTGCTACAGGCCAGAGGAAGAATTGCCGGGGATTCGATCGTGCCCTACCCCCCGGGCATACCGATTATCTGGCCGGGGCAGGTCATTACCGGGGACTGTGTAGAGTACCTCCTAGCGCTCCGGGTAGAACATCAAGACACAGATAAATGCAGTATGGTCGAAAAAGTGAGGGTCTTGGCTAGTGATGAAGATGTCTAGAGGTCTATTTATTACTCTTGAAGGTCCGGACGGCTGCGGAAAAACCACTCAAGCTCTGGCACTAGAGAGAGAGCTAATGCACGAGGGAAAGCGAGTGCTTCTCACGCGCGAGCCGGGCGGTACAAAATTAGGTGAGGCGATTCGCGAGATGCTCCTCTCGCCGGAGAGTGGCCTCATGAGCCCTCGCACCGAGATGTTGCTCTACGCCGCCAGTCGTGCCCAACATGTCGATGAAGTCATAAGGCCACAGCTTGAGGCTGGGACATGCGTCATTTCGGACCGCTTCATTGACTCCAGCCTTGTTTATCAAGGCATCGGGTTGTCCTTAGGTGTAGCGGAGGTGTTGGCGGTGAATTTGGCGGCGACCGGAGGTCTGATGCCGGACCTGACGATAGTGCTCTGCCTTAGTGCCCCACGGGCGAGAGAGCGTCTGCATAAAAAACTTAAACAGGGAAGCATGGCGATCGACCGTATTGAGTCGCGCGACGGAGTTTACCAAGAGAAAGTCGCGGCGGGATACCAGGAGCTTCGTCAAATATTTCCAAAACGGGTGGTGCTCATTGACGCAGATGCTGCACCCGAGAGCATTACGCGTGGTATAATGAATCAGATACACCAATTGGAAAGGGGAGAAAGGCCATGAAGTTGGTTATAGCCGTCGTTCAAGACAAGGATAGTTCCAAGCTCGTTGAGGGGCTGGTGGAAAAGGGATTTAGGTCCACCAAGCTCGCCAGCACAGGTGGATTTCTCAAGGCGGGCAATACAACCCTGCTTATTGGCGTAGAGGATCCAGAAGTTCCCGAGGTGTTAAGCAGCATCCGCACTATATGCCAAGCTAGGGAAGAATTAGTTACGCCGATGGCGCCTATGGGCAGCGGGGCGGTAGAGAGCTACATACCCTATCCGATAGAGGTGCAAGTTGGGGGAGCGACCGTGTTTGTGGTCGACGTCGCCCAATTTCATCGCTACTAGGGAGGGGTCCCCTTGGGGCAGGAGGTTCTTGGGCATAGGCGGGTAACGGAGTGGCTAGAGGGTATCTTAGCTAGCGGCAGGGTGGGGCATGCCTATCTATTTCTGGGGGCAAAAGGTATAGGCAAGGCAAAAGTGGCGGAAAACTTCGCTAAAAAAATTGTTGCCAGCGGTGCTCTATGGCCACACCCAGATATTCTGGAGATTCAGTCCAGTGGACAGACCATTTCCATTCTGCAAATGCGTGAGCTTACCAAGCAAGCCCTCTTGACGCCTCTCGTGGCTGAGCGCAAGGTATACATTGTGCATCAAGCCGAAAAACTCACGGTCCAAGCGGCGAACAGTCTACTGCAGACTTTAGAAGAGCCTCCTCCGGCAGTGGTGTTTATTTTGTTAGCCAATGCCCCCAGCGTCCTGCCGACGATTATGTCGCGCTGCCAAGTAGTGCGTTTTGGAACTTTGAGTTTAGAGGAGACTGTCCTAGTCTTGCAGAGAGTCTCCGGAGGCCTCTACGATGGGGATACTATGCAGATGTCGGCCCGCCTCTCTTTTGGCCGGCCGGGGGAGGCCCTCCGTCTGTTGGCTGATGGTGTCACTGCCCTAGAGAGTATCCATGAGTGGGTTCGTCATTACTTAGAGTTTACATTGGCGGACAAGCTAAATTGGTTGGTAATTTTAGAGAAGGAACAAGACAGGCTCTATGATTACGTCTACTTTCTCGCGATATGGATGCGGGACCTTTTATGGCACAAACTAGGTTTAGAAGAATACATGGCCTTTGCAGTTTGTGCGGAGTTAGAAAGGCAATCGGTTGAGTTTGAGACTAGGTTCTTGCAGGACAAGCTGCAGGCGCTACACGGTTTGTTGTCAGAGTGGGGTCCGGGCATCGGCAAACGCATGGTGCTTGACCAGCTGCTCGTGGTAGGCAGGTAGGGGAGTGGATAATGTGCCGCAGGTAGTGGGGGTGCGTTTTAAGCACCTTGGTAAGGTGTATCATTTTGACCCCATGGGGATTCTGCTGGAAGTGGGAGATTTCTGCGTGGTGGAAACTGCACGGGGGCTCGAATATGGTGAGGTGGCGAGCAAAACACGGGAAGTGAGCGACACTGCGGTGATTGCGCCTCTGAAGGCTGTGCTCAGAAAAGCCAACGATGAGGACAAAAGCCGGGTATTGTCTAAGGCCAAGACCGAGGAAGAGGCTTTCGCTATCGCCCAAGAGAAAATTGCTGCCCATCGCTTAGAAATGAAACTAGTGGATGTCGAAGTTGCCTTTGACGGCTCGAAAATCCTATTTTATTTCACTGCCGATGGCCGAGTGGACTTCCGCGAATTAGTCAAAGATTTGGCGGGTGTTTTTAAGACGCGCATAGAGCTTAGGCAGATAGGGGTGCGCGACGAGGCTAAGATGATTGGTGGCCTCGGTCCTTGTGGACGTATGCTCTGCTGCTCCACCTTTCTGGGCGATTTCGCCCCCGTCTCCATCAAGATGGCCAAGGAACAAAATCTCTCCTTGAACCCCGCCAAGATTTCTGGGGTCTGCGGCCGACTGATGTGTTGCCTGCGCTTCGAGTGCAATTTACCTGAGGTTTTGGCGGCTTTGCAGCGGGCGCAATCCGAGCCGGAGCAAGGAAACGAATCGTAGAATCTCGCTCGGCTCTGGGGGGGTAATGGGGATGGATAAAAAGACACGGACATTCTTGTTAGCCATGGTGGCGGTGTTAGTGGCAGTGGTTGGTTATGCCAGCACTTTTCCGGCTGTCTGGGAGCAAGGCCCGGCAGTAAACCGTTTTCGGCGCACCCTCGAATTGCCGCTACAGGTGGCTAGCGTAGTAGATGGTTTGGCGGACAACCAGTTAGGCTGGCCAGGCCAAGTGGCCATCGCCAGAGACAGCCTCGTTGTTGTTGACCGCCTGGCTACCCAAGGCATCATCAAGGTGTTTTCGCTAACGGGTCAGTTCAAGCGCGGTTTTGGTTCTATAGGCCGCGGCGGCCTTTCGAGCGTGATGGACATCACGCTCGACCCAGCGGGCAATGTAGTGGTGCTTGATGGAGCCCCCGCAATCTTGGTTTTTGACCAAGAGGGCCAGCTGATCAAGCGGATTGACCTTGCCCATTACGAGGCCAGATTTACCCTACCTTGGGCGACCAGCATTTTGGCCACCGAGGCTGGGTACTACATTCTCTCTTTGGACAGATTGGTACGCTTAGACCGGCGAGGCCGTGTTTTAGGCAGGTACACCGGCCGAGAAGATGGGTTCTTTCTCGGCGTAGCAGCATCGGAATTTCCGATGGGTCCGTCAGGGCTGGTGTCTTGGCAGGGTGCTACATGGGTGGCAGACTCTGTGCATGGCCGATTGCTCCGTCTTGGGGAGAGGGGAGAATTTGACGCCGTCCTTCCCTTGCCGGAGGTAGACGGTGTCCGGCCTTACCCAACCAGCATGGCGGTTGGCCCAGACGACAATTTGCTTGTGGTTGATGCCGCGCGGCAGGTGCTCGTAGCCCTCTCGCCGGAAGGGACGAAGTTGTGGGAACAGAGGCTCCACCAACTCATGGAGAATCAGCGCGGAGTGGATGTGGCCGATATAGTGGTCGGCCCCGAGGGAAGGCTGTATGTGAGCAATTTTCTCACCGGCAGGGTGGAGCGGTTGGACCTGTCTAATGGGCGCATAAGCGCCAGACAGGAGGTTCTTGCCGCCAAGGCCGAATTTCTCTTCCCCCGCGACCTCGCGATCATCGGTAATGCACTGTATATCTTAAGTTCCCCCGCAGGTAAAGAAGGCGCGCGGCAAATTTATCGCCACGACCTCACCACCGGGGTTGGCGGACAGTTTGTCGGTCGTGGTCTTGATGGGGCCATCCGCCTGGCGGCCGGCACAGATTTGCTCTATGTCCTGACCACGAGCCAAGTGTTAATTTTTAACACCAAAGGTGAGTTGGACGAGATCGTCGGGGTGGATAGCGGCGAGTGGGGTGGGTTTGGCGTGGTCAATCTCTTTGGCCTTGACCAAGGACCTCAGGGCCTAGCAGTGGACGGCGAAGGGCGGCTGTGGGTCAGTGACACTTTTCGGCAGCGGCTACTCCTCTTTACCGCGGGAGGTGCATTCCTGCAAGAAATAGCCCTAGCGCGAGAAATATGGCCAACAAGCGTCGCTTTTGCGCCGGACAACACCATCCTTGTGCTTAACTCCTTCGTGGGGCAAGTTGTTCGCCTCGACAGCGAGGGAGTGCAACTGGCCGTCTATGGGCAGGGTGGCGCGCGGTTGGGGCAATTAGGAGTAGTGGAAGACATGGGTTTTCTCGGTGGAGCCATGGATTTACTAGTCGATGGTGAGGGGGCCTTCTATGTGGTAGACACCATCAATAATCGGGTGCAGAAATTTTCGCCCCAGGGAACACCGCTGCTCGCGCAGGGTAATTTTGGGAGTAGAGTGGGGGATGTGAATCGGCCCCAGGCTTTAATCCCTCCGGCTGGACAGGGAGGCTACCTGCTAGCGGACACGAACAATCATCGCATCAAATTTGTGCAGTTTAGGTGAAGATGGTGCAGAGCGAGTTAGTTCGTCCGGACGAAAGGGTGGACAGTCTGGAGCGTGGTGGCTTAAGAATCATTCAGAGCCCGCGCGCTTTTTCCTTTTCTCTCGATGCGGTCCTCTTGGCCCATTACGCATCGGTAGCCAATTACGATACCGTGATGGATTTGTGCACCGGTAGCGCGGTAATTCCGCTCCTCCTTTCCACGCGAGCCAAGGGGCTCAAGCAAGTGGGCCTAGAACTAAACGCCGAAGCGGCAGAGCGGGCAGAGAGAAGTGTACTTTTAAATGATCTTACAGGTTCAATCGAAATAATCGCCGGCGATGTCAGGAAGGTCAAGGCGGTGCTGAGGGGGCGTCGCTTTTCTCTCGTCACGGTCAATCCACCTTATTTGCCGCTCGGGCAAGGGGTTGCCAGTAACTGCGATGCCCGCAAGATGGCTCGGCATGAGGTTGATGTGACCCTTCGCGAGGTAGTTAGTGCCGCCGCGTACTTGCTGGCGACGGGGGGGCGTCTGGCCATGGTGCATCGCGCCTTTAGGCTGACAGATATTTTGGTGGTCTTGCGGGAGCACCGTTTAGAGCCAAAGCGCTTGCGCTTAGTGCATCACAAGGTAAACACGGAGGCTAGGCTCGTGCTCATTGAGTCCGTCAAAGACGCCAAGGCCGAGTTGAAAGTTGCCCCTCCCCTCTATGTTCACCAGGAAAATGGCGCTCTTTCCTTAGAATTGCAGGAGCTTTATGCTGGGGGTGAATTGCGATGACTGGTATTTTATATGTCTGCGCCACACCTATAGGTAACCTTGACGACGTCTCATTTCGTCTCCTGCAAACACTCAAGATGGTTGACCTCATCGCTGCCGAGGACACGCGGCACAGCCTGCAGCTTTTGCGGCACTTTTCCATACCTACAAAGGTCGTCAGCTACCATCAGCACAGCAGTAGGGCGCAGAGTGACTACCTGCTGGCGGAACTTTTGGCCGGGAAAAACATCGCCCTCATCAGTGATGCGGGCACACCGGGGATTTCAGACCCGGGTGAGCAAATAATCGCCGCCTGCATTCTGCGAGCAATAAAAGTGGTTGTAGTTCCGGGTCCCATGGCGGGGGTAGCGGCCTTGGTCTTGTCTGGCCTGCCCACAGGGAGGTTTGCTTTTGAGGGGTTCTTGCCCCGTGCAGAAAAGGAGAGGCGTGAGGCCTTGATCAACCTGCTAACTGAGGAGCGCACCATGGTCTTCTACGAAGCTCCCCACAGATTGCGGGAGACCGTAGCCGACATGGCACGTATTCTGGGCGACAGGCAATGTGCTTTGGCGCGCGAGCTGACGAAGGTGTACGAGGAGGTTAAGCGCGGCACCATCCATAAACTGTTACAAGAGGTGGAAGCTTCGCCCGTGAGAGGTGAATGCGTATTGGTCGTGGCGGGCGCCAACAAAGATGCCGCCACCTTGGCGAACGCGGAGCAAGACGGCGAGGCAATGGTGGCAATGTTTTTAGCGCAGGGATTTTCTCCGGCGCAAGCTAGTCGCCACGCCGCGAAAATGAGCATGATGCCACGACCTGAGCTTTACGCCCTGGCGATGCGCCTTAGCAAGGACAAAAAATGAGTAAAAAAAATCGGCGCTAAGCGCCGGCAATGTTACTTTTGGGCATTCATGATGCCGAGACATTCTTGGCAGATGTTCTTGCCCTTGCAGTTGACCATGTCCTCTGCGCTGTGGCAGAAAATGCAGGCGGGCTCGTACTTTTTTAGGATGATTTTTTCGCTGTCGACATAGATTTCGAGGGAATCTTTTTCGGCGATCCCTAGAGTGCGGCGCAGTTCAATGGGAATCACTACTCGGCCGAGCTCGTCTACTTTGCGGACAATTCCTGTGGATTTCATGTGGGAAATTCCTCCTCTACAAAATTCGACATAATTCTACACCCAGAAAATAGTGTACCAATGCTACCAATAGATGTCAATACATGATTGCTAAAAGATTTATTTATAGGTGGAAATATTTTTTGCAGAACTGCACAGTAATCAGGCATTTTCTTGCCGGGCATACTAGGTTAAAATGATGGCATAAGCAACAACTCGCCGCAAACATAGGCGCGGGCAAAGTTAGGGGAGTAAACAATGACGGATAACAAATTTTACCTCACCACGCCGCTATACTACACCAATGCCAACATCCATGTCGGACATGCTTATACCACCGTCATCGCGGACGCTCTGGCACGCTTTAAGCGATTGCAGGGTTTTGAGGTTTGCTTTCTTACGGGCACAGACGAGCATGGGCAGAAGGTAGAACAAAAGGCGCAAAAAGAAGGTCAGGAGCCGCGCGCCTTTGTCGATAGCATAGTCGGGGACATTAAAGATATTTGGGAAACTTTAGACATCAGCTACGATGTGTTCATTCGCACCACTGACGCCCACCATATGGCGGCAGTGCAGAGCATATTCCAAAGATTGTACGACCAAGGCGATATCTATAAGAGCGAGTACCAGGGGCATTACTGCGTCAGTTGCGAAGCCTTTTGGACGGAGCGCCAACTGGCCGCGGGCCTGTGCCCGGATTGCGGTAGAATAGTAGACTGGGTTACGGAAGAGAGTTACTTCTTCCGCTTATCAAAGTACCAAGATCGCTTGCTCAAACACTTAGAGGAGAACCCTAGCTTTATCTTGCCTTTGTCCCGGCGCAATGAAATGATTAACAATTTCCTAAAGCCCGGATTAACCGACCTTTGTGTTTCGCGCACCACTCATAAATGGGGTATACCGGTGCCCTTTGACGACAAGCATATCATCTACGTGTGGCTAGACGCTTTGAGCAACTACATTACGGCGATTGGCTATGGTTGGGATGAGGAGCAGTTTGCCAAGTTTTGGCCGGCAGATCTGCACCTCATGGGCAAGGAGATTGTGCGGTTTCACGCCATCATTTGGCCGATTATCCTTATGGCGCTAGACCTGCCATTGCCGAAGAAAGTCTATGGGCATGGCTGGCTACTCTTTGCCAATGACAAAATGTCTAAATCCAAGGGCAATGTGGTCTCCCCGCGGGAGCTAGTTGCTAAGTACGGTTCGGATGCGCTGCGGTACTATCTGCTCAAGGACATCCCCTTTGGCAGTGACGGCAATTTTACCCATGATTTGTTCGTCAATCGCCTGAATATTGATCTAGCTAATGATTTGGGCAATCTGCTGAGCCGCACCGTGGCCATGGTCGAAAGATACTTTGCCGGTGTTCTCCCCGCGCCGGTGGATAAAGCGAGTGAGGAGCAGGACGGTGAACTAAAGGCTCTGGCTTGCGGTGCCCGTGGCCTCGTAGAAAAAGAAATGGAAATTCTACAGTCCGGGTTAGCCCTAGGTGCCATCATGGCGGTGGTGTCGCGGGCCAATAAATACATTGATGACAATAGCCCTTGGATACTGGCCAAGGAAGGAAAGAAAGACCGCCTGGCTACCGTCCTCTACAATTTGGCAGATACCCTGCGCATAGTCGGGGTGCTTCTCTTGCCCTTTATGCCTCGTACCCCGGGACGCATGTGGGCGCAGCTTGGCCTAGGCCCGGAGCACGAGTCCTTACTGACTTGGGAGTTAGCAGAGCAGCCGAGTGTTTTGCCGAGCGGTCTCATGGTCAAAAAGGGCCCGGCCATCTTCCCGCGTGTTGATTTGTCCTTAACCCCTAACGAACAAATGGCCGAACCGGAAGTCATTAGTCCTCCTCTCACTCTAGAGCCTCCCATCGCCCCGGTCGTGGCCTACAACCATTTTGCGCAATTGGATTTGCGTCTGGTAGAAATTATCGCCGCCGAAAAAGTGGCGAAGGCTGATAAACTGCTTAAACTGACGGTCTCTTTGGGGGCCGAGGTGCGGACGGTGGTGGCTGGCATCGCCGAACACTACCGCCCGGAGGAACTAGTGGGGCGACAGGTGGTCATCGTCGCCAACCTTGAGCCGGCTAAAATTCGGGGCATAGAATCGCAAGGCATGGTTTTAGCGGCCTCGAGCGGCGAGCTTCTGTCTTTAATTGAGCCGGCGCGCCAAGGTTTAGCCCTTGGGTCCAAGGTAAAATGAGCAGGTTCCTCATCGATAGCCATGCCCATCTGAATGACGAGCGTTTTGCCCCTGACCTGCCGGAGGTGCTACAGCGGGCAAGTGCTGCCGGGGTGGTTAAAATCCTGACCGTTGGTTACAACATGTCTTCCTCGCAGTCGGCAGTAGAGTTGGCGAGCGGGCACGAGATGATTTGGGCCGCGGTGGGCATTCATCCGCACGATGCGCCAGAGTGCCGGGAGGACAATTTAGAGCAATTAAGAGTTTGGTTGACCGCGGGGCCGGCAGTGGCCCTAGGAGAAATCGGGCTTGATTACTACTGGAACACTTGGGACAAAGAGGTGCAAAAAAAAGCGTTTCGCGAGCAAATAGATCTGGCGAAGACTCTTCGGGTGCCCTTTATCGTGCATAACCGCGATGCCCATGGCGATGTAATGGCAATGCTCAAGGAGCATGGGCCTTACCCCGCGGGTTTTGTTATGCATTGTTTTTCCGGTAGTGCTGAGCTTGCGCTCTGCTGCTTGCGGCTAAATGGCTTTATCTCTTTTGCCGGACCGGTGACCTTTCAGAATGCCTCTCAAGTAGTTCGCGCAGCTAAGGCGGTGCCGCTGGAGCGCCTGTTGTTAGAAACGGACTGCCCCTACCTCTCGCCCCATCCGCTGCGCGGACAGCGCAACGAGCCGGCCAGAGTAACCTTAGTGGCCGAAGCGCTGGCTGGCATCTTGGGAGTTAAGTTTGAAGAACTCGCGCGGAGGACCACCAATAATGCGGAGGCGCTCTTTTGCCCGGGGGGCATGGTTCGATGAATGATCTCACTAGGCCAAGCCGTGTGGTGGAGCTACTGCGACAATTCGACCTTTCGCCCAGTAAAGGGCTGGGGCAGAATTTCCTAGTCGATAGAAATGTTCTGGAGAAAATCGTCGCGCTAGCCGATATAGATAGCAGTGACACTTGCATTGAGGTGGGGCCGGGGCTTGGCACTCTGACGCGCGAGCTAGCCGCGCGGGCCAAGAGAGTGGTCGCCATTGAAAAGGACAAAAAGCTTTCCCCGGTTCTCGCCCACACCTTGGCCCTTTGTCCGAACGTAGACCTCTGCTTTGCGGACGCTTTGCAGGTAAACTGGTCCGAGTTTTTGGCGCTCTATACGCCGCCTTTCAAGGTGGTGGCGAACTTACCCTATTACGTGACTACCCCCCTAGTGATGGCCTTCCTCGAAAGTCCCTTGTACTTTGAGCGGTTGGTTATTTTGGTGCAGAAGGAAGTGGCGGAGCGCATGTTGGCGACGCCGCTGAAGGGGGATTACGGTGCCCTTTCCGTAGCCGTGCAGTACCACTGCGAGGTCAGCGTTGGGGCCAAGATTGCCGCTACTTCCTTCTTCCCTCCGCCAAAAGTGGCCTCGAGCGTGGTCGTCTTGCAGCGGCGCGCCGACCCAGCCGCCTACTATAGCTTGAACAGTCAGGAGATTTTCTTTAAGATTGTGAGGGCGTCCTTTGGTCAAAGGCGCAAGACCCTGCGCAATGCCCTCCTCGGCGGGACAGAGCTATCCCTGAGTGTGGTAGAAGCAGCCTTGGCACGCTCCACCTGGCCTGACAATGTGCGGGGTGAAACTCTCGATGTCAAAGCTTTTGTTGCCCTCGCCAATATCGTGGCAGAACTCATCTAGGGGGAATCAAGTTGTTTAACAGCCCGACGCGCGGCCGGATGACGATGGAGCAGATGGTTGACGACTTAGTGAATTATGTGCGGGAGGATCACAATGCCGATTATCGTTTGCTGATTGGCACCGATTCTCATACGAAGCAGGGCACACACATGGTGACTGCCATTATAATCCAGCGAGTGGGTAAAGGGGCGCGGTATTTCTATCGACATTCGCACCACCTATCCATGCACAGTCTTAGGCAGAAGCTCTTCTATGAAACTGCGCTCAGTCTAGAGGTGGTATTTGCTTTGCGCGAAGAATTGGCGAGAAACCTAATAGCCGGGTTGCGCATGGAAATTCATGTTGATGCCGGGTATGTGGGACCCACCCGTGAACTTATTCGTGAAGTCGTCGGCATGGTGGTGGCCAATGGCCTTGTCGCGCAAGTAAAGCCCCATTCTTTTGCCGCTTCGGCGGTGGCTGATAAGTACACCAAGTAGTCTGACCTCTCGGCAAGAAAACTCATATACTGCAAGGGGAGATGCCCCTACGCGAAAGGAGTGAATTGCCTTGTCGAGGACAATGCTCATGGTCAACGGGCAGGTGGTGGAGCAGGGGGCCTTAATGTACTTTGCGGGGACGCCTTATGCACAGCTTAGACTTGTCTTTCAAGCCCTAGGCGGTACAGTGACCTGGCAGAATGCAGAGGCTCAGGCCGTGGTCACGTGGCGCAATAACCTCCTAATTGTGCCCGCCACAGGTCGACATATCACTCTCAATGGGCAACAGCGGACCTTTGCCGAGGCCCACCGGATCATAGAGGGCCGGCTATGCGTGAGCCTCGAAGATTTGGCGCGCGCATTTTTAGGCAGTTTGCGGATGGAGGGTGAGGCTCTTTATCTCTTCCTGCCGGTCGGCCTATTGACAGGAATCTCTATAGGGTCAGAATCCCTTGTCCTCCACTGGACGGGCCAAGTGAAGGCTTCTCCACTAGGGGGAGATGACCCTAGCGCGTTGTCCCTACAGGGGACGTCTTGGGGGATGCCGCTACGGAGGGTGATTATTGAACAAGCTCTAGAGGGGCACCTCATCGTCAGATTAGAGGCCGAGGGCCGAGAGTTAGACTTTAACACCGGGGAGCAGGGCTTACGCGTTTCTTGGCCGGGCAGGCCGCAGAAATTGCGTGGTTTTATCATTGCCCTTGATGCGGGGCATGGGGGGAAACAACCGGGTGCCGTAGGAGTTAGTGGGGTACTAGAGAAAGATTTAGCGCGGCAGGTGGTCGACCTGCTCAGGGTACCCTTGCGCGCTGCGGGGGCAGAGGTGGTGGATATCCGCCAGGGCGATGAGCATGTATCACTCAACGACAGGGTCAATCGTAGTCGGATGAGCCGAGCCAGCATATTTATCAGCGTGCACTACAATGCCCATGAAAGACGAACTGCCAACGGCACGGAGACCTTCCATGCCGCTGGCAATGTTCTTGGAGCGCGCCTAGCAGCGCTGGTGCAAGAGGAGCTTCTCGGTGCTCTGCAACTGCGGGACAGGGGGGTAAAAGTGGCCGCTTTTCATGTCTTGCGGGGGCAGCCAAGCATCGCCGCGGTGCTCGCCGAGATTGGCTTTCTGACGAACCCGGAGGAAGAGGAGTTCTTGATACGACCAGCCACCTTGCAAAAAACAGCGGAGGCCCTGTACCGAGCCATTGTGCGCTATTTTTCTT
>JAGXSS010000070.1 GCA_018334055.1 Peptococcaceae bacterium
GAACCAAGTGAGAACAAGGTGGTGAATCGATAAAGGCCCGCGCTGAAGCAGTATGCTAGCAGTTTTTCCATCGATAGACATAAAAGAGCCCGCTTCGTTAGCGCGATATGTATCCATGGATACATATCCAGGTCTTTATTGTGTCGCGAGTAAAACTACAGGAGTGAAGCTATGAGTACATTAATTAAGCGCTGCGCGCAAGCAGGGAGTTTTGAATCCGGCGATGTCTTGGTGCACGTTGCACCATCCCCAGAGAAGCTTGCAATATACATTAAGAGCAAGGTAGGCCCAAGGTTTTCTTCGTCAATGCAGGAGAGTGTGCGCGCGGTTGCCGCAGAATTGGGCGTTACAGCGGCTTCTCTGGAGGTCGTTGACAGCGGGGCGTTAGATTTCGTTCTGCGGGCCAGGGTAGCAACAGCCCTAAGGCGGGCGATAGAGTGACATACATGAGCAATCGTCTTCGACGCAGCATGCTTTTTGTGCCCGGCAACAACCCCGCGCTCATTATTGACGCTCCCGTCTTTACGCCAGACAGTATTATTCTTGACCTAGAGGATGCGGTGGCTGTGGACCAGAAGGACGCTGCACGCGAACTGGTTGTCAGTGCGCTAAAGACGCTAGACTTTGGTGTGTGTGAAGTATGTGTGCGCATCAATGGCCGCCACACACCATTTTTTGCGGCGGACGTCAGTGCGCTTGTGCCAGTGAAGCCACACGCCTTGCGCTTGGCCATGGTTGAGTCAGCTGAAGATGTAGCCTGCCTAGATGAACTTCTGGGCCGATGTGAAGCGGACGCCGGGCTGCCCGTCGGTACCGTCAAGATAATGGCATCCATCGAGACGGCAAAAGGCGTTATGAACGCGAGTACCATTGCTCTTTCGTCACCGCGCCTTGTAGCGATGTCGTTTGGGGCCGAGGACTTCACTAATAGTATTCAGTCAGAGCGTACGCCCGGTGGGCACGAGCTGCTCTATGCCCGTACAGCCGTGGTGCTGGCCGCCCGAGCCGCAGGCATCGACCCGATTGACACTGTTTTCACGCTCGTCGAGGACGACGCTGCCTTTAAGGCAGACGTACGGGCTGCCAAGCAGCTCGGGTTTGCGGGAAAGAGTTGTGTTCACCCCCGCCAGATTGCTCTTGCGCATGAGGTCTTTCTTCCCACCCCAGAGGAACTGAGCAAAGCAGAGCGCGTCCTCGCCGCCTACACCGAAGCGCTAGAGAGAGGCGCGGGGGTCGTTGCGGTTGAGGGCAGGATGGTAGATGGCCCCATTGTGGCGAGAGCGCAAAGAGTAGTGGACATAGCCAATGCTTCAAAGAGCTTGCGGGAGGTGAGGGCGCGGTGATGGTTACTAACAAAGTAGGCAGGTCAGTGCCCTCATTCATAGAGAATCTCGGGGAACTTAAGCCCTACGCAGGCGTTTTTGCCACCCCACCTACAGGCGCTCACTACGCCCCGCCTATCCGCAGACACCTAGGGATAGGGATGGGGGCAGGCAAAAAGTTCTTGGCATCTCTGCGCGAAGCCATTCTGGCGAGCGGGCTTAAGAGTGGCATGACAATTTCCTTCCACCATCACTTCCGTAACGGAGATATGCTCGTCAACATGGTGGTAGACGAAATTGCCGCCTTAGGCATTAAAGACCTAACGCTTGCTCCTAGTTCCCTGCAGAACATTCATCAAGCACTTATTCCCCATATTCGTAGTGGAGTCATTACCGCCATTACTACAAGCGGGCTAAGAGGCGAGCTGGCCGAAGTCCTAACGCGCGAATCGCTCCTTAAGTCCCCGGTAGTTATTCGCTCGCATGGCGGCCGTGCGCGCGCCATCGAAGCGGGTGAACTAAAAATAGATGTAGCTTTTTTAGGGGCGTCGTCTGCCGACGTGTACGGCAACATGAACGGCATTCATGGGCCGGCCGCATGCGGTTCATTGGGCTACGCCATGGTAGACGCGCAGTACGCTGACTTTGTGGTAGGCATAACGGATAACATAGTCCCATATCCCGCGCTTCCGATCAGCATTCCCCAAACCCAGGTGGACTTGGTAGTGAAAGTAGATAAGGTTGGCGACCCCAAGGGGATTATGACGGGAGCGACGCGCATCACCCGCGATCCGCTCGAACTGCACATCGCCGCGCAAGCCATGCGCGTTATAGAAGCCTCGGGGTATTTTCGTGAAGGGTTCTCGTTTCAGGCGGGCACGGGGGGAGCATCACTCGCTGTCGCCAAACTCCTTAAGGAGAGCATGGCGGAAACGGGTCTTAGGGGAGGCTTCTGCACCGGAGGCAGTACGGGCTATATCTGCGAGATGCTTCAGGAAGGGTACTTCTCCGCAATTTTGGACACACAGTGCTTTGATCTCGCAGCGGTAGAAAGCCTGCGCACAAATCCACGCCACGTGGAAATGTCCGCTTCCTATTACGCCAACATTCATGCCAAGGCGTGCACGGCGCACATTACGGACATTATGATGCTTGCCGCCACGGAAATAGACACCGCGTTTAACGTTAACGTACTTACAGGCTCCGACGGCATTATGATGGGGGCCTCGGGCGGTCATTCTGACACGGCAGCGGGTACAAAACTGCGGTTAGTTACCGCGCCACTTATTCGCGGGCGCTTCCCCATTGTGGTGGATAGCGTGCATACCGTCATTACCCCGGGAGAGTGTATCGATGTATTGGTCACCGAGCGCGGAATTGCCGTTAACCCGGCGCAGAAAACATTAAAAGAACAGCTAAACGACTTCGGCATCGAGACCGTTTCCATTGAAGAACTGCAATGGCGGGCAGAAAAACTCACCGGCAAACCTGAGCCTCTGGCCCAAAGTGAGGAGCTAGTTGCACTGGTGGAATACCGCGACGGCACCTTAATTGACGTTGTGCGACGCATTCTTTAAATGAAGCTAAGGGAGGATGCACCGTGATTCAGCTATCTGCCGCAGGCGTTTACCTGCTGGACGGGCACACAATCATCCCTGACAGCCAACACGTAGAGGAGATACTGCAGCGGCGCACGGGCCGCGAAGTGACGCGCGAGAGCGCGAGGCGGGGAACGATGGCCCACGCCATTCTGGAGAATCACAATACCTCCCAGGACTCCGATTTGTGGCAGCTGCGCTTTGATGCCTTGGCGTCACACGACATTACACACGTCAGCATTATCCAAACAGCGCGGGCAAGTGGCTTGGACAAGTTCGCACTGCCTTATGTGCTGACAAATTGCCATAACAGCCTTGCCGCAGTGGGCGGCACCATTAATGCCGATGATCACGCCTTTGCCCTTTCGGCGGCGCAGAAATACGGCGGCATCTACGTACCGCCACATCTGGCCGTCATTCACCAGTACATGCGCGAAATGGTGGCCGGTGGGGGAATGATGATTCTCGGCTCCGATAGTCACACGCGTTACGGTGCCCTTGGCACTCTGGGTATCGGTGAAGGCGGCGGCGAGCTTGTCAAGCAACTCCTTGGCAAAACTTACGGCATTACTCGTCCTGACGTTGTAGCCGTGTATTTAGACGGTATCGTAAATCCGGGTGTGGGGCCGCAGGACGTTGCCCTAGCTATCATAGGAGCTGTGTTTAAGAACGGCTACGTCAAGGACAAGATCATGGAATTTGTAGGGGAAGGCATATCTACCCTGTCGGTTGAGTTTCGTCACGGCATAGACGTTATGACCGCCGAGACCGCCTGTCTATCCTCCATATGGTGCACAGACGACAAGGTAAAGGAATATCTTGCCGCTCATGGCAGGCCGAAGGCCTTCTCGCATCTTGCTCCCGGGAGCATGAGCTACTATGACGGACTAATCTATGTTGATTTATCTTCAATTAAGCCTATGATCGCCTTACCGTTTCATCCGAGCAATGTATTTACCATTGAGGAAGTTCAGGCGAACACGGCGGACATTCTCCACACACTGACGAAAGAGGTCGCACGGCTCACTGGCGAGGAGCTAGGCCCACACTGGATTGACAGCTGCCTGAACAAGGGGAGTCTATATGTGGATCAGTCGGTCATCGCGGGTTGTGCCGGGGGCATGTTTGAGAACATCGCCGCCGTGGCAGATATTGTAGGGGGCAAATCCGCAGGCACCGCCGCATTTGCACTCAGCGTGTACCCATCGAGTCAGCCCATGTACCTGAGCCTTATGCGCAGCGGAGTAGTCGAAAAACTGCTTAGTGCAGGGGTGGTTATGCGCAGTGCCTTCTGTGGCCCCTGCTTTGGCGCGGGAGATGTGCCTGCGAACCGCGCTTTCTCTATCCGCCATACTACGCGCAACTTTCTCCATCGTGAAGGTTCCACACCAACAGATGAGCAGCTGGCCTTCGTGGCACTCATGGACGCACGCTCCATCGCGGCTACCGCTATAAACGGCGGCAAGTTAACTGCGGCTACGCAGATCGACGTGGAGTACACGTCCCCTGTATACGAGTTCGATTCCGACATCTACGCTAAGCGCGTCTATTACGGATTTGCCAAGCCGGATGCATCTGCAGAAATAAGGCTCGCTCCGAACATTAAGGATTGGCCTAAGCTACCTGCCCTGCCAGAGCACTTGCTGCTAAAAGTCGTAGCTGTGCTGAGGGACCCCGTAACCACGACCGATGACTTGCTCCCCTCGGGTGAGGTTTCGTCCTATCGCTCGAATCCTTTGCGCCTAGCCGAGTACACTCTCTCCCGCAAAGATCCTGCCTATGTATCGCGCGCTAAGCTGGTGCGCTCATATGAATACGCTAGACAAGCTGGCCACGACCTAAGCGAGCAATTTCCGGAGCTGGCGGGGGTACTGGCCCAAGTACGCAGCCTTACCGGCTGCGGGCAGGTGGATATAGCGGCAATCGGCTTAGGGAGTGCGGTGTATGGCATCAAGATTGGCGACGGCTCGGCACGCGAGCAAGCCGCTTCTTCCCAAAGGGTACTAGGCGGGTGGGCAAACATCGCACACGAATACGCCACACGGCGGTATCGCGCCAATCTCATTAACTGGGGGATCGTACCCTTCCTTTTACAGGAAGGACCTACCTTCGCGTGTGGCGACTATCTCTTCATCCCTAATATTAGGCGTGCTCTTCTGGCAGCGCAGCCCGAAATCGCCGCCTACGTAATCGGCCCGGATGGGCGCGAACTTCATCTCACCTTAGGGTCGTTAACCCCAGAAGAACGGCAGACTCTCCTGAAAGGGGGATTGATCAATCTCTATCGCCACGGATAGCGTATATATCTATTGACTAACCAACAACAAATAAACGGGGAGGTAAACACATGAAAAAACGGTTGTCACTATTCTTGGCTTTGTTTCTCGTCTTAACCCTTGTCTTTGTCGGGTGCGCGCCAAGGCGGGTTGAGGAGCCGGGGTTTAAGTTCACCCGCAGCGTCGAAATTATCGTGCCTTGGGGCGCGGGGGGCGGTGCCGACACCACCGTGCGGGCATTTGCGCCACATCTAGAAAGAGCCTTAGGAGTGGCGGTAGTAGTCAACAACGTGTCCGGCGGCGGCGGTGTAATGGGGTTCGAGCATGCCAATCGTCAACCGGCCGACGGCTACACCTTTATGCTGGGCACGCAATCGCACCTACTGGCTCACTTCCAGGGGCTGACGAGTGTTAACCCCACGGATGCCTTTATCCCGGTTGTACGGCTGGTGCATGATACGAATATTCTCGTAGCCTCCACCAAGGCGCCCTTCAAGAACTTTGACGAGCTGCTTACCTACATTAGAGCGAACCCAGGCGTAGTGAAAGCGGGTGTGCTAACTGTCACCGGACTGGACGCCTTTATGATTAGACAGACATTTCTTGAAGCTGGCGTAGCGGTGCCGTTGGTGCCATTCAGCACAGGTGCAGAGTTAAATGCAGCCGTTTTGGGTGGTCATGTTCACCTCGCCGTGGTGGGACCCGCCGAAGTAAAGGGTTTGCTGGCAGCGGGCGACATGCAGGCGATTGTGGTCGCAGCTGAGCGACGCATACCCATGTTGCCGGATGTTATTGCTACAGGTGAAAGGAACATTGCGTCGTATCTTGGCCCGATGCGCGCCATCTTTGCCAAGCGCGGAACACCTGAGGCGGCGATTAAAGCATTCGAAGCCGCAGCTACCACAGCACATGCCACTGCCGAGTTTCAAGCGTGGATGAAGGCTAACGCGCTTGACCAGCGCCCGGCCTTCGCCAACTCGGCAGACCTCACCACTATCTGGGCAGAACAAAACACGAAACTAAAGGCGCTGTTTGACCGGTTCAAGTAGACGGGGCCCCAGTAGTATTCAGGGGTGGGGCACTATCAGCTGCCCCGCCCCTTCCTAAGGCGCACACGAAAGGAGCTAACACACGTGGCATTAGAGCTTCTGTTTAACGCGGGACTCGTTGTCTTCTTCACGTATGCTTACTTTTTCATTGGGGCCACTGTGCCTAAAGCCGAAGGTCCCGGGTGGGGCGCGGAAGTTTGGCCACAGGCAATTTTGATCGCCCTGATTATCTTACTTGGCGTCAACATGGTGATGGTCTATCGCGGGGGAGGGAAAACCCCTGAATTTGGCTTTGGTAAGCTGCGGCAAATCAGCCTTACTTCATTTGTCCAAGGCAAACTGTTTCTGGGCATGGCCGCTCTCTTTGTCTACGCCATGTCGCTACAAGCCGCCGGGTTTATCCTCAGCACTTTCGTGTTCTTCGTGGTGTATGCTAGGATTGTCGGTCAAAAGCACACGAAAACACTCGTGGTGAGCGCGTTTGTCGCCACATTTACGGTGTATTTCGTGTTCTCGCGTGCACTAGGCGTAATGTTGCCACGCGGCTACGGGATCCTGCGTGATTTCGCCATTTTTCTCGAAGGATTACTATAGGATGAGGAGGAAGTAGCTTGCTTGATCTATTGACAACTGGTCTTCAGATTGTCTTTTCTCCCGGCACATTCCTACTCATCCTGGCGGGGACCGTGCTGGGCATCCTGTTTGGGGCCATGCCTGGTGTGAGCGCATCCATGTCTGTCGCCCTTGCCGTGCCCTTTACCTATGCTATGTCACCTGTCGTGGCAATTGCCTTCTTAGTTGCCGTGTACACCGCATCTATTACCGGCGGGGGCATAACGGCCATACTTTTTAAGATTCCCGGTACGCCCTCAAATGCCCCCACGACCTTTGACGGCTACCCTATGGCCCAGCAAGGCAAAGCAGGCAAGGCTCTAGGCGTATCCCTCATTTGCTCAGCTATCGGTGGAACGGTGTCAGCTATAGCCATGCTGCTGCTCGCACCTCAGTTAGCCAGCGTGGGGCTCAGATTCGGCCCTTCGGAGCTCTTTGCGGTCTCGGTGCTAGGGCTGAGCGTGCTAACGGCGCTAGACAGCGATAACGTCATCAAGACGCTCATTTCAGGGCTCATCGGCTTGTTCTTGGCGACAATCGGTATGGATCCGTTGCTGGGCATCCCACGCTTTACATGGGGAAACCCCGCCATGCTCGGCGGAGTTGAGATGATCCCCGTACTGATTGGCCTTTTCGCTATAACTGAAGTTCTTAAGCAGACCGTAAAACCCTTAAAGCTCGACCCTACTTCGTCTAAAGCCGGGGCTGACTTTAAGACTAAACTCCTGACATTGCAGGAAGCATGGTCCATTCGCTGGACCGTTGTTCGCGCGTCAATCCTAGGGACACTGGTGGGGATATTGCCCGGCGCAGGCGCGACTATCGCTGCCTTCCTCAGTTACTCCACTGAAGCCAAGATCTCTCCGAACAGAAAGCAGTTTGGCCACGGTGCCATAGAGGGAATTGCAGCATCAGAGACGGCTAACAACGCTGCCGCAGGGGGCTCTATGGTGCCGCTCTTGGCGCTTGGCATCCCCGGGGGCACTGCCGCAGCCGTTATGATGTCGGCTCTGGTCTTGCAGGGAGTGCAAGTAGGTCCCATCCTGCACAGAACCCAGCCCGAGTTCCTCTCCGCAGTTTTCGCGTCGATGATGCTCACGAACGTGCTCATGGTGATATGTTCCATGGCTATCGCTAAGGTCTTTAACAAAGTCCTCAATGTCCCCTACAGCATTCTCGGTCCCCTCATTGTGTTGTTTGCGGCGATGGGTAGCTTTGCGCTTAAGGGTAGCACCAGCGACGTTGTGCTGATGATCGTAGCAGGCATAATCGGCGTAGCCTTTGCCTCATTCAAGTTCTCCGCCGCAGCGCTGGTGTTGGGGCTGGTACTAGGTAGCCTGACGGAAGCAAATTTACGGCGCGCCATTCTGCTTGCAGGCGGAGATCTGCTTGCCGTTGTATCCAAGCCAATCACCGCTGCTTTACTCTTGACGTGCTTAGCTATTCTTCTTGCCCCTGTGCTTAGTGGGATGATAAAAAAGAAGCCGAAAGTAACTGCGTAACTTTTGGAGGAGGGCAAGGGGTACTTTGGGAACCAGCGACCTTTTTGCAGCGATGGAAGGAAGACATGCCCACCAACAGCAATTTCTTGACAGGGGTGCGGTCTTGGTGCAGGTATCACTTAATTTGCCAGGAGGGTTTGCTTTGTACCCTTGGCGGGGGCTGATTGTCGAGGCCGGGAGCGCTTTAACTACTCAGCTAGCAAGCCAAGGGCTAGCGATAATCGCCGAGGAGCACGTCGTCGATGTCCTTGGGCCCTGCAGCCTGTTTGCCGTATTGGGGGATGGACAAATCATCAAACGGCAGTGCATCCGGCTCGAGGAAGAGGCGTTACGGGGACGCCTGTGGGATATAGACGTCCTTACGCAGGCAGGGCCTATAGATCGCGGCAGTCTGGGCATCAAAGGGCGCGTGTGTTGGGTGTGCGGCGTAGAGGAGGCCCATGTGTGCAGGCGCCTAGGCAGGCACATCCCCGAGGAAGTAGTTAGTGTTGCGCAGAGCATAGCACGAGGGGTAAGGAACACATGATGCCAGCCACCGATATCTATCGAGTAGGTGCTTGCTTTACGGCAGCCTCGCTCTTTGAGGTGTGTATCAGCCCTTCGCCGGGCTTGGTGAGTCCTTATGACAGCGGAGCCCACACCGACATGAATATCTTTACCTTCATACTGGGCAGCAGTGTGCTCGCCCCCTATTTTACCGAATGCGTGACCACAGGCTGGCAGGAGGCGGAACAAAGCCTAGAGCATGTGTTCGCAGAGCTTAGGGCCATCGGCGTGCGCGCCGAGCGAGAGTTGCTGCAGGCTACGTCCGGCGTCAACACGCAACGGGGACAGCTCTTTGTGTTGGGGCTCTCCGCAGGGATTGCCGGCGTGTGCCTAGCCAAAGGCGTTAAGGTGCCCTCGCCGGACTTCTTCCTCGCCGTTAAGTCTGCGTGCCGAGGGCTGACTGAGCGCGACCTTAGTAAACTCGCTAAGCGTGAGCGTGACTCCCTCACTGCCGGAGAGCGGCTCTATATGGAGAAAGGCTATACGGGAATAAGAGGAGAAGCGGAAGCGGGGTTGCCCACGGTGGAACGCGTAGGATACCCCGCGTTAGAGTATGCCTTAAGCCGGGACGTCAGTCTTAATGACGCCGCTGTCCATGCGCTTATCAGCATTATGGCACACTTGGCTGACACAACGGTCCTCCACCGGGCAGGCGAGGCAGGCCTAGCTTTAGTGCAAGAAACGGCCAAGACCATACTTGCTGCCGGAAGTGTTTTCAGCGCGCGTGGACGCGACTTAACCCGACAGGCGCACTTGTCCTTCGTTGCTACTAGGCTCAGCCCCGGCGGTTCCGGCGATCTTTTGTCCCTGTCGCTCGCGCTGCATTTCCAAGGCGAAGGCTTTCCGTCGCCACCAACCCTGCTCCGGCCAAGCTTATTTAAGGGGTGAGACTGTGTGGATTCCCTATGAAGTCACATCAAGCCAAGATAAGCCAGCGGTACATCGTTTTCTAGAGCAATTTGCGTTGCGATATGATGCAGAAAGCGATCTGACGGTCGAGATACGGGCAGATGGGGAGATTGTAGCGACAGGGTCGCTGAAGGGCAATGTGCTGCAGTGCGTTGCTGTTAGTCCATCGCTACATGGAGAGGGCCTGTCAGGTAAGATTGTCCACTACCTGATGCTGGCGGGCCAAAGGGCGGGGCATACGCGCTGCTTTATCTACACCACGCCGCGCCAGGCGTATCTCTTCGATAGCCTCGGATTTCGCACACTTGTTAAGACCCAGTGGGCTGCGCTGCTCGAAAGCGGGCACCCATCCTTTATAGATTATCTAAGGCAACTAGAATTTGTTGCCAGCAAGATAGCCTCAGGCCAGAGCGGCTTGGTCGGTGGGCTGGTTATGAACTGCAATCCTTTTACACTGGGGCACGAGTACTTAGTAAGAGCGGCTGCAGCGCAGTGCGAGCACGTCTACTTGCTGGTCGTACAAGAAGACAAGTCAGTTTTCCCCTTTGACGTGAGGTTTGCGTTGGTAAAGCAGGGCACTCAGCGGTTTAAGAACGTGACAGTACTACCCACCGGGCCATACGCTGTGTCGACAGCTACCTTCCCCAGTTATTTCAGCGAGGAAGAAACAGCCCACGCGCGTGCGGGGGCCAGTATCGATGCCGCCTTGTATGCCATGCACATCGCGCGGGCGCTTAAGGTGCGGGTGAGGTTTGTCGGCACGGAGCCATATTCGCCCGTGACGGCAATCTATAATCAGGTGCTAAGGGAGACCTTACAAAGCCACGGAATACAACTGCATGAGATTGGGCGCCTAGAGCAGGACGGCAGAGCAGTGTCGGCGTCGCTGGTCCGACAAGCCTTGCGTGAGAATGACTTTGCCGTCCTGCCTAGCCTTGTGCCTGAGACCACGCTCACCTTCTTGCAGTCAGATGCGGCTACGGATATCATCGACAGGCTAAGAAAAACGACTAGCCGCCACTAGGCTCGATTGGAATGGTTTGAAGTGTCCTAAGGGGACGGAGGTTCGCGACATCCGCCGACTCACTACACCCACGCTGGCGCAGCAGATGCAAATCGACAGATCGCTGCAGGGAATTGTGTTACAGGGCCGAAATTCTTAAGAGGTAGAGCCGAGCAGAACCACGGCCTGTACCTCTGCAAGATAGGTCGTGTCGTTGTTTTGCGCATGGAACGTGGCAAACCTGTTCAAACCCTAATATGGTTTGAGTTTTACGCAGAATTGCCTGAAGACGAAGAAGTTGGCGCAAGGCACCAAGAGATTATTTTTGCTACTTTTGCCCAAACAGAGGACTTAATCTCGGTAGCACGCAGGGTATGTGGTTCGGGTCAAGCAACTATGCCTGTGAGTTTGCCCGGTTTCGATTCATATGCGAAGAAGAATTGCCCGACAATATAGCTTTATCTTTCACGACCAGCATCTTTGGCAACAAGAAAGCACCCTTTTACCGACAGGTAAGATGAGTGCCAACAGTATATAGGATAATTGCTAGAAAGAGTGGGCGTAGCATGAATAGGATTGACTGGCAAAGCGACATTGAGCAAGTGAGAAAAGAGTTGCCGAGGCTTCATCATAACTTCTTCCACGCTAAGAATGAGGCTAAGTTTTACAGCAAGATAGATAGGCTGGCACAACAATTTAGTCATATGGACACATACGGGATTGTGATGGAGTTGGCCAGGGTCGTTGCCACAGCAAGGGATGCGCATACTGCTGTGATGCTGCCGCAAAATTACAGGTTGCCCTTGGACTGTTATCCCTTTGCGGAGGGGCTGTATATAACAGCTACGAACGACGAAAGCAAGGGATTGCTGCACACTAAGATCTTAAAGATTGAAGCGTGTGAGACAGGAGATGCTTATAAAAAACTGACAGAGATCATACCGCACGAGAATCTGCAGTTTGTGCTGTCGTCCCTGCCGAGCTTTATAATATGTGTGGATATCTTGTATGGAACTGGCATAATAACTAACCCTGAAGAAATCGTCCTAACTGTAGAGAATGATGAGGGCAAAGCATTTAAACATACCGTACGACCCCTGAAGTATGACGATTATGAGAGGGCAGAGAGCTTTAGCAAAATTTTACCCCTCTACAGACAAAACAGAGAGAGATTTTACTGGAGCAGCCTTGATAGTGGCATCCTCTATGTCAATTACAATAAATGCAGGGAGATGGAAACCCTATCGGTAAGAG
>JAGXSS010000071.1 GCA_018334055.1 Peptococcaceae bacterium
TAGCAAGGAGTCCGTGGCGGCCTCCAATACTAGGTGAGCCTCCCTGCCGTCTGTGGTTACGCTAACAACAACAAAGCCCTCTAGTAGGAGTGGCTCCCCTGTACGGTCAAATACAATGATGTCCACAATGTCCCCGTCGGTAATTTTTGCGGTTTCTGGCACTGGTAGAGATATGGTGATGAGTCCGTTCCCCTCCTGTAACCTCTTTCTCTCCCTGCCGACAGCGGCCAGAGGAATAAGATCTCCCGTAGCCCTGCCCATGGTTGTTACCATACCGACTACCTCTCCTTTCGTAGAAGCCATGCCCACCGCCAGTGTCGAGGACGCGGGTATTTGTTCTGTGCCTAGCATTTCCCCGGAGATAATTGTTCCAGTCGGAATATCTTGTCGCGCCACCACCACCAGTCGTGTAGCCTCCTGCCCCTGCAGAAACAGAAACGCGGTCAGCGCAAAAACAACGCTTGCGATCATAGCGATTTTGATTGTTTTTTTCAAAGAAATCCCCTCTCTCCTGTTTGTGCGAAACAAAAAAGGCCTACGTGGCCTTCTGGGTTTATCCTGCCGTATCCAGCTAAAACCTAGACTAGTTAGGATGCCGTTGTCTGCCGAGGTCTCTCTTGACCATCTCCACCTGGAGAAAGCCCCCAGAGATGACCGGAACCAGAGCGAAAGCATTTTCACGTGGCATCTCCAAAGAAACCTCTACAAACCCGTGCGCCCGCGCCCCAGGATTCTCGTAGTCGATTTTGGCAACCACCCAATCTTCCCGGAGGGTTATGGTCGGTCTGTCGAGAAAACTTATGGTGACGTCCACCACGTCCCCAATCTGAAGATTGCCTGCAGTCTCCCAAGAGACCCCAAATCCGAGAAAATAGTGCCCCCGCCTCGGGACACGGGGCTTCGGCCTAACGCTTGCCACGTCCGCGGGAGAAATGATGTCTCCTCGTGTTTTGTTGACGGTGAGGTATTTTCCCCAGATATGTTCTAAGGTGTGTGTGGCTCCGCTCGGGACGGTAGCGACAGGCCACAACTTTAACCGTGCCATTGCGAATTGCCCTTCCCCCTCGATGCGCGTTCCTGCGCTAAGGTTCACGCTCGCTACAGCCACCCAGGTATAGTGCTCTTTCACCATTGGGATGCCTACCACTACGATAGCTGCCACGAGGACTAAGACCATAACAATCCCAACACCAACCTTAACCGCTCTAAACAACCCGGACACCTCCTTGTACGCTTTGGGATTGGGAGAGAAATATAAAGTAATAAATCGTCGTCGCGGTTGAGGATATGTGGGCAACGTCGCTACGTTGTCCAAGCAGCTGTGGGGTCTGTGGGTAACTCTAACGAGTTACCCATCAGAATCCATGGATGCGCCATATCCGCAACCTAGGGAGACATGCTTCGCCCCCCAGACCCCTCTCGGGCTCTGGAGGGAATACCTTGTGTCACGGTCTGTCTAGCATGGGGGACGGAGTCAACCCCGACGAGACTAACCGATTTAGTGAAAATGGGCGGAAAGAGTGAGTTTATGCGCTTGCCCCAACACGCTTATGCAAAGAGTTGCCCTCCGAGAATGCCAATCTACAGAAATAATTTTGTGTTCAAGTCCCGCCAGAGGGCCATTCCGCACCTTACGGGCTGACGCGATATCTATCTCCAGCGGCAAAAGTGGCAGGTTATTTGGGGTTATGCAGCGAATGAATACTAATTCGTCCTCGGTTAACTGCATCGGTTGTCCCGGATTGAGCCATCGAATCACACCGTCCACAGCCTTAGCGCTGTGATACAGATCGTCATGCATTGGGCTGTCGATAAAAACATAGCCCGGCATCAACACCCGCAATCTATCCAGCCATTTGCCACCGCACCGTTCAAGTCGTACGGCCGTGGGGACACGCGCCACGTAGCCCTGGGAAAAGATTTCACTTTGGACCTCCGCCTCGCGACCTGTCATGCACTGCACCACATACACTATGTTTCTACCTCCCTTCTCGGTATCCTGCAAAAAGGTTTTGTCTATATTGCCACCTTAGTCAGCCTTGTCCCAGGATGATCTCCGGGCCACGAGTGCCCTAGGCTCGTTGATTGTTTGCAGAGCAACCCTTAGATTGTCCGGCAATGCTGTTTCCTTGAGCTCCTTAGTCGCCATCTCCTCATACATGCGGAGAAAGTGCGCTCGATCCGCAACTGCGTTTTCGGACAGGCAAAGATCGATAAAGCCCATTGCCCGCACTACCTTTGCGGTAAGTGGTGAGAGTGACGCCATCGCCTCGTCGGGTCGGTACTGCCCATATTTACGGATCGCCCCCAAGGTTTCTCCCCAGGCGTCTGCCATATTGTGCTTTCTGGGACGCATAATCTCAGTAGCCACACGCCGCACGTCTGAAATTGTGGGAGGGAACGGGCTTTCAAGTATCAGTTTTTTAGTGGCGACCTGTAACACTGGGAGGGGGATGTCGCCAAGGAGCTCTTGCCACAGCCCCGCTTGTAGCTCCAACTCCGCCTTATCGTTGCTGACGAAGAAGCGAGGGTATGCGACCTTGAGTAGAGCTAATAGTCTAAGGACCTCCGTTTTTTTCACTCGCAGCAGCCTCCTCATAGAGCTCTTCAAGCAAGGCCAACGACGACCGCGGTCGGCGCACCTCGTCTTTTTGATGGTTCTTTAATACCTCATCCGCCACCCAGGACAGGATGGCCCGGTAGTCGCTCTTATACTTCTTGTTGGTACTACCCTTGTAGTTGTCAAGCTTTCTGATCATCAGCGCGGTGTGTGCTTCTCCATAAGTGCTAAGCAGTTTTTCGTGCTCAGCGTTGGTCATGGAAACGCATTCGGCGAAACGCACTGTTCGTGCCTCGTTCCCCCCTGCGTCGCTCCAGACAAGCTCCCCCGATGCGGTGTCCCACGCGCGCGCGCTCCTTTGTTTTGGAGAAGTCTCTGTGGAAGTCTCTGTAGAAGTCTCTGGTATTGCTTGGGTCATTTTGACCCAATCCATTGGGTCATTGGGGGTAGTGGGAGCCGCTAATTCAACTGGTTTTTCGTCCTTGTCCCGTTTTGGGACGCTGGATTTTTGGAGCTTTTCAAGTTCTTTTTCATCGATGGAATACCACTTGGTTTTATCCATAGGACTTTTGTTGAAGCTGCCTGTTAAAAGCAAACCGATGCTTTCGAGTTTGGCAAATGTTCGCTTAACAGTCTCGAAACTCCAAAACTCAAAATTTTCTTCGTGCCAAGTTTTGATAGAGTTATACGTCCAATGTCTGCCCTCGTGGAGATGCTTCCCTGTCTTGCGATTACTCTCAAGCCAGTAGTGGATCTGTTGCAGAACGATGGCCTCATTCAAACCAAGAAGGTTGGCAAGCTCCTTGCTGACTACTATTGGGTGCTCGGTGAATAACAGTTTGCTCATTCCGCGGCCTCCTTTGCGAGAGCGTTGTTCCTATTTTCATTTTTATTGTCCAGCCGTCTGCAACTCTGTCTAATCGGGCGGGCCGTTCCTTGACCAATCCGGACAACACCTTCCGTGCGACGGATTCGTTTTTGATCGGGTTTAGTGAGACCCACATACTACCCTTCATGAGACCCTGCTATTGAGCCATTGACGAAAAGCATCCCTCGGGATGCGGATGCTTTTGCCCAACCGCACAACAGGGAATCCTTGTCGCTTTGTTCTGGCTAGGTCATAGATTGCCCGGCAACCCACACCAATGACCTGGGCGGCCTCCTCCACGGTCAGTACAAGAGGCAGGCTGTCCCAACTAGTCAGTGGTTTTTGGTTTACTCTATCTTCCGCCGTTTCTGAAATTATTTCTTGCGTCATAAGTTATCCGTTCCCCCCTTCTGTGTTCCTGGCGCAACGCACCACAAGGCCTACCATCTGTCGTCCCGACACTACAATTCCTCCTTGCAGAAACCTAGCGTTCACACGTCCGTTGGATCTGACCCAACTCTCCGAGCAATGCTCCGACGGTAACCTCCAAAACCGCAGCGAGTTTTGTTAGTGTCGCCACGGAACCACTACTCTCTCCTGCTTCAATCTTGCAAATTAACGAACTATCCCGAGAAACTAACCCTGCAAGTTGTGCCTGGGTCAAGCCCTTGTTGGTGCGGAATGTTTTTAAGTTTGTCGCAAGCTGACTCATGTTCGTCGCATCCTGAATATAATTCTAAAGCATCGCGTTCAGGCTGTCACACTAAAACAGAATTTCGCTCAGCATTTCTTTGTGAATGAGATTGGAGTATAATCGGTATGAATGAAATTCAGGGAGGGCGATTGTGCGTGGATTATGGACAAAAAATAAGGGAGCTACGAAAAGGCGCGGGCCTTTCTGCCAACACTCTCGCCAAAAAAGTTGATTTGGACCCTACAACGATCTACAAAATGGAGGCCGGGGTCTCAAAGCCCTCACTAGATGCGCTTGAGCGCATCTGCGCAGCCTTAGGCGTAACCCTCGCCGAGTTCTTCACTGACGAAGACCCTTCCAAGGATGAAGCTCACCGCTTATACGCCGAATGCGGCGACCTGCCGAAAGAAGCCGTCGAGCGGGTTGCGGAGCTAATAGCTCTCTACCGGATAAAATACAAAGTGGAAAAGGACTCACAAAAGTGACTTGTTGTCGTCAATTGGTTTACTCTATCTTCCGCCGTTTCTGAAATTATTTCTTGCGTCATTTGTTCACATCCCTTCCATTGCTCACACCGCACGTTTTTCGCGCAGTCTAGATCACATTGCGCGAACTGTGAAGCTAACTGGCAAAAAAATGTCCTCCGAAGGTACAGACAAAGCTCTACATATTGCCTCAGCGATTTCTGGGCTGGCTGGACGAGTGCCACTCTCAATCATGTGATAACGGCTAACCCCTATACCTAGCTTTTTAGCCATACTCGTCACGGTCTCTCCCCTAGATTTGCGAACAGATCGCAGAAATGTCGGCAGTCTCATTCTTTTCGTCTCCTTCTCGTATCGTGGAACATCTACCCTTATTGTACTTCGCGGTACGTGAAAGTCAATATGTTATTTGGCTATTTGTGAAATATTATTTCACGCATTCACGATGCGTGATAGACTTCCATTAATAGGGGGTGTTAGATTGGCTCAAACGATCGGTAACCACATAAGGCTACTGAGGACTGAGAGGAACAAGACCCAAGAAGAACTAGGGAAGGCTTTAGGCGTTGGCAATACTACAATCTCGCAGTATGAGAGCGGCGCCCGAAAACCAGACGCAGACACTATCCTACGCCTTGCAGACTATTTCCGGGTGTCTACTGATTGTCTGCTTGGAAGAGCCGCTACCGAGTTTGTTAACCTGGCCTGCCATGGAAGATCCATCACCATCCCCATCCTCGGCCGCATTAAGGCCGGCATACCGATTTTAGCCGAGGAAAACTGGGAAGGCGAAGTGGAGATTCCGAGCGATATCAAGGCGGACTTTGCTCTGAGAATTTCCGGCGACTCCATGTCCTGGGCAGGTATTGCCGAGGGAGATATTGCCGTGTTGCGCAAAACTGATAACCCTCCAAACGGCGCTATCGTGGCAGCGGTGATTGAGGAGGCCACGTGGGAGGCCACGCTCAAGTTCTTCGTCCGCGAGAATGGCGGCGCCGTACTAAAAGCGGCTAACCCCGAGTACAAGGACATCCCCGCCGGTCCAAAGTTGAAAATTATAGGGCAGCTTGTGACCCTGCTTAAAAACCCGCCTACGGTCAGCAACTACTTAGCGCACCTAGTGCACAAGGATATTTCGGACCGTAAGTGGCAGTATGCCATTGAGCTGGCTACTCAGGCCGGTCTAGACGGCGAAAGCGTTGCGAACTTAATCAACATGGTAGCTAAGTCTGCCCGGCAATTAATCAAGTAGCGGGCATCATCGCGGATAGACAACAAAAGGCCCCTGCTCCAGAGGAGGGAGGGGGGACACTTGAAAACCTTCTTGCGCCGACCAGCTACAGCAGTCCCCGCGCCGAACACCGCGCAAACAAATGGGCCGCAGACTACCTCATTTCGTGGGACAAGCTACCTGCTATAGCGCATTAACCAATTAGGTTAATTTTCGATTGACAGAGTGTGTACATGAGGATATACTATGGGCAAAGGCAGTTACAACAAGCTACTTCCGGATACAACTCTGCTGTACGAGAGCTGGGTCCTGAGAACGCGAAGAAGCTGTTCCTGCGTATTCAGCAATTGGAGGCCGCGGGCGCATTGAACGAAATGGTTAATGTGCCAGGGGCCCATTTTCATGCCCTAACAGGAAACAGAAAAGGCCAGTTTGCCTTGAACCTTACGCACCCCAAGCGCTTGATCGTTGAGCCTGTTGCTCCTGTGCCTCGTTTAGCGGACGGGGGCATTGACCTGTCGCGAGTGGAGGAAATTACGATTATTGAGGTGGTGGATTACCATGACTAGGGAATTTCCTCAGCTTGAACAGGATTTAGTGTTCCCTCCTGGGGAAACTCTATTGGAAACCATCGAGCATTTAGGGATGACCCAGAAAGAGTTAGCTGCTAGGACGGGCGTGTCGACAAAGCATATTAACCATTTGGTTAAGGGAAAGGCTCCGATATCCCCCCAGATGGCTATATCGCTTGAGAGCGCTACAGGCGTACCAGCGGGACTTTGGATGAACCTTGAGAAAACCTATCAGGAATATCGCGCAAGAGCGCAGGAGCGAGAAGCCCTCCGAGAGCAAGTTCCGTCGCTTCGCCTGTTTAATGTAAAAGAGATGGCCCAATATGGCTGGATAGCGGGCGGAGACGACAAGGTGTCTGTAGTAAAGCAGGTATTGATGTTCCTAGGTGTTTCCCATCTTGATTATTGGGAAACGGTTGCCGATACGTACGCTACCCATTACCGCAAATCTGAGGCTTTTGACTGCAACAAGGTCTCCCTGACACTATGGTTGCGTCAGGGCGAACGTCAAACCGCCGCGATTGAATGCAAACCATATCATGCGGATGCTTTCAGGAACGCTCTTCAAGCCGTAAGGGGTATGACAGCCAGACTTCCAGATGATTTCGTGCACCAAATATCGCACTTGTGCTCACTCGCTGGAGTTGCGGTAGCGTTTGTTCCTGAGTTGAAAGGAAGTCGCGTTAGCGGAGCGACTAGGTGGCTGAATCCTACTAAGGCCTCGGTCTTACTGAGCGCGCGACATAGGGCTGATGATCATCTGTGGTTTACGTTTTTTCACGAAGCCGGCCACATCTTGTTGCATGGCAATCGCGAGGCCTTCCTAGACCTTGAAAACGGCGGCGACTCCCCCACTGAGGAGGAGGCGAATGCCTTTGCCGCGGACTTCCTGATTCCACACGGAGAGTATGCCCGCTTCGTAAAAGACCACACCCTTCACTTTAGTACGGCGGCGGTACAGCGCTTCGCCAAGCATCTCGGCATCGCGCCCGGCATTATAGTTGGTAGACTTCAACATGACGGGTGTCTGCCTTATACTCACCTGAATGTCCTGAAGCGGAGGTTTAGATGGGGGCAGCATGGGACACAAAAGTGAAATTGACAGTCTTTATCATAGGAAGGGCGGGTGATGTAGTGCAAAACGAAGAGCTGACCTGGTTGTACGCGAAGGCCGACCGATACAAGGCGAAGATCGATTCCGCGCGCCCGCTGACGGAGCGCGAGGCCAAAAACCTTGACGATTACTTCAAGATCGGACTGACCTTCTCCAGCAACGCCATCGAGGGCAATACGCTGACGCTCACCGAAACCAAAGTGCTGCTGGAGGATGGCCTCACCGTAGGTGGAAAACCCATCCGCGACTACTACGAGGCGACGGGTCACGGTAAGGCATACGACTATATGCTTACGCTGGCGAAGGACCGCACCGCGTTGCTCACGCAAGATCAGATACAAAAACTGCACAAACTGTTTTACGCCCTGATGGACGCGGAAAACGCCGGAACATATAGGACAGAGCGCGTGTTTATCACAGGCACGGAGTATACACCGCCGCCTCCGGCAAAGGTTCCCGCCGCCATGCAGAAATTCGTGGCCGACATGAACTCGCAGCGTGGTTTGTTGCACCCCATTGAGTATGCGGCGCTGGTTCACAAGGGACTGGTCGATGTGCATCCCTTCATCGACGGGAACGGCAGGACGGCGCGACTGCTCATGAACCTTGCGCTGATACAGGCTGGATACGGTATCGCCATTATCCCACCCGTGAGCCGGGGCGAGTACATCGATGCTCTGCGCGCTTCGCAGCGTGCAATAAATCCTGACAATGCGCCGTTCCTCAGCCTCATCGCCGACTGCGTGATTGAAACACAGAAGGATTACTGCCGCCTGTTGGGACTGCCCGTTCGGGACAGCGTCGTCGAGCTACCCGATCAATCCGCCGCGAAGGCCCAAAAGGCCAAAGATCAGGAAAGATAGCCATCTATTGAGATGCGTGGAACGTCAGTCCGCTAAGGACATAACCCGACCCGCGTAGCGAGCATAAAGAGAAAGTTTCGTGAGAAATCCTGTTTGGAGGTGCTTGCGTTGGGTAGGCGCGGCAATAATGAGGGGTCTGTTTACAAGCGCAAGGATGGACGTTGGTGTGCCGCTGTTACCACGGGGTACTCTCCTGAGACAGGCAAGCCCATCAGAGCCTATTACTACGACACTACCCGAACTGGCGTCGTGGCCAAAAGGGATGAGGCCCTAAAGACGGTTAAAGCGGGTACATACGCCAAACCCACCAAGCTAACCGCGGGGGAGTGGTTAGACATCTGGCTGGCAACCTACATAGCACCCAGTGTAAGACCCAGAACGTGGGAACTGTATGAAGGTATAATCCGAGGCCATCTGCGACCGGCGCTCGGGCCGATTGAGCTACGCGATCTGCAAACCAATCAGATCCAGCGCCTGCTGAACGACAAGTTGGCCCTTGGGCTTTCAGCCAGGACATGCGAAATCATATACATCACGCTGAAAGCCGCCCTTACACAGGCACAGACCGAAGGGCTTGTGACGCGGAATGTGGTAGACCATGTACGCAAGCCTAAAAAGGCAGAAAAGGAAATTCGCGTGCTCACAGTAGGAGAGATGGATGCCCTAGTGGCCGTTGCGAGGTCTGACCGACTTGGCCCATTATTTATCACTATGCTAGGGACTGGTCTGCGGATGGGCGAGGTGCTGGCGCTTGAATGGCAGGACGTTAGTTTGAAGGAGGGGGTTGTGACAGTATCACGCAGTGTGGTGCGGACCAAAACCCCGTCCAGTTCAAAACGAGTCTCGATTATACAGAGTCCAAAGACAGCCAGCGGAAGGCGCACTATCCCGATTCCGGAGGATGTAGTCTTGGTGCTGAAACAATGGCGTCTAACCCAGGCTCAGGAGAAACTCAAATTAGGGCCCGTTTATAACGATTCGGAACAAGTCTTCACCTCGGCTACCGGCACACCGATAAGACAGCGCCATGCGGCATCTAGGCTCTCTCGGCTAGCTTCTCAGGCTAACATCAAACACGTCAACCCACATGCCCTACGTCACACGTATGCAACCCGACTACTTGAGGTTGGAGTTCACCCAAAAGTTGTGCAGGAGCTGTTAGGGCACAAGAACATCACCTTGACACTAAATACGTACAGCCATGTAATGCCCGAGACAAAAAAGGCCGCCGCCAAGGCACTTGATGGGATGTTCAGACGGGACAAAATAGAGCCCGAGAAAACGCCCTAGTTTTAGCTCTCAACTCCAGAATAAAGCGCGTTGCTGTCAAATTGCTGTCAAAACAACAAAAAACCCTCTGAGCAAAACCCAGAGAGCCTTGATATTACTGGTGCGCCATCAGGGACTCGAACCCCGGACCCACTGATTATTTCTTGGGTGAATTATTGCTGAAGTATCGCCTAGCCCCGGCGACCATCCGGGTCAGCATCTTTCTCGCCTGACCCCTGCGAATGTTGTTGTGAAGAGCCGGATGCCTTAATAGGGCGCGTCCGGATCTGTGAGAAGCAGGCGCAGTGATGCGCCTCGCTTACTCGACCTTGGTTTCCTTGGTTTCTTTCATGCTTCAGCTCTGTTTTTTGTAAAGTCTGCTTGACATTTATTTTCATTGATTATATACTCTAAATGCATGTAAAGCCTGCTTTACATCTCCGTAGGATTTAATAATAGTTCGAGGGAATTTCAATCAACAGAATAGGAGGAGAACATTATGCCTGAGGTAATCCTGAATGTACAAAATCTAAGTAAATGCTATGGAAAATTTACTGCGGTAAATGATATAAGTTTTGATATCAAACCGGGGGAAGTTTTTGGGTTTTTAGGTCCTAATGGAGCCGGAAAAACAACTACTATGAAAGTATGTACTGGACTTCTCAAACCTACCAAAGGATTTGTGACCGTTAGCGGCTTTGATATCGTGAAACAGTCGGTAGAAGCAAAGTCACAATTTGGTTATGTTCCGGATAATCCTTTTTTGTATGATAAGCTCAGCGGAAGAGAATTCATATATTTTGTATCCCGACTGTACAATCAATACCCCAGCGAACAAAAAATAAAGGAACTCTTTGATTCATTTGAAATTAGCGATAAGATCGATGAATTAATTCAAACATACTCCAGAGGCATGCGACAGAAAGTAGCCTTGATCTCAGCTTTGATCCACAATCCTAAGATTCTCTTTTTGGATGAGCCGACAGCAAATCTTGATCCAAGAAGTGTACGCCTAACTAAGGATATCTTCCGTGTCATGACTAAAAAAGGTGGAAGTGTCTTTTTGTCGACCCATGTGATGGAGATAGCTGAACGTTTATGCGACCGAATCGGGGTTATACATAATGGTAAGCTTATAGCTTATAACTCGGTATCTGAGCTCAAAAAACAAGCATCCGGAGAAACTCCGACGCTAGAAGACGTATTTTTTGAACTTACTGGCGGTTACAACACGGAAACCAAAAAACTCTTGGAAGAGCTCGAAAAATAAGGAGGTAAAATGTTAATCATAAAAGCCTTGCTGCAAAAGGAGATAATTGCCTTACAAAATACATACTTTAAAGCGCGAGATCAAAAGCAAGGTATCATTGCTCTATTTTTCTTAGGATCTACAACCACACTGGGTATAATTTGGTATCTGGCAGTACAATTCAAACAGATGTTAGAGTTTTATCCCGTGGAAATGGCAATAAGATTTATGATATTCCCTTTTCTTAATCTTATTCTGCTCTGGAGTATGGTTTCAGATTTTACAGCAATGCTATATGAAGTCCGGTTGAAATTCTATCTCTCTCCAGAATTGAAATTGCTCATCCCATCTCCAATATCTGCAACTACTTTGTTCATATTCAAGTTTTTGTGGACAACCTGTTTTTCTGCATTCGCTATGGGAAATCGAACTATTTTCGTATTATCGCCCTTGATCGCATTGGGTATTGCTTCCTTGGCTCCATGGCACTATTTTCTGTTCCTTATGCCAATAGTTTATCTGCTTTCAGTTATATCTGCTTCTTTAGGAGCACTACTGTCAATCTTTCTTACTAGAATACTAACCACAAAACGGTTAATACAAATAATCACGATTTTTGGTTTACTTTGGTCGGGCTTTTTAATATTTATTTTTATTTGGGAAGATACAGAAAATTTACTTAGCCTGCTGATGAATCTGACAGAAGCGACAGCGTCTGCCTTGTTTTTTTTGAACGATGCTGTGAAATCCTTAATAAATATAATACAGGGGAACACCGCCAAAGCTTTTGAATTGCTCTTACGCTTATTTCTAACAAGTGGGGTGATTCTTTTCATATCCATGTTTATTGCAGGAAGAGTTTATTACTCAGGATACGATAAAGTACAAGCAACAGAGGGAAATGTTAAGATAAAAACAAAACGCCTGTTTGAAACATTTTCCGCTAAAAGTAAATGGGGTAACTTAGTTTTTATTGAATGGATAAAAGCTTTACGTAACCACGAAATGGCACAAGGAAGTATATTCATTGTAATAGTTTTGTTTAGTTGCCTTTTTTTTGCAAGTAGAATCGAATTATCCTATCCTTATAGTATGTTAATACAACTTATTAATATTTCAGCGATTGGCTTTCTAATCACCGTTGCAGTCGAGATGTTGTTTGTGCCGCTTAATACTGATGCTGTTACTCATAAGGATTTATTAAAAGACCGTTACGGACTTCTTAAAGCTGCACCTATAAGCGGAATTGATTTTATGTGGTGCCAATGGCTGGCTTCCTTTGTCCCCATATTTTTTCTGGGAGGATCAATATCGATTATATTCAACTTTCTCACAGGAAATAGTGTATTGGTTACATTTCTTTCGTTTGCAGTCCTGTCCCTTTTGACAGGCTCGGTTAACCTTCTTGCGCTTGCGTTGTATATCGAAAGGCCTACTGAACAGCATGAAACTTACAATTCGGTTTTTGGTGCTTTGCGCAAAGTGTTACCTTTTCTTTATTATATTTTTGCGTTAAGTATTTTGGCGATAGGACTTGTGCATACGCATATTAGAATCCTGAATTTCTTGAATAATACGCCAGAATGGCTTATAATAACAATTAGCGGTGTTATTTTTTTGGTTTTAAGCTGCATTACTATATGCTACTCTTTTCGTTTGGGTGTAAAGCAATGGGAAAGAATGGAGATATAGGCGGATGCAGCACTTTCGTTTGGGGTAGAATTATGTTTTCCTGCATATGTTTCTTGAAGAAATCATTAAGACACCGCAAACGAGGAGTTAAGTTATGAAAAACAGGCTGGAAGAATTGCGCAAGCAGCATGCACTGTTACAAGAGGAGCTTGCTTTAGCGCTTAAAGTATCAAGACAGACCATCTGCTCATTGGAAAATGGCCGCTATAACCCATCGCTGAGGTTGGCTTTGAAATTGGGGCGTTTCTTCAAACTCCCGGTAGAACAAATATTTTTGTATGACGAGGAGGATTTAAACAGTGAAAAATCACAACCATAAAACAAATATTGTTTTTTTACTCATCGGACTGCTAGTATCTGTCACTGCCATACTCAGTTTGATTTACCTGAGTCATCGCTCACTGCCTTTGGTGAAAATCTTGTTAGGCTTGATGATTTTTTTAGGGTTACAGTTGTTTGGAAGCAATGCTGAAAAAATAATGCATAATTATTTCTTGAAACAACGACCTGGTTTGAAACAGGATATGATGATTGAGCAAAATGATGAACGCACTGTCTTGCTGTTGCATTTAGCCCGGAGCAAGTCGTTTAATGCGATAAGCCCTGTCTTTGTACTATTAATAATAATTTTTGCGATAATGCGACTGGAGCTTTGGGCAACCCTAGCTTTAGCAGCAGTTTACATGATTAACCAATGTGCTATGATTTATTTCTTTATAAAGCTAAATAAGGAAATGTAGCGTAAAAATTATCGTTACCAGAGCGTGTGGTCCGCATTTTAATAAGCATCAGCAGGCTCGTTAAATATTTCGCAATCGACAGAACCGTCCCGCGCGTCACGAAGCGCAGTGTGTGAAGTAGTTGTGAATACTACACGGTAAAGCCTAGCCAGCCACCGTTACCCAGCCTTGGAGCCGAAAGAGTAATCCTAGGTTTAAGCGTAGGCAGGGGAGGTAGCGAGCCGCAAGCGAAAGCTAAAGGTATTGAGCCCCGTAAGTCTAACTGGGAAGGCCGATGTGTTGGGACGCATAGCAGGCAACATTCCCTAGCATGCAAAGGCGAGTGCTAGAGAACTTCCCCGGGGTCCTGACTTTAGGACTTTAACCCCACAATCTGTTCTTGGTTCAGCCCGGAGATCGTTGTGCGACAATGTTCTCCGGGCTTTTGCATACTCAGAATTTGGTTGAATATTTGTCCGGTTATGTGCGGTTTTTCTATTGCAATTGTGATACATAAATGGTATACTTATCTATGATGGTTTGGAGCAGGCGAGGAGGTAATGAGGGTGTACGTCTCAATAACGGGGGCAGGAAAAGCAAGGGTGATTCAGTTCCGGGCAGATACTCGCATTCCTGGGACAACGAAAAAAAGACCAAGGTTGTTAAAACCCTGGGTAATTACGAACGCATGCTGGCAGAGGATCCTGACATCATCCAAAAGCTCAAGCAGGAAGCAGCAGCTATCACTAAGGCTAAAAAGGAATCAAGGACACCTATCACTTTGCAGTTACAGGTGGCTGACATAACATCGCCTGCGATTGTCAAGAAAATAGTGAGCCACGTGCTAGGAAAATAGTGAGCCACTAACGCCAGTAAAAATGTGAGCCACTTTCAGTAAGAATCCGTGTCAACTCAATTAAGAATCTAACCGAAAAGAACTGATCACTCATTTAAAACCTTCCCTGACAAACCGAGAAGTTGATGGCGGACAAGGTAGCGGCTGTACATCCCTTCCCCCCGAGGGGG
>JAGXSS010000072.1 GCA_018334055.1 Peptococcaceae bacterium
CCGCCTGCCTGCCGGCGGCATCGAGCCTGTTCCAGGCCATCCTAGACATCAGCACCGGTGTCGACTCCCACATGTGCGCTGACAGGCTGATGAACCGGTTGACCTCGTAAAGTCTGGCGCTGGCAATGTTGACGAGCGGATTCTCTTGGCCGTCGACCACGCCCTGCTGCAGGGCGCCGTAGAGCTCTGAGAAGGCAATCTGCGTGGTGGCTGCCCCGAGCGCCCGAAAGATGTCAATGGTGGCCGGGTTAGCCGGCGTGCGTATCCTTAGGCCTCGCAGGTCCTCGGGCGTACGAATCGGTCGCACTCTGTTGGTGATGTGGCGGATGCCGTTGTCCCACCAGCCGAGCGTCACGATACCGACGGCCTCAAACCTGGCCCGCAACTGCTCACCGACGCTGCCGTTCAGCACCCTCAACGCTGCCGCGCTGTCGGCGAACAGGAACGGCAACCCCAGGGCAGCCATCTCGGGCACCATGGCCGAGGCTGGTCCCTGGGCGTTAGCTGAAATGGCCAGGGCGCCGGTGCGCAGGCTGGTCATCATCGCAACGTCGGTGCCGAGCTGCTCGGCACCGGTAACCATGACCTCGACCGCGCCACCCGTGCGGGTCCTGACCGCTGCAGCGAATGCCTCGGCCGCCACCGAGCGCGGGTTGCCGGGCCCGAGGGCGTGGCCGAACGACAGCCGGATCGGCGAGGCGTGCGAGAAGGTCGGGGCACCGATGATTGCAGCGGCGCCGAGGCCGATGGTGCCGCGCAGGAAGGTGCGGCGGGGAGGGTTTGCGAATGCCATGGTGTCTGTCTCCTGTAGTTGAGTGAATCTACCAGTTCGGGACTGGGCGGGGGACGGCCGCATGGAGCCAGCCGCATTGCGGCTTGGCTTTTGATCAACTTTAGATGTGAAAATTCCGCCGTTGACACCGCTCCTTTGCGCGCCTTGCATCAAATGAACTGCAAATCGAATCGATAGGCAACTATAGCCAATTGAATTTGCACTACTTTTGACCAAACATAAGTGAAAACCTCTATACGCTCGGTACCCGATATGCCTCCGTGGAGGGGGCTGCCTCGATACGCCCTCGCTGCTCCAGAGACGCAGGAAACGGCTTGAGATCAGTTCGCTTTCCCACCTTGCCGAGACGGCTTGGCACGTCGTGGCCGAGTAGGGCCGGCAATTCTCGACCGAGTGCTATCAGCGCGTCGAGGTCGACGCCAGTCGCCACGCCGCACGCCTCCAACATATGCACAGTATCCTCAGTGCTGATGTTACCTGTCGCGTCGGGGGCATAGGGGCATCCGCCAATACCGCCCAAGGACGTATCAAAACTGTTTATTCCGGCCTCCAGTGCGGCAACGACATTCGCCAAACCCATGCCTCTAGTATCGTGGAAGTGGACGGTCACGGGTAAATCTGGGAAGGCCTCCTTCACCGCACGACAATACGTGTAAATCATCCGAGGATGACCCGTCCCGACGGTATCGCACAAGTCGACGCTCTGGATCCCTAGTTCGAGATACTGCTCCACGGCCCAAAGCAGGCGGCTCAGTGGCTGCTCGCCCTCGAATGGGCATCCGAAGGCGGTTGCAACCGACCCCATCGTTCGGACGCCGGACCCCTTTACGACTCCCATGATATCTCGGAAGGCGACGAACGACTGAGCACATGTCATGCGCAGATTAGCGAGATTATGTTTTTCTCCGATCGACATTACGAGGTTAACCTCGTCGACTTTGGCCTCTAAGGCACGCAGCGCGCCTTGTCGATTTGGCACCAAAGCGGAGTAGACGACGCCCTGCCGACGCGTGATGCCAGCCATCACATCGGCCGCGTCACGAAGATTTGGTATCGCTTTCGACGAAACGAAGGAAGTCACTTCAATCTTCGCTAGCCCCGCCAGCGACAGGCGGTCGATGATATGTATCTTGTCGACGGTTGGGACGAACGCGTCCTCGTTCTGGAAACCGTCGCGGGTCGCCACTTCGTTGACATAAACCCGTTGAGGTGCATTTTTGAACAGCATTCGCGGTGTCTCTCATCTCTACAGAATGGAATTTTCGGTGCATTTGCCATAGACAAGTTTCACCCTTCTAGGGTGGGATCATAGAATCTTCCGAACAACTCGCCGTCAGAGGGCCTATCCTCTGGGATCGGAACCGATACCCACGTCATGTTGAGGTAATGCTTAAGGTGGATGTTCTCGCTAACGATATTGCCGCCCCAGGATCCACAGCCCAAATTCGATGTCATGGGCATTCCATTGTTGAAGGCGCCAGCGTTGCCGGCTGAATTCGCTTGACGAATCATGATTCGGCTGACCGGTGCCGCCATTGCCAGCCGGTGGATGTGATCTTGGTCGAATGAATACAGTCCGCAGGAGTGACCCTTGCCGCCCACTTCGAAGATGGCTTTCATCATCTCTAAAGCATTGTCGAAACCGCGATATTTGTAAACTGCCAGAAGGCTCGTTAGCTTTTCTGACGAGAAGGGGTGTGCCTTGCCGATCCTGTCGCCAATTACTATGATAAACTTGCGATCGGACGGAATGGTGAAGCCGGCGCGCTCGGCGAGCTTCTGGGGTGAGATGGCGATGGTGTCTTCCAACCGGCGCCCTTCGGCGTCCCACATCGCCGCCTGCAGCTTGCTCTTTTGAGCATCTTCAGCGAGGTAGCCGCCCTCCGCGGCTAGTCGTTCAATAACCCGGTCGAATATGCTCTCCTCGATCAGTACATTGCCGTCGCACGAGCAGCCGGACCCGAAATCAGCGGTCTTGCTGATCATGACGTTGCGCGCTGCCTCCTCGACATTTGCGGTTTCGTCGATGATGACCGTGGCGTTGCCAGCCCCCACGCCAAATGCCGGAGTGCCGGAGCTATAGGCGGCCCGGACCATCGCCTTGCCGCCGGTCGCAGTGACTAGGTCGACCCTTTCCATTAGGGCTTGTGCCATCGGAATGTTGACATTGAGGAGGCATTGCAGCAAGTCGGCTGGGGCACCTTCGCGCACCAGCGCCTCGCGCATCAGGCGGATTGTCTCAAATGACGTATTCCGGGCGCGCGGATGCGGCGAGAAGATGATCGCATCTCGGGCCTTAATCGCACAGATTGAGTTTCCCGCCGCTGTCAGATCGGGGTTGGTCATCGGGATGATGGAAGCAACGACACCGACTGGCTTGGCGTACTTGAAGATGCCCTTCTCTGGGATTTCCTCAACGAGGCCGACGCTCTTCTCGCGGAGCGCGTCGCGAAGGATGCCACGCAGCCTGAATCGCTTGCCCACGCGGCTGACCGGGTCGCCGATCCCGCTTTCGGCTACGCCCATTTCGGCAAGGCGCTGAAAAGACTTCTTGTTCGCCACGGCCCAAGCAGCAGCTTGGCACAGGGAATCAACGCGTTCCTGATCATAAGTCTCGGCGATCACGGCGGCCGCACGGGCGCGCGCAAGCACATCATTCAGCTCCCGCCGCTGTTCCGTCGTAAGTCGATCTTCTCCCAAAGATTCCATGCTGGTGGTGATCGTTATCATGATTATTCTCGCCTTTCGACTTATCTTACTCCGCCAGCAACAATTCGTACATCGCGCACAGTTCCTTGTGCGTGGGTACGCGCGGGTTGACTTGGTGGCTCCCAGCGTCAATCCCGTCCTGCGCCATAATAGGGATGAGCCGCCGGAATTCTTCGACGTCTACGCCGATTTCCCGGATTGTGGGTATATTGATCAGCCGCTTAATACGCTTCACAGCATCGATCGCCTTCCGGGCAGCGTCCCAAACGACGAGGCCGCTGATGTCCTCGCCCATCGCGACGGCCATCTTCGCGAACATGTGGGGGCACGCCGGAAGCGTGTATTCCATGAAGATCGGGAGGCACAGAGCGTTGCACAGGCCGTGTGGGATGTGAAATCGACCGCCTAGCGGCCGCGCCATACCGTGCCCCGAAGCTGTCGACGAAATACCGAAGGCGTAGCCGGCGAGAAGCTGACCTAGCATCATGTCGCTGCGGGCCTCAATGTCATTGCCATTCGCGCAGGCGATGGGAAGGCTCCTGCTGATTCGTTTGATCGCCTCTAGGGCGAAGACTTCCGACATTGGCTGCGTTTCCGAACTGACCGAGCCCTCGATCGCATGGGCTAGGGCGTCCATACCGGTCGCCGCCGTCACGACGGGCGGCATGGAGAGAGTCATCAGCGGATCGCATACCGCAAGGTCAGGGCGCACTCTATCGCCGCGCATAACCATTTTTACGTCGCGCTGTGTGTCGGTGATCACTGATGCCTTGGTTACTTCGCTGCCGGTTCCCGCGGTGGTTGTGATAGCCACGAGCGGCAGTCGCGGATTTGGAATGTCGACAAACTGGCCGTGATAGTCGAAGAACGTCCCTGGGTTGGTCGCGAGGACGGCGACTGCCTTCGCGGTATCGATGGGGCTTCCTCCACCGAATCCGATGACGAGATTGCAGCCGTCGGCGCGCAGTAGCGCGAGGCTTTCGTCGACATGCAGGGTGGTGGGTTCAGTGTTGACGGCGGAATAGACCGAAGCCCCAAGCCCGGACGCAGCCAAGATGCTCATCAATCTCTCGACCTTTCCGGTCCGGACGGCGGAGTCGTCGGTGACGATGAGTGCGCGCGTGGCGGCAAACTGCATAACTCGCTCACCAACCGCATCAAGACACCCTACGCCGTACAAGACTGTCGAAGGTGAACCGAATACGAAAAATTGATTCAAGAACAGCTCCTCTTAGTGCGTCGATATCCGGCACACAGAACGAATTAATACCACACTGCAGTGGCCCGAGCTTCGATCTGCCCAGAAAGCAGCCGAATCAGTGTAAGATGGTAGAGCTTTTTACGGCGTACCGGGTACTCTGAAAACGTTCAACTCGTGTTGAAATTTATGTAAGGAACGCATCCTGATGAACCGTCTTCCGTCGATGAGAGCGGTGGTAGCGTTTGAAGTCGTTGCGCGGCACGGGAGCTTCGGCAAGGCAGCGGACGAGTTATATGTGACTATTTCGGCGGTCAGCCATCAGATCGCCGCCTTAGAGGATCACATCGGCTGCCAGCTATTCGTCCGCAGTCCTCGCGGAGTGACGCTGACCGCGGCGGGAGAGCGGTTCCGGCAAAGATTGTCCGGGGCGCTGGCGATCATCGCTGATGCGATCGACAGCGCTCGGCTCGGCAACAGCACCAAGGTGTTACGGATCCACTCCGTCCCCACCCTCGCCAGTCAATGGTTGATGCCGCGCCTGCCGCGTTTCATGGCGGCCAATCCAGACGTCCGAATCCGACTCTCGGCGTCACCAGTCGATTCCGATTTCTCCCGCGGCGAGATCGACGCGGACATCCGTTACGGCACCGCGCACTGGCCCAATCTGCATGTTGAGACGCTGTTCACGGAAAGCATGCTGCCGCTGATCAGCCCGAAGCTGAAGGCCAAACTCGACCTTGGCACGCCAGAGAGCCTGCTGATGCAGGACCTGATCGAATGCGAGTCAAACCTAGTGCAATGGCCGCAATGGTTCGCCAGCATCGGGCTCGGCGTGTGTCCCAGCCAGTACGCGCTGTGCGTCGATCGGGCCGGTTTGGGGCTGGACGCGGCGGCGGGCGACCTCGGCATCATCCTGGAGAGCAACGTCTTGGCGAACCAGCTCCTCGCCAGCGGACGCCTAGTTCCCGTCTTCCCGGACGGCAAGGGAATCCAAGTCCACCAACATCATCTCGTCTTCCCGCCAAACCACGGCAAACGGACCGCGCTGCTCAAGTTTGCGCACTGGCTCCGCGACGAGGCGGCCAAGGGCGGCGTCGATTCTGGCGAGAGCGCCTTGCGCCTAGTAATTTTGGAGTGCGAAACACGCGACCCGCAGCGCCTCGCCGCGCTGGCGGCCAGCATCAAATAGAAGGGCAAGCACATGGGCAGGAAGGAAACCGAAAAAGCGATTA
>JAGXSS010000073.1 GCA_018334055.1 Peptococcaceae bacterium
TATGCGCATTTTGTGCTCCTATCGGTTTTTTTGTGGGGGGGGGGGCGTACTGCTCGAAGGGGAGGGGCGTACTGCTCGAAGGGGAGGCAATATAGAAAACTGATTAGACACCAGCGAGGGGCTAGTGTATAATAGGGAAACAGGTCACACTATTCATTATCTCCGTCTGACCTCTCAAATCTGACTTCTCGCATCTCAACTCCCGCCTCTCAACTCAGACCTCCCAAATCCGACTTCTCAATTCTTACTTCTTACTTCTTACTTCTTACCTCTAACCTCTAACCTCTAATTAATCGGGGCGTGGCTCAGCTTGGTAGAGCGCACGGTTCGGGACCGTGAGGCCGCACGTTCAAATCGTGTCGCCCCGACCACCTATTACTGAGAGCCACTCGGGTGAGTGGCTCTTTTATTATGGATTTGTGTGCACCGCACACGCAGTTATTCTCAGCCACAGTCTTCGTCGACGACGCCCCTATCCATGAGGGTTACCGCGGTGCGGGCACAGAGTGCTACGTACTCAATGCAATGCTTCCGGTAATCATCGGTGTTAGGCTTTAAGTCGCAGCAGTTGACCGAGCCATACTCGCGCTCCACGATGCCGACCAGTTCTTTGGCCAGCAACTTGGCGTCGTCCTTGCGCGCACCGCCAAGGTCGCGCCCGTACCAGCGGCCGATGGACATGACCGCGGCGGCCACTCCGCCGCACAAACCGCCAGAGCCCATGCCGCCCCCAAAACCAGAAGACAATTTTAATCCGAAGGCCTTTTGTTCGGGCGTAAGGTCCTCGTTGAGACCTAGCCAGACGGCTTCGGCACAGTTGTAACCGCCCTGGTAATGCTCTCGCGCCAATTCTTCGGCAGTTGCCATTCTTTATTCCTCCCCTATAATGCGAATTTCCGGCTCGAGAAGTACACCTGAGTTTGCTTGTACGACGCCTTGCACATGGTTGATTAAAGCCACGACATCGCGGGCGGTGGCCGCGCCAACATTGACAATAAAGCCGGCATGGAGGGTGGAGACTTCGGCACCGCCGATGCGGCAACCCTTCAGCTTTGCTTGCTCGATGAGGGTACCGGCAAAATTGCCGGGCGGCCGCTTAAAGACGCTACCCGCGCTCGGGATGGCGAGGGGTTGTTTTTCGCGCCGCCGACGGTTTAGCTCCTCTATCTTAGCGAAGATGGCCTCACGGGGACCGGGCCTCAGTTGTAGGGTGGCCTCGAGGGCGATGAGCCTATGCCCTTGCAACACACTCTGCCGATAGCCAAAGGCCAGCTCGTCTATCGTCAACATTCTCTCGGCGCCGTCTTCGGCCAAGACGCGCATGGCAGTGACCACGTCCTTCATTTCGCCGTCGTAAGCCCCGGCGTTCATGTAAAGCGCACCTCCTAAGGTGCCGGGTATGCCGGCGGCAAACTCTAGCCCCGTAAGTCCGGCTTCCGCCGCCTGACGCGCCAAAGCCGAAAGGAGCACGCCCGCGCCCGCGGTGATACTGTCGCCCCGCACCGCCACTTGGTCGAGGGTGCCGGATATTTTAATGACCAGGCCGCGAATACCGCCGTCGCGCACGAGGAGGTTGCTGCCGTGACCCATGATGGTGATGGGCACCCGCCCGTCCCCTGCCGCCCGGAGCACCGCCTTGAGCTCGGCGAGGTCGCGGGGAACACAGAGGGCGTCCGCCGGGCCGCCAATGCCAAAGGAGGTATGCCGGCTCATCGGCTCTTGGCGCAACATAGCATGGGGGAACATGGCGATAAGCCGCGCTAAGGACGACAAGGAGCTTCCCCCCTGCTCGGTGGTTGGGCAAACTTGGTAACTACCTTGAGGGCGCGAGGATAGGTCGTCAGGCTGACGGCCCCGGTCGCGGTGACGCAAATATCGTCCTCAATGCGCACGCCCCCGATTCCGTCTAGGTAGATGCCCGGCTCGACGGTAAAGGTATTGCCTGCGGCGAGCAGGTGCCGGTTGCCCATGACTATGTACGGTTCTTCGTGGATTTCAAGGCCAAGGCCGTGGCCGGTGCGGTGGGTAAAAAACTCTCCGTACCCCGCCTTGGTTATATACTCTCTGGCCACCTGGTCGATAAAGCCGGCGCTGACGCCGGGGAAGATGGCTTCTCTGGCCAGGGTATTGGCGGCCAAGACAATTTTACCGACCTCGAGCATTTTTTCGCTGGCCTGACCGAGGAGGAAGGTACGGGTGATGTCGGAATAATAGCCTTCGACCTGGCAGCCAAGGTCTACGACCACCACATCGCCCGTCATGAGGATGCGGGCGCCGGTCGTGGCGTGGGGGAGCGCGGTGCGCTCGCCGCCGATAATGGAGATAAAAGCCAGATGCCCACCCTTGGATTTGATAAAATCCTCCGCCTTAGCCAGTAACGAAAGTTCGCTAATGCCCGGGCAGAGATTTTCTTCGACAAAACCCATGGCTAAATCGGCTAGGCGCGCCGCCTGCTGCATTTTGTTTATTTCCTGCGGTTCTTTTAGCATGCGCTGTTCGGCCAAGAGGGGGCGGAGGTCGGCTAAAGACTCGACTCCGCAATGTTCTTTGAGGAGCAGGTATTCGAGCAGTCTGGCCGCCTGGTATTCCATGGCGATGTTTTTCAGCGGGCCGACTTTGGCGGCCAAGGCGGCAAAGCCCTGCCCTGCGCCCTGCTCATCGCTGTATGTAAAGATGGTGGCGTAGGGCGCCTCGCGGGCTACGCGAGTGGCTTCGAAAAAGGGGCAGACCGCAAAAAACTCGCCGCTGTCTAACACCACAAACAGAAGCGGGCGCTCACTGCAACTGAGGGACATGCCGGTCAAGTAGTACAGCGCTGCGCTGGGTAAGATAGCCGCAGCCTGGATGTCGGCGCTTTTAAGGCTGGCGGCCAATTCGGCCAGGCGTTTTTTATGCATGGGGCACCCGCTTTCTTTAGAAATTGGGGGAGCGACGACGCACCATTGGTGCGTTGCTACGGCTTGACCGTTCGACGGTACTGCTCGGCTTCGGTTAGTTTTTGGCGGTCAGGGTCATAAGTCAGTAGCTCCAGTGCCTCGGCGACGGTTGTATACTGACCGCGAATGATTTCGTACCCGTCACAGCGAATTGCCTTGTCTTTGGCCCGCATGAGGAACCAGTAGACGGTTTTTAGGTGCTGCACCTTCGGGTTACCCGCAAAATAGCTATAGCTGGTTTCGCCTAGGCTGGCAAGCACTTCGGGCACTACGCCCACTTCTTCGGCCACTTCGCGCAGGGCTGCTTCAAGCGCAGTTTCGCCGAGCTCTAGGTGCCCCTTAGGGAAGACGACATCCTGCCTAAAATTAGTGACCAGCAATACCTCGTCGCCAAAAAACAATATGCCGCCCGCGCTGTATTCTTTAATCATCACATTCTCTCGACGGCGGACAGACCAAGGAGGTAAAGACCGCGCGCCAGCACTGTCTTGGTAGCAAGAACGATGGCCAGGCGGGTCTGTTCTACTTTTTCGTCTGACCCAATGATGCGACAATTATGGTAGAAGCGGTTAAACTCCTGGGCGAGGTCTAGCACATAGCGGGCCACGACTGAAGGCTCAAACAAGGCGGCGGCTTTGGCGACTGTAGGGGCAAACTCGCCGAGAAGCTTGATTAAAGGCAAAGCATACTCGTCGGTCAAGGCAAAATCTGACAACTCGCCCACGGTGCTGCCCTGGGCTTTACGGAGCACCGCCGAGGCCCGCGCATGGGTGTACTGCAGGTAGGGTCCGGTCTCGCCGTCAAAATTGAGTATTTCATCCCAGTCAAAAGTTACGTCTTTAATGCGCCCATGCCTGAGGTCGCCAAAGACAATGGCGCCAACGCCTACTTGCCGGGCGATTTCTGCTTTATCTTGTAACTCTGGGTTTTTGGCCTCGATGATGGCGGCCGCCATTTCGATGCTCCTTTGTAAGACGTCCTCCAAAAAGATGATGTTGCCGCGGCGGGTAGACATGCGCCCTTCGGGGAACTTAAACAGCCCGAAAGACACATGCTCGACCTTGTCGCCGGCCGGCTCGCCCATGAGCCTGAGCACTGCGGCCAACTGCCTAAAGACCAAGGTCTGCTCCTGCCCGACGACATAGAGCAGTAACTCCGGATGGTAGAGGCGGTCGCGGTAGAGGGCGGCGGCGAGGTCGCGGGTGGCATAGAGGGTTGCCCCATCAGACTTTTTTAGCAGACACGGCGGCATGCCAAAGCTCTCTAAGTCGACAATGAGCGCCCCATCGGAGAGGACGGCCAAACCCTTATCAGCTATCTCTTGTATGGTGGGAGCTAGATAGGGCTCGTAAAAACTCTCACCCAATATGTAGTCGAACTCGATGCCGAGTACCTGGTAGACCCGTTTAAACTCCTCCAGGCTGACTTCTTTAAATAGCTCCCAGTACCGGCGGGCTACGGGGTCGCCACCTTCAAGGCGGCGAAACCATTCCCTGGCTTCGACCTCGAGGGCAGGGTTTGCTTCGGCCTCTTGGTGAAACTTAACATAAAGGCGAAAGAGCTTTTCTACGCCGTCTTGTGCCAAGGAATCGCCTTCTCCGTACAAGGTGTAGGCGACGATGAGCTTGCCAAACTGCGTGCCCCAATCGCCAATATGGTTGACCCGCACTACGTCGTAGCCAAGCTCGGCATAGATGCGCGACAGACTGTGCCCGATGACGGTGGTGCGCAGGTGCCCGATACCAAAAGGTTTGGCGATATTGGGGGAAGAAAAGTCGATGACGACCTTTTTGTCTTGCCCTATTTTGGCATTACCGTAGTCAACGCCTTCCTTCATCAGGCCGGCGATTATCTCGCGAGCCACCAAGCTACTGTCAAAGGTAATATTCAAGTAGCCCCCGACAGCTTCGACCTTGCCGGCGAGGCCAAGAAGATCTATTTCGCCGGCTAGGGCGGCCGCTATCTTGGCTGGCGCCTGCCGTTTTACCTTGGCTAGGGTAAAACAAGGAATGGCGACATCGCCCCAAGCAGGGTTAGGGGGGGTCTCCATCATGCTGCGCACTTCTTCGGCTGGCTTTTCCATGTAGGGGGCCAGCCTAGCGGCTAGTTGCTGTCTAAACTGCTCCACGTGTAAACCCTCCTTTCCGTGAGGTGAGAAGCTAGAGGTTGGTGTCTGGGTGTCTGGATGTCTGGATGTCTGGGTGGTTAGGCTTTGGGAGTTTGCTGAATAATGGCCAAGGTCCATTCGGCTATTTTTTCTAAGTTGGCCACGGAGATGTATTCTTCGGTGGTGTGCACCTTCATGTAACCCATGCCTAGGTTGACGGTGGCAATGCCGCGCTGATTGAAGATATTGGCGTCGCAACCCCCGCCGGAGGTCACCATAGTCGGCGCCAAACCGATATGCTCGGCTGCGCGGCGGGCAATCTCGACCACTTCGTCACCCGCATCTAGGGAGAGCTCGGCGTACATGCGGCTAATTTGCACTTCGGCTGTGGCGCCACGCTCCCGCGCGCCCGCTTCCAGACACGCACGCATATGCTCCGACTGCGCCATGAGCTTAGCGGGGTTTAGGCTGCGCGCTTCGCCCTTCAGGTAGACCATGTCGGGGACAATATTGGTCGCCGCGCCGCCTTGAATGACGCCGATGTTGGCGGTGGTTTCAGGGTCGATACGCCCCAACTTCATGCGGGCGAGCCCTGTGGCAGCGGCAATAATGGCGTTGATGCCGTCCTCGGGGCTTACTCCGGCATGCGCGGCCTTGCCCCTGATAGTCGCTTCGATTCTGTCCTGGGCAGGTCCCTTGATCACAATGGAGCCCACCGGGCCACCGCCATCGAGCACAAAGCCGAGTTTGGCGGTCAACTTGCTGTAGTCGAGGTTCTTGGCCCCGCGGAGACCGCCTTCTTCGGCCACGGTGAGGGCAATTTCTACCGGACCATGGGGCTCTTTACTCTCTAGAAGCGCCTGCACGGCCTCGACAATGCCCACTACCCCAGCCAAATCGTCGGCTGCCAAAATGGTACTGCCGTCGCTATAGATAATACCGTCACGGACCAGGGGCTTAATGCCTAGCCCCGGAGTGACGCGGTCAAGATGAGCCGAGAGCATGATGGCGGGCTTCGCCACAGTCCCGGGCATCGTGGCGATGAGGTTACCGGCATTGCCGCCAATCTTCTGCCCGGCATCGTCTTCGACTACCGACAAACCGAGGGCGGAGAGCTGCCTAGCCAGCTCGTCCACCATAGCTCTTTCTTCTTTGCTCATAGAGTCAATCTGGACCAGCTTAAGGAAATTTTCGAGGAGCCTTTTTTTGTTAATCATCGACACAACTACCTCCCGCTACTTCTATCTAGCGCCGGTAAGACGCCAGAAAATGCTCTCCTATAGTATACTAACAATAGAGGGTCTTGACGATACGGCTGACGCCCACATAGTATAATATGTGGGTTACGACGGTAAGCTAAGACGCATGGTTAAGGGGGCAAAGCCTTTGCATACACCACAACATATCCATTTTATCGGCGTTGACGGCATATCTATGAGCGCATTGGCACTCATTATGCAGGAGCGCGGTATCCATATTTCGGGGTCGGACCTTAAAGAGTCCCCTCTCACCGCGCGCCTCAGCGCGAAAGGAGCAACTATATACCTCGGGCATGCTCCAGAACAAGTCAACGAGGCCGATTTGGTGGTCTATACGGCGGCCATAAGGCCCGATAACCCCGAGATGGAGCAGGCCCGCCTTCTTGGGCTACCCATTATGAGCCGGGCTGAATTTTTAGGGAAATTGATGGGGGAAGCACGGGTGGGCATAGCGGTAAGTGGCTCGCACGGCAAGACAACTACCACCGCGCTACTTGGGCTAATGCTTGACGAGGCCGGACTCGACCCGACCGTGCTCATCGGTGGGGAGCTAGACGCTTTAGGGGGCAATGTGCGCATCGGCCAAAGCGACTACTTCGTCGCCGAGGCCTGCGAATACGTGGAGACTTTTCTGGCCCTCAAGCCGCAACTTGGTATTGTGCTTAATATTGATGCCGATCACCTTGATTACTTCCGCGACCTCAGCCATGTCGTGGCTGCTTTTAGGCGCTTTGCCGGCATCATCCCCAAGGAAGGGCTACTTATCGCTTGTCATGACGACATCAATGTGCGCTCTATCTTACCTGCTGCCAAGTGCCAGGTTATCACTTACGGGCTCACGCCCGGTGCGGACTGGCGGGCGGGCAATATTAACACCAAATCAACCGGCGGGAGCACTTTTGATGTCTACTTGCGGAGTGAGCATGTAGCACGAGCCGAACTTAAAGTGAACGGACGCCACAACATCCAAAACGCCCTCGCCTGCCTGGCTGTCGGCAACCACCTAGGGTTGCCCATGGCCGCCATGCTGCAGACGCTGGCTTCATTTGCGGGCACACACCGTCGCTTTGAGCTAAAAGGCCACTACCATGGCGCTACGGTCATAGACGACTATGCTCATCACCCTACGGAGATTACGGCCACGCTTAGCGCGGCGCGTGATGTGGCCAAAGGGCGAATCATCACGGTCTTTCAGCCCCACACCTATAGCCGCACCCAGGCCTTGCTCGTTGACTTTGCCAAGGCCCTCGCTTCAGCAGACGCCGTAATTATTGTACCTATATATGCTGCGCGCGAGAAAAACACCTGTGGGATAACGGCAAAAGACCTGGCCGAAAAAATCTTTGCGCTAAACCAAGATGTGCGCCATATTGATTCTTTGGCGGAGGCCACTAACTACCTCAAGACGCGCCTAGGCCCGGGCGATACGCTCATTACCATGGGGGCAGGCGATGTGCACAAGATAGGCGAGGATCTGCTCCTCAGTCTGGCCTCTGATTTCTAAATACTGCCCGTCCACCGGTCTCGCCGGTAAACTGACCACCTACTATTGAAGCCACGCCGTTGATAAAGACATAGTCTATTCCTTCCGGGTACTGCTCGGGATTAGAAAATGTAGCTTTGTCTTGCACTTCCGATAGCTTGAACATGACTAAATCGGCGAAGTACCCCTCTTTGACAAGACCGCGTTCTTTTAACCCTATAAATTCTGCCGGCAGGCCGGTCATGCGCCTCACCCCTTCTTCTAGGGTGAGGAGTTTGGCGTCGCGCAGGTAACGGGCTATAAACCTAGGGAAGGTGCCAAACCCACGGGGGTGCGTCGCGAGGTTGCCCGTCTTTGGCGGAGCGCTATTGTCTGAGGCGATGGCAGTAAAGGGAGCGCTGAGCACTTGGCGCAAATTGGCTTCGGACATGAGCAGCCCTGTGACGAGGGTTTCGCTGCGTGGGTCTACACCAACCTCCGCGTCGTGGCGCAGGAGGTTGGCCATGACTTGCGCCGGGGCAATATTCTCCGCAGCGGCAATCTCGCTCAGTGTGTGCTCAAGATATTTCTCGCCGTAAGGGTGCGTGGTGCGCTTAAGAAGGAGGTCGCGCGGGTCACGGTGCGAGTGCAAGCGCAGGGGCCACGACGTGGCAAAATCCGGCGCTAAGTAGGGATAGGCATCGGCGATGACATTAAGGCCCTCCTTGCGCGCCTCGTTAATTAAGTTGATAGCCGGGCCTTGCAGGTGCCAGTTTTCGCGCCACCTGACCTTGAAGTGGGTAATACTGACGCCGACCTTGGTCGCGCGTGCCACCGCTAGGGCCTCCTCGATGGCCGCGATAATGCCGGCGGCCTCATCACGCACATGAGTAATATAGACGCCGCCGTGGAGAGCGACAATGCGGTTTAAGTGAATGAGTTCAGTTGTAGTGGCGGGCGCATTGTACCAATACTCGAGGGCCGAGGAGAGCCCAAACGCGCCTTCCTCCATGGCGGTGGTGACGAGGGCGCTCATGGTGGCGAGTTCTTCTGGGGTGATGTCACTCCGCAGACCGACAATGCGGTGACGCATCAGCCCGTGGCCTAGTAGCGTGCCAAAATTGACGCCCAGACCAGCTAGGGCGTCAATTTCCGCTAGGAAATTACCAATGTTTAAGGGTGAGCGCCCGTCCTGCCCGACAATCACCGTTGTTATACCTTGGTGCAGGGCTGCTAAAGACTGGGGGTGGGCGCGGATGGTCATATCTACATGGGAGTGGATATCCACAAAACCCGGTGTCAAGATATACCCTGCGCCCCTTATTTCGGTGCGTCCGGACCGGATGGGCACGCTGCCCACCTTGGCGATGCGCTCACCGAGAATGGCTACGTCCGCCCGAAAGCGCGCTCGTCCTGACCCGTCGACCACGGTCGCACCCCGAATAACTACATCGTACATAATCTCTGGCGGTTGCAAGGTGGCGTCATAGAGCCAGACCGCCGGCAACAGGACGAGAAGAGCGAGCAGTAGGCCGAGTTTAATGAGTGTGGGCTTCTGCAGCATCAGACATGTCTTTATGCCCTAATTTTTGCTCGCGGTAGTTCTTGATGGCGGCATGCAAAGCATCGGCAGCCAAGTTTGAACAGTGCATTTTTACCGGGGGCAACCCCTCGAGCGATGTAGCAACGTCCTTGTTATTCATAACTAAGGCCTCGTCCAGCGTCTTACCCTTGGCCATTTCGGTGACCATGCTGCTCGTGGCAATAGCCGCGCCACAGCCAAAGGTTTGAAACTTAATGTCGGCGATGCGCTCCTCGCCATCTACCTTGATGTAGATGCGCATGATGTCGCCGCAACTGATATTGCCCACTTCACCTATGCCATCGGCATCGTCCATCGAGCCGACATTGCGCGGATTCTTAAAGTGGTCCATCACTTTTTCATTGTAGCTATTCATAAATGACCATTCCTTTCCTATTTCCAAAACAAAAAGACACGTCCCTTTTGTTTGTGTTGGTAGCTCTTAGCGCTTGTGGTAGAGGGGGGACATTTGCCGCAGACGCAGGACGATGGGGGGCAGTATCCCCAAGACATAGTCCACATCTTCTTCGGTGTTGTCCTGCCCGAGGGTCAGGCGGAGCGAACCATGTGCCTCGCCATGGCTTAGCCCCATGGCCAAGAGGACATGCGAGGGATCAAGCGAACCCGAGGTACAGGCCGAGCCGCTAGAGACGGCGACACCCTGCATATCAAGGCTTAGGATTAGCGACTCTCCTTCGACGTAGCGAATGCTGACATTCACGTTGCCGGGCAGTCTTTCCTCGGGATGCCCGTTGAGCTTCACCTCGGGGATAGCCAAAAGCCCGCCCATGAGCTTGTCGCGCAGCGCCCTTACCTTGGCCTGCTTGCTTTCCATTTCGGTCGTCGCCAGTTCTAGGGCCTTAGCCAGACCGATCACCCCCACATGGTTCTCGGTGCCCGGGCGCAGCTTGCGCTCCTGCCCGCCACCATGGTAAAGGGGCTTTAACTTGGTGCCACTACGAATATAGAGGACGCCTATCCCTTTCGGACCATAAAATTTATGGGCCGACAAAGACAAAAGGTCGACGCCGAGGTCATCAACATTGACGGGGATAGAACCTACGGCCTGCACGGCATCGGTATGAAAGGTAATTTTGTGCTCTTTGGCGAGCCGCCCAATCTCCCGAATGGGCTGCAGGGCCCCGGTCTCGTTATTGGCATGCATGATGGTGATGAGGATGGTGTCGGGGCGAATAGCGGCCAGGACATCGGCTATTTGCACCTGCCCTTCGGCATTGACCGGCAGGTAGGTTACGGCAAACCCTTGGGTCTCTAGGTACTTGCAAGCATCGAGGACCGCATGGTGCTCAATTTGCGAGGTGATGATGTGCCGACCCTGCCCCTTCTTGGCAAGGGCGACCCCCTGAATGGCGAGGTTATCGGCTTCGGTCCCGCCCGAGGTAAAGACGATTTCACGCGCCGTGGCACCGAGTATCTTCGCCACCTTTTCTCTGGCCTCATCGACGGCCTGGCGTGATTCGCGACCAAAACTATGAATGCTGGAGGGGTTACCAAAACTATTATGAAAATGCGGCAACATGGCGGCAATTACTTCGGGATGAACGGGGGTTGTGGCGGCGTGGTCAAGATATACTCTGCGCATAGCGCACCTCCTAATTAATTTTTTCTCCGGCACGCAGAACGAGGTCAGCGAGGGTGGTGGCGTCGAGGACCTGGCTCATGGCGGCCGAGACGCGCTCCCAAAGCTCGCGGGTGACGCAACTCTGCACTCTTTCGCAGGTCCCGTTATGCTCGCAATCGACAATTTTGATGGGGCCTTCTACTGCACGCACGATGTCCCCGGAGGTCATTAGCTGCGAGGGCTTGGCCAGAGTATACCCCCCACTGGCACCGCGCACCCCTTTGACCAGCTGCGCTTTTTTAAGGCCGATAAAAATCTGCTCAAGGTATTGCTCCGAAATATCTTCCCGTTCGGCAATGAAGCGCAGCGAAACCGGCCCCGCCCCACCGTGCATCGCCAGCACGACCATCGCTCGAACCGCATATTGTCCCTTAGTGGATAAACGCATACTTCCCTCCCCTTCTGCCGATGGCCCTGATTTGAAATCGAAAAAACCCGAGAGAATCGCTCGGGTTTAATTTTACACCTCAAATGTTGTCGTGTCAATATCTCGCCATCACTCTGCCGCTCCGGCGAGTCACTCCAAACTTTTTAGAACGCAGCCTGACGATACGACAACAGTCGCGCCGAATTAACTACCACGGCAACCGAGGCCACATTGTGGACAATGGCGGCCTGAATGGGGGTCATTTCCCCCAAGCTACCAAAGGCCATGCCCACCACATTGACCGCTACCGCAAAAACCCAGATGTTCTGCTGTATGACCTTGAGCGCTGCCTTACTCAGCCCCAGCATTTCGGGTATGAGGAGCAAGTTATCTCCCATGAGAGCTATGTCGGCGGCCTCGATAGCAACATCAGTGCCCATGGCGCCCATGGCCACCCCAACATCGGCAATGACCAAGGAGGGACCGTCATTCACTCCATCCCCAACCATTGCCACGACCTCTTTCTTGGCCTGGTACTCGCGCACCACATCTAGTTTCTCTTGCGGTAAAAGGCCCGCCCGAAACTCAGTAATGCCAACTTCTTTGGCGATAGCGGCTGCCACAGACTTGTTATCGCCCGTTAGCATAGCGATGGTCTTAATGCCGCTTTGGCGGAGTAGCGCAATCATTTGTGGTGCATCCTCCCTGATGGTGTCGGCAACGGCGAGGCACCCAGCCACTTGACCATCGACCACGACCAACAAGGCGGTACGTCCAAGCGACTCTTGAGCTTCGGCGGCACTCCTCACGGCAACACTTGTGGTCATGTCTTTTAGAAGTCGGGTATTGCCCACGGATACCTTGCTGGTTCCTACCACTGCGCTGACACCGCGGCCAATTTCCATGACAAAGTCTTGCGCTGGCTCGAGCACAATGCCGTCGGCAGCAGCTTTGCGAAGTATGGCTTTGGCAATGGGATGCTCGGACTTCTGTTCGGCCGCTGCCGCGAAACGCAGCACCTGCTCTTCGCTAAAACCGGCAAAGGCTTCAATCGATTTGACCGCGGGAGTTCCCTTAGTCAAAGTGCCCGTCTTGTCGAAAAGAACCGCAGTAATGCGTCCGGTCTGCTCGAGGGTAACGCCGCCCTTGATGAGGGCGCCGCGTTTGGCGGCATTGCCGACCCCGGCAACCACCGCAGTCGGAGTAGCCAAGACCAAGGCGCAAGGGCAGGCGATGACTAAAATGGTTATGGCCCGCACCAATTCTCCCGTGAGCAGGTACACCGCAACTGCCAACAGTAGGACGACCGGGGTAAAGTAACCTGCGAACATATCGGCAAACTTCTGTGTGGCGCCCTTATTCATCTGGGCTTCTTTGATAACCCGAATAATTTGCCCAAAAGTGGTGTCCGCCCCAACCTTCTCGACGAAAACCTCCAACGCGCCAGTGACGCACATCGACCCGGCAAATACTTTCGCGCCTTCCAGTTTGTCCGCCGGCATTGACTCGCCATTGATGGATGATTCATCGACCGCGGCCGAACCAGCAATAATTCTGCCATCAACCGGTACCCTCTCGCCCGGACGGACCAAGACGGTGTCGCCGCGTTGCACTTCGCCGAGGGCGACTTGTACCCATTGGCCATTTCTTAACACGGAGGCCACGGAGGGGGTGAGCTTAATGAGTTCGCGAACCGCATTGCGCGTTTTCTCCAGAGTCATGCCCTCGAGGGCTTCACCGATGACCATCATTAGGCCCACAATGGCCCCGGCCAAATAATCCTCTATAAACAACGTCGCAATCATCGCTATCACGACCAAGACGCCCGCAGTGATGCGCTTGGTCTGAATGGTAGCTTTTACAGTGGAGTAGAGCAAGTGCCCCCCCAAGATGATTAATGGGATTAGCACGGGGTCAAATCCCAGTAGCTCCCGCACCGCAGGAAATGCCGCGCTAATCAATATGAGCAGCATGATGCCGGGATAGGTTAGGGCATTGACATAATCGATAATTCTTTCGCGCAAAAAATGCACCTCCCTTCCGGTTCGGCCCGTTATTAATTTACTAATAAAAGCCTGAGTATAACAACGACCACGAACACGATAACAACAATCCCCAGCGTCTTCTTCAGATCAACAACAGGACCTTTTTCTTTATGGTCGTGGTGATGATCATCCTTCTTTTTTTCGAGACCCTCTAATAGGTCATGATCTCCCTCATGCATCTATTGCACCTCCTCTCAAACATACTACCTACTGTTCAAGCCCCGACCCGCTATCGTCCATTTCTCTCCTAACGCCATCCCCCCCATGGGGATAACTGTTTGTGCTAATTGTAATCTTATTTAAAAGTTCCGTCAATACCTTATCGCGAATTTTTCTTGCGGGCTTAGATATCTACCATCGCAGTGAAAGACTTGGTAAATTGAAAAAACCCTGACCAATGCCAGGGGACAGAAATTATAGCTATTCAGTTACGATGCCAAAGTTTAATGCCCCTCTATGAGCTATTTTTCCCCGGCACAAACTCGGTCCCTTCCCGCCAAATCGCGGGTCAAGGTAACCCCACTAAAACCATGGGCGACAAAAATGGCGGCCACGCTCTCGCCCTGAGTGCTGCCGATCTCGAGCGCGAGGTAGCCGCGCGGAGTAAGATAACGGGCGGCACTCGCGATGATGGCCCGATAAAAATCTAGCCCGTCACTGCCGCCGTCGAGCGCGAGGTGGGGCTCCCTTTGCACAAAACGATCTAGTTGCCGAATCTCGGCCGTCGGGATGTAGGGAGGGTTACTGACGATTAGGTCAAAGCGTCGGCCATGAACAGGCGCGAAGAGGTCCCCCAACAAAAACTCGACCCGGCTATTCAACCCTAGAAGTTTGGCATTTTTTTCGGCCACACCGAGGGCGCTTGACGAAATATCCGTAAGAGTGTAGCGCCCTAAGGGCCGCTCTGCGGCCAAGGTCAGCCCCACGCAGCCTGAGCCGGTGCAGAGGTCAAGCACAAAGATCCCTCCGGCCCGGTGAGGCGAGAGGGCATCGATTTTCGCTAAGGCGACTTCTATGAGGGTTTCGGTGTCGGCACGCGGGATGAGTACTGCCGGAGTGACGATGAACTTTCGCCCATAAAACTCGGTGCGTCCGCACAAGTACTGTAGCGGCATGCCCTCCGCCAAAGCCCGGATGAGCTCGGCATAATGCTCCCCCTGGGCCGGAGTTATTTCTTTTTGAGGATTCATGAGAAACTCAGCCCGTGTTATACCAAGGGCCTCGCAAAGCAATAGCTCACCCTGCCACATGTGGTCGCTGATGGCGGCTAGAGATAGCCTACCCGCCCCCCATTGCCGGGCTGTTAGGTAGGTATGAGCGGGTATTGCTTTCATTATGCTCTCTGCAATTTCTCTACTTGGTCGTGGGTGGTGAGGGCGTCGATAAATTCGTGGAGATCTCCGTCCAGGAAGGCCTCGAGGCGATGGGTGGTGAGGTTGATGCGATGGTCCGAGATGCGATTCTGCGGAAAGTTGTAGGTGCGAATGCGCTCGCTGCGGTCGCCACTGCCCACTTGCCCGCGCCTAGTCTCAGTAAGTTCCGCATCGCGTTTTGCCTGTTCTAACTCGAGCAGGCGGGCGCGCAAAACCTTCATGGCTTTGTCGCGGTTTTTGGTCTGGGATTTTTCGTCCTGCATGTTGACCGCCACCCCGGTCGGCAGGTGGGTAATGCGCACCGCCGAATAGGTGGTGTTCACCGACTGTCCACCCGGGCCGCTCGAGCAAAAGGTATCGATGCGCAAATCGTTTTGGTCAATTAATAGGTCTACTTCTTCTGCTTCCGGCAGTACGGCCACGGTCGCGGTAGAAGTGTGAATGCGCCCGCTGGCTTCGGTGTCGGGCACCCTTTGGACGCGGTGCACGCCACTTTCGTACTTAAGCTTGCTATAGGCACCCTTGCCCTCAATCATAAAAATAACTTCCTTGCAGCCTCCCAGGTCACTGAGCGAGGCCGACAAGAGTTCAATCTTCCAACCCTGACGCTCGGCAAAACGCGTGTACATGCGGTACAGGTTCCCGGCAAAGAGTGCGGCTTCGTTGCCACCGGTACCGGCGCGCACTTCGACAATGACATTCTTTTCGTCGTTAGGGTCTTTCGGCAGGAGTAGCACCTTGATGTCGGTGGTAAAACGCTCGACATTGTCCTGCTGCACTCTAATTTCCGACTCGAGCATTTCCCGAAATTCGGCGTCCGCTTGCCCTTCAAAGGCGGTCTTTAACTCGGCTACATCACCTAGGGCCTTGTCTAGGCCTTCGATGGCGACAACTAAATCGGTGAGAGAGGCCCGCTCCTTGATATACGCGCGCCACTCGCTCTGGCGGGAGATGACCGAGGGGTCGCTGACCAACTCGGTCAGTTGGTCGTAGCGCTCCTTCACTGCTCGTAATTTTTCAATCATGTTCTCACCCCTAGTCTCGGTTGGTCCTTATGCCGGAAGTTCTAAGGCGGCCTTGAGCGCGGCGATGGCCACCTCTATTTGCGCCTCGTCCGGCTCCCTGGTAGTAAGGCGTTGCAGCAACAACCCCGGCCACATTAGCGCGCGCCACAAAGCGCCGGTGCTCTTGGCCGATATCTTTATGACTTCGTAGGCGAGCCCGGCCACAAAGGGCAAAAGCAAGATGCGCAGCACAATGCGCATATAGATGTTAGGCCAGCCAAAAAGGGAGAAGAAAAAAATACTCAAGACCATGACAATGAGCAAAAAAGACGTGCCACACCTGAGGTGCAGGGTGGAGTGCCTTTGGACATTGGCGAGGCAAAGCTCCTCCCCTGCCTCGTAGCAGGCTATTGTCTTGTGCTCCGCGCCGTGGTACTGAAAAAACCGCCTGAGCTCCGGCCACCTGGCAATGAGAGATACATAGGCCACAAAAATGAGCATTCTAATCGCGCCCTCGGCGAGATTAGCCATCACGGGGTGGAGAAGGTTCGCACCTAAGAAGCGAGCCAAGATGGTCGGCAACAGAAAAAACAGCCCTACCGCTAGCGCCAGCCCGGCAAAAACAGTTAGGCCCAAGGCGCCTTTTGAGAGCTGCAATTCTTCGTCGCCCGACTCATTGACAGAATGCATCAAGGCGTCGAGGCCGATGGCCAGGGTGTCCACTAGGGCCACCGCCCCGCGCAAAACCGGCAACTTGAAAAGGCGGCTACGTTGTACGGCAGACGCCAAGGGACGCTTGGAGATGCTGATACTTTGGTCTGTTCGCCTGACCGCTATGGCTAAACCCTCGGGTGTGCGCATCAGTACGCCTTCCATGACTGCTTGGCCACCAATGGTCTTGCCTGCCACGCTCATGCCCCCATTATTGTTCCGTTAGTCCGTACTTCTTCTTGAAGCGATCGACACGACCGCCGGCTTCGGCAAACTTCTGCTTGCCGGTAAAGAAGGGATGACACTTTGAGCAAAGCTCAACGCGCAATTGCTTCTTGACAGACCCCGATTCAAAAGTTGCACCACAAGCGCAACTCACTAGGGCTTTATGGTAAATGGGATGAATTTTCTCTTTCACGCTGATTCACCTCTTTTTTGAAGACTACTCGGACATTATACCACGGCGGAAAACGGGTGACAAGCGAAAGAAAAGGCGCCGTATGGCAAAATAATATTCTTGCTATTTGACAAAGTAAACGCAACCCTTTGATTGTTACATGGTTGCAGTAAGTCTTGCTCGGCCTAGAGGGCGAGAGGAAGGGCGAAATAGAGAACTGGCTACCTAACGGCATAGTGCTTCGCCGTGAAGATGTGACCCGCGACGAGGCTAAGTGGTATTTCCTAGGCAAGTGCTACAAAAACCCTCACCTAATTCTATCCAAATGAATGTATCCCCGGCAAGAGCCAGGCGACGCCGATCCATGTGAACATCATGGCTAGCCAGCCGATGACGACGACGAGGATGACTTTCGGGCCTTGCCACTGGCGGGTGAGGCGGGCGTGGAGGTACACTGCATAGACAAACCAGGTGATTAGCGACCACATTTCTTTGGGGTCCCAGCCCCAGAAGCGACCCCAAGAGATGTCGGCCCAGATGGCGCCGGAGATGATCATGGCGGTTTGGAAGAAGAAGCCGAAGGCGATAGAGGTATAAATATTTTCTTCGAGGACACTCCCTGAGGGGAGCTCTCTTTTTATGGTCTGCCAGACATTGCCCTTCGGTACGAATTTGCTGGCCCCGGTGAGCCATAGCCTAAGCAGCCATATTAGCCCCAGTGCAAAGGCGAGTGAAAAGCCCGCATAGGCAAACACGGAAGTGCTGACATGGATGTTGAGCCAGAGCGGGAAGCGCAAAACTATCGGCAGTTCGCGGTGCTCGGCGCTGACGATGCCGCTATGAGCATAGGCGAGATACACGAGCACAACCGGAGTCAGGAAGGCGCCCACTGCGTAAAACACCGGCCGCAAGCGGCGCTCCATCCACAAGTAAAGCAAGGTGCTCGCCCAAATAAAGAGATTGCCAAACTCAAAATGACCGACAAAGGGGACGCGGTTGACATTGATACCGCGCGTTACCAAGAAGGCGGTCTGCACGAAGAGCGCACCATGTAAGAGCAACGAAGCGAACGGTCCCCATTCGCGCTTTCCGGCCAGATTCATAAAATAACTTAGGGCAGCCAGTACAAAGAGCACTGTCGCCAAGATAAAGAGACTTCTTTCCACTAGCAGGGCCGTTGCCGGCACCTCAATAAACACTGGCATGTTAGGATTCCTCGCCTTCAACACGGGACTTTATGTTTGCCAAGATATGCTCGATGCCGTGGTGGCGCACAAAGCCGCGCCCACCAACGACGATTTCCCCATTGGCCTCGACTCCCGCAAATATACGCTGGGGTGCCATGAAAAAACTCAAGAAAAGCCCCGTCAGCATGATCATGGCGCCAGCAAAGAGATATGGTCGGCCGAGATTACGCGACACGGAATAGCTGACGGCTTTTTCATAACCGATGAGGGTGATGACCATGGGCCCCTCTGGGGTGGTGACTTCTAGCGGCATATCAGGTTCGAGTACGCGTAGCGGTAGTGGACGCCCTTCTTGCACCACGCGATAGACTAACGCCGGACGGTTGGTCTTGTAGGTGCGGGAGAGCGGGCGGCCGTCTTGCACCGTAAAATCAGGAAAGAAGCCAGCCGAGCCAATGGCCAGCGGCATACCGGGAAGGTTGACGGTTTCGTGGTCCACGAGGGCGAGTTCGTGTAGCACTGCTCCTGTTTCTGGGTGGGAGAGGGTGACATGCGCTACCCAGAGAAATGTAGAATGATAGACGGTGATGCCGTCAAAGCGTAGCGGTTCGTTAATAGCTACCGCTCCGGTCGCGACTTCTTGTCCTCTTTGGCTGATGCGTAGTTGGCTAGCCACACGCGGTCGCACCACGCCTGCGGGGTCGTTGTATGTTACTCGAATGTCCTCGACTCGAATGGCTAATTCTTGCGCTGGCAAGTCTATGCTGCCGCCTTTTCTGGCGCTGCCACCGAGGTCAAAGCCGGTGAGCGAACCATACATGCCGCCCACTAACACCAGCAAAATCCCGATATGGGTGGCTATCGAGCCAAAATAACCCAGGCGTCCGCGCTCTCCCCGCAAGAAAACTGCAGTGCCTGGACCGGTGTCGCGTCGGTTTGTTGCTAGTCCCAGTTGCTTGAAAGCGGTAGTGAGCTTCTTGGCCGCCACATCCCCCGAGCTGACCTTAATCGTACAGGAAACGGGCATTTGCCTAAGCTGGGCTAAAGTGGTGGGCCAACTGGGCTTATAGGCCTGACGAAACCGCGGACCAATGCTTTTGCCGGTGCAAAGGCTGAGATTGAGCGCGCCTAGCCCCATCGCCCCCAAAAACCACCACGAGCCGTATATTCGTTCGCGGGCAAATGCCAAGGGGAAAAAGGTGGCATAAGCCGAGAGCAGGGACAACGCTATCAAAAGAGCGATCCCAAAGCGCATCGAGCCTAAAAAGACCAGTATTTGCACGAGGGGGGAGAGGGTAACGGCTTGCCGAGTTGCATCGGTTTTTGTTTTGGTCACTCCACAATCTCCTCTTTTAGTTTCTGACGCGGTATTTGGTGGGGCATCTTACCAGCAAGCGGTGGGCGACAAAAACCTCGGAAGAGTCAAATCTGCCGATGGCCACTACCGCCGGTGCAGTAGCGAGTGTTGGCGGCATAACGCCCCGATGTTGTACGGTATGTACTGCGCCGTCGGCATCGCGCAGGGCAAAGCTGAACGCCTGACCCTCCGATGAAACAATTGTTCCCTCCACAACCTCGCCCTTAACTTGCCCCGCACGGTTATAGGCTTTCGCCTCGGCAAAGGTGGTGTAGGGCGTAAAGGCACTGGCTAAGGAAAAGTACGCTCCCCCGGCAAAGAGCACAAACAGTAAGCTGAGAACATAGAGGTCATACCTTTTCACGGCGTTCGGCTCCCCGTAGGCGAGAGTCTAAATGCAGCAGGTAAACAAATACCCCAATCCAAACCGCTAAAGTCACTGACAACACAAATTGCAGTTCACTCATTTTAGTTGCCCCTTTCTCGCTCTAGTTGGTCTAAAATATTTTCAGCGCGTAGTCGCAAATCGAACATCCATAGGTAGAGACCGGTAAAGGCGACGACTGAGGACAAGAAAACCAGTCGAATGATGCTATCCATTTCGTAGCGGCGCTCGGTGACGTTTATCAGGTTGGGGTGCAGGGTGGGATAGACGCGCGGAACGACAAATACTAGAAAGGGCACGGTCAGGAAAGCAAGAATAGCATAAACAGCCGCAAGTTTAGCGCGTCGGTCGGGGTCTTGCACCGAGGCACGCAAAGCGAAATAGGCTACATAGAGCATGAGCAACAAAAAGACAGAGGTTTGCCGGGGATCCCAGTTCCAAAACATCCCCCACGCGCCCCTCGCCCAAATGGCCCCCGTAACCGTGGCCAATACGCAGAACAGCGTGCCTAGCCCAGCGGCAATAGCGGCTTTGCGGTCACGCAGCATGTCACCTGTGCGTAAAAAAGCGACCGAGTGCACCATGGACATCAGGTAAGCGAGCACTGCCACCCATGCGGTCGGTACATGGTAAACGATGATTCGCCCCATATCGCCTAGTCCCTGTGTAGGGGGCACGAGAAGAAACGAAGCAATAATCACCGCCGCCATGAATAGGCCCATCGCGTATTTCCAGATCATCTTAACAAATCCTTTCCCGCAAAAAACTAGAGGTATTCAACTAGTACCAGGGATGCGACAAAGGTCATGCCACTGTAGAAAAACATAAAAGCCAAGTCGGGGGCGAGGGCGACTAGATTGCTCCCCGCAAAAGCTGTACTTGTCGTGCTTATAGCTATCCACAAGAGAGGTAGCATTACAGGGAAAGATAGCACCGTCATCAGTGAGCCTTGGGCGGTAACTTGCGCTACTATCGCTGAAAAAGTCGTACCTGTAACGGCGATGCCTAAACAGCCTAGTACTACGGTTGCTGCGAGAGCAAGCGGCATGGCAGGAGCAACGCTAAACAAAACTAGGTACAGGGGTACGACCACTATGGCTACACCCACTAAAAGGACGAAGCTGTATAACACTTTGCCGATGTAAATTGCGGCGCTATCTGTGGCTAGGCGTAGCACGAGCGCCGTGCCGGTTTCTTCTTCTTGCACATAGGCACGCGCCACACCGGTCATGGCTGTAAAAAATAACATCACCCATAGGAGTGCGGCGAGTAACGTGGGGTCGAGGGCTATGCCGCCGACAGCGAAACTGACAACCATCAGTACCGTCACAGCAAAGATCATTAGGATGCTAAAGTTGAGTGGGGTGCGAAACTCGCACCGCAAATCTTTGCGAAAGACGGTCCATGCTGCCTTAATCAAGCTGCAGAATTGCATCGGCTAAGGCAACCTCCCTCGCGTCATTAGTGGCATAAACCACGCTGCCGTGCTGACGTTGGCGCTGCATAATGCCGTAAACTACTTGCGCACCAGCGCTGTCTAGGTTGCTGGTGGGTTCGTCCAGAATCAGTATTGATGGAGTATGGAGCAGGGCATGCGCGTATTGCAAACGCTGTTTCATACCTGATGAATAGGTGGCGACTGGATCGTGCCGCCGCTTAGTGAGGCCGACTAGTTCGAGCAGCTCGGCTATTTGCTCCCGCGCTGCAGCGACACCCCGCACTTCGGCAAAGAAAGCGAGGTTTTCTAGCCCGCTTAATGCGTCGTAGAGCGCGAGGTCGGGGGCAACCATGCCTATAGTTTGGCGAATTTCGCCTAAGGAAAGAATGCGCCCGCCGTCGGAAAAATGCACAGATCCGCAGGATGACGGCACGAGTCCCGCGATAATCTTTAGCAGGGTGGTTTTGCCTGCCCCATTGCGCCCGGTAACGGCAAAAAGTGAGTGTGGTTCCACAGTAACACTCACACCTCGAAACAGGGTGCGCGGAGGGAAATGTTTGGTCAGGTCATGACAGACAACCCGTACAGCCACCCTCACTCCACCTAATCGCTATTTTGCCTCAAGATTAACCTACTTAAATAATATTGTCAACAAAGATTGTAGGACTGGCGGATTTGTAGTATAATTTAATCCGAATTATTCCGCATCAAATTAGGTAGACAAGTTTCGATAGATTTACGATGTCATTAGACAATTGAGGATTTAAAAGAAACTCCCTGTTCGGGAGCGGCGCGACTTGTCCCGACTAAATTGATCTTAGGAGGTGACGGATTCCCAGTGGCAAAAGATGTTCGTCAGTTAGTGTTGCGTGTCGGACTGTATTCGTTAGCGGCGGCGGGTCTCTATTTCTTAGGTTTCTATCTGCCCCACCAAGCACGCGCCCCCCAAGTTCCAAAGCCCACCGTAGTAACGATGACACAAGCGGATTCGCGATATTGGATGGAGCGCTTTCCCGACCAGACGGCAAGCTACCTGCGCACAGCGGAGATGGCGCCCACCGTCGCCGGGGGCTCGGTGCCCTACCAAAAGCTCACTAAGTATCCCTTTATGCGCACCATGTACCATGGCTTTGGCTTCTGGTTTGATTTCCGCGAATCAAGAGGGCATATGTTTGCCATTGAAGACACGTTGATCAGCGGGCGCGGCAAAACAGGCGGTGTGTGTTGGGGCTGTAAATCGGCAGATTACCCAGCCTTGGTTGCACGTTACGGTCAGCGCGAGTTCGACACCATGTTTTGGAGCGAAGCCGCAGGCAAGACTACTCACCCTGTAAGCTGTATCGACTGCCATGACCCCCAAAGCGAAACCTTTGCCCTGCGCTTGACGCGCCCCTGGCTCGAAGAAGCCATTGTCGCGCAAGGCAGGCAGGTAAGCGACTTTGATATGCGCAGTTTAACTTGCGCCCAGTGCCACTCCGAGTACTACTTTAGAGGTGCTGGCACCGAGAACAAGATAATTTTCCCGTGGAGCGTCGGCTTTAGGGCCGAAGATGCACTCGCGCATTACAACAATATCAATTTTTCGGACTGGGTGCATCCACGCACCGACGCCGGCGTCCTCAAGGTGCAACACCCCGAGTTTGAGTTTTTCCAGGGTAGTGTGCATCAAAGGTTCGGGCTATCCTGCGCAGACTGCCATCTCCCACGGGTTACGAACACTGCCGGCAGAACCTACACCAGTCACTGGCTGACCAGCCCCCTAAACCATATGGAGGCTTCCTGCCAGCGCTGCCACACCGATCTTGCGGCCACAAGAAGTCGCGTCGAAACAATTCAAACCGATTTACGCACGCAGGCAAACCAAGTCGGTAACGATTTGGCTACAGCTATTAATGCCTTGCGCGACGTGCGACGCAACCCTGCCGCCGACAGCACTATCGTCGCTGAGGCGCAGAAGCTGCACCGCGAAGCCCAGTTCATGCTTGACTGGTTCTTGGTCGAAAACAGCACCGGTTTTCACAACGCTGCCGAAGGCAGGCGCGTCATTGAAGCTGCGCAGCAGCTCACTACCAGAATGATGGAAACGACGAGAAGGGTTGTGCGGTAACGCCCGGGGGCACAGGTTTCGTTGATGGTGATGGCACCGAGCACTAACGCAGGCGCACCGACCAGCGCATTGTTGCCAATCGTGGGGTCTCGTTTGGCTGTTGCCATACTTACACCGCCGAAAACTGCTTCCTGTTACATCACCATGTCGTCGCCAGTTTCCGCCTTTTCTCCAATCGCCACCCCTGCCCCGTGATTGGCAAAAACGGCCATTACGTCTTTGCGAATGCGGCTATACATAATTGTTCTCCTTTTTGGTTCGTGCGAGCACTGCTTTAGCCCTGAAAGAGCCATGTCGACAGGTAGCACCCGCCGGTGTCGGGGAGCGCGACTACAATTAGCTTACCGCGTTTTCCGCGCGGTGAGCTAATTCGCGCGCGCCATAAACGGCTGCCCCCGAAGAAATGCCGGCGAGTATGCCTTCTTCTTTGGCCAGCCGCCGCGACATGATGCCAGCGGTCTCGTCGCTGACACCGGTAGTGGGAGGTTGCTAATCCGAACCTTAAACAATCGCCTAGGGAAAATGGTAGGGTCTATCTTTCTATTGACAAGAGTTATCGCGACCAGGCGACCGGCAAGCCCAAAGCTAAGACGATCAAATCCCTGACCCCATCGCTCACTTCCAAGAGGCGGCCCGTGAGATGACTGCGAAAGAAACTACCAAGAGGACGCTGAATCTGACCGCAAATATGGATGAGGCGCTACAACATCCTAGGTAGCGGCGTGACATGGCACGCCGACCCTCCCCCGTCGTAACCATGCGCTACCTGGCATCGACTTCACCAAGAAAAGGCGCGGTATGGCAAAATAATTTTCCCCCACGGCAGGACTAAGGCGCAGTTATTAGAATACTATGATTATCAAAGCGAGGAGGTATGAAGATGAGACTGGCTAACCGCATTTTCGTGGGACTCATTCTGGGCGTGCTCTTTGGTCTTATGCTCTACAGCGTCCGTGAAACTACCTGGGTGAAGAACCTCATGACCTACTTCATTTCGCCTGTCGGCGACGCCTTTATCCGCGCCATCCGCATGATTGTCGTCCCCTTGGTACTGGCGAGCATTACCGTGGGCACGGCGAGCCTTGGTGACATCAAGAAGATTGGCCGTATCGGCGGCAAAATCATCAGTTTCTATCTGGTTACTACCACCATCGCCATCATTATCGGCCTAATTCTCGCTGTCGTCATCGCTCCGGGCGCGACGGCTGATGTCGCTAAAACAGGCACCTTTACCCCGCGCGAAGCGCCACCCATTATGACGACCATTCTCAACATCATCCCCATTAACCCCATAGATTCTTTAGCCAGAGGGGATATGTTGCAGATTATCGTCTTTGCCGTGCTCCTTGGGATCACCATTTCGGCGGTGGGTGAGACGGCTAAGCCGCTCCTAAATGTGCTTGAGGGGCTCAACAATGCCATGCTGAAACTGACGATGATGGTGATGGAGCTTGCCCCTTACGGCGTTTTTGCGTTGATGGCCCGCACCGTCATCAACCAGGGAGCGCAAATTCTCATCAGCCTAGCTTTGTTTATTGTCGTCGTCTACCTGGCACTCATCATCCATGCCGTCTTTGTTTACGGTGGCATCGTCAAATTCTTTGGCGGCGTAAGCGTCATAGATTTTTATCGCCGCATATCCCCAGCCATGCTGGTCGCTTTTACCACGGCCTCTTCCGCCGCTACCTTGCCCGTCACCATGAAGTGTAGCGAAGAAAACCTTGGCATCAAGAAAGAGATTGGCGCCTTTACCCTGCCGCTCGGGGCTACCATCAATATGGACGGCACCGCCATCTACCAAGGTGTCTCGGTGGTCTTCTTGGCGCAACTACTCGGGGTTGACCTGACCATGAGTCAGATGCTGACCGTCATTGTCGCGGCCACCCTCGCCTCTATCGGCACCGCCGGTGTTCCGGGGGCCGGCATGATCATGCTCGCCATGGTGCTCGAATCTGTCGGGCTGCCGGTCTCGGCCATCGGCATCATCATGGGTGTGGACCGCATTGTCGACATGGCGCGCACCTGCATGAATGTCAGCGGCGACCTGGTCTGCACTTTGGCCGTGGGCCGCACCGAAAACGGGGTGAACTACCCGGCGACCATCGAGGCAGTGTCTTCCGGCAAGAGCGTTTAGCTTTTGGCAGGAACCTTCTAACGCAGACTTACCCCGGTGCTCGCCACCGCGTCTACCAGTTGCAACATCCCCAGTAGTTCCCCCTCAGCCGGCGGCAGCACCTCCAGGTAGAGGTCGGGGTCGAGGTTGAGGTTACGAAACTGTACTTGGTTAACCCCTGTCGCGGCGACGAGCTCCTTGAGCGCCGCGACTTCTTCTTGTCTATCCGTAATGCCGGGCATGGCGAGTAGGTTGAGTGAGACATAGACGCGGTGCTGGCGGGCATACCGGATGGACTCGACCACATCTTCGAGTCCGTACCCACCGGGGCGATAGTAGGGGGTATAACAGGCACTGCGCGCCGAGTTGAGGCTGATGCGCAGGGAATCTATGCCCGCCTCGACCACCTGTTGCACACCACGCAAGAAACCGGCATTGGTGTTAGCGTTAAGGCGACCCTTAGGCGTCACGCCGCGCACACGGCGAATAATCCCTGCCGCCAACTCCGCTTGGAGCAGGGGCTCGCCCTCGCAACCCTGCCCAAAGCTAATGGCCTCGCCACCTTGGGAGAGGTGCAGAGTGGCGAGTTCTGCCGCCTCGTCCAAAGTAGGAATAAAGGTAAGGCGGTTTTGCGGGGCGGGGCAACATTCGGAGGGCTGTAAGGAAATGCAGCCCACACAACTGGCATTGCAGGAGGGCGAAATGGGCAAGGCCCCTTCACGCTGACGATAAAAAATATTTTGCGCGGTGAAGCACCCATAGACCATGGAACAGTGCGCTAATTGGTCAATAATGCGGTTTGGCCCCAGTTCCTGCCGGCGCTTGGCGATAAGCCCCTCTAGTTCGGGCGTATTAAAATGCGCTGGGTCCCAGCGCGCCAAGTCCTCGGGACTGGCCACGGCGCGTGCCGCCACATAGAAGCGACCCTCCCGCCATGCCACGCCCGTGTAACCAAAGAGTGGCAAGCGCTCGGCCCGGCGGCTGTAGCCGGGTAATAAGGTGCGCAAGTAGCCCTGAGGCAGCAAGGCGGCCATGGCCTGGGCGCCACTCCTTGGATAGCGCAGCATCTGCCCGTTTTTATCTATGGCAATAGGAACGCGGTTAGGCAAAACGACGAGACTCGCCCCGCTGGGCATGGGCATCATCTCGGCATCGTCCGGCAAGAGCAGGCGGTCGCCGGTGCGAAAGACCGCTCGGTAGCGCGTGTCCTCATAGGCTCGGCCGTGTTGGTCGGCATAGACTAAGTAGTACAATAAAAGACCCCTCTCTATCGCCCTAGTGCTGTTCGTCGTACAGGCAAATGTACTGGGCATAAGCTGCGTTAAATAACCTAAAACTCTCTAAGCCATAAACCAAGGCCGCGGATGACGCCAGCGGCGCGGGGACCTCGGCCCGCCCTAGGGGGATATCTCTAAGGGCGACAGGCCCAGACAACCCCGTCAACTCCTGCAGTTTCGCGACCGCCTCTTTGAGGCCTCCGAGGGAGTCTATTAAGCCGTGTTCCAGCGCTTGGCGCCCCGTCCAAACCCTGCCTCCTGCTATTTGGTCTATGGCCGCGGGCGTGGTCCGGCGCGCTGTGGCCACCCGGCGCAAAAAGAGCTCATAAAGCGTAGAAATTTGCTCCCACTTTACCTGCCGCTCGCCGTCCGAGTAGGGGCGAAAAGGCAGCTCCAGCTCGGCGCTTTCGCCACGACTCTGGGTAAAACGATTGGCCAGCAGGTTCTTGACTAATCCTTCGTCGAGCAACTTGCCGGCTAGGACGCCGATAGACCCGGTAATGCTGCCCGGTCTGGCCACCACATGGTAAGCTGCGGCGGTGACATAATAACCACCCGAGGCGGCCTTTGCACCCATCATGGCCACGACCGGCTTCTTGGTCGCCACCTTGGCCAAGGCTGCATACATGGCTTCGGAGGCGGCAGCCGAGCCGCCGCCGGAATCCACGTACAACAGTAGCCCCTTTACTTTATTGTTCAAGAGGGCGGCTCTGGCCTGTGCCACCACCGTTATATCTCCCGACCGCTCCGCAAAAAGGTAGGGGATAGGGATGGGCAGCTTGAAGGGTGGTCGGTCCGATATGCCGTCAACTATGTTGCCGGTGACTCTGATCACGCCGAAATACCCGCTCGGACTTGGCAGGGGTAATAGCGGCAAGACCTTCTCTGCCCGCGACCAAGAGGACAGAGTGGCGAGACGACCATTTTGGCCGAGGTGCTCAGGCAAGTCTTCTTCGCTGACAATGCCGTCAACCAGCCCCAGAGCCATAGCCCGGGCCGAGGTATAGGGAGCATGGTCAATAATCTCTTCCGCCCTGGCTTCATTAACCCCTCTGCCCCGGCAAAGATCTTTTATTAGTTCGGCATAGTGGGAATCGAGAAGCCAATCGTTCATTGCGCGCACTTCATCGGACATCTTTTCATGCGTCAGGCGATCGGCCGCCGACTTGTAGGGGCTGATTGCTACGGCGTCTAGGCCTAGACCCACCCGCGCCAAGCTGTCTTTCCAATAGGTTTGGGAGGTGGAAAGGCCGAGCACTCCGATGCTCCCCCCTTCCTGGAGCAACACCTGGTCGGCCGCCAAAGCCACTTGGTAGGCGCATCTCTTGTAACCGGTGGCCCAAGTAACGACTTGCTTGCCACGCTGACGCAAGGCCGCGATTTCTCCCTGCAGGGCCTGCACCTTGGCCTGCGGCAGGTCGATGTCGCCTAGGTGCAGCACCACGCCGCGAATTTGTCGGTGGCGGGCGATGCGCTCAAAACGCAACGACAATTCCTCTAGGCTCAAGGGTTTCTTAGAAAGGTACTTCTGCCAAAAATTGCGCCTTGGTTCAGATAGATCCGGCATCGACCCAGAAATAATGAAGTGCACATACTCCGGCGCTCGGCGCCGCCCGCGCCAGAGATTGCCGATAAAGGTCTTTAGTCTTTTTAATAACCATAATATAGTCAGCATTTTTCACCCTCCCTTTAAGATTGTACCCCCCAGAGAGCAGGCTCTATTTTTTACCGTTAGATTTTTGATTCCACTGCAATAATGAGGTCTACTTTTTTCCATTCTCATTACTCTATCCTCTATCGAGGACGACGGTGTGGTACACCGTCGCTACGACGGCGTACGGGGATTCCGCAGTAGCAACGCACCAATGGTGCGTTGTCCCTCCAACCAATGGTGCGTTGTCCCCCGACCCGAATCTGCGTTGTCCCCCAATAAAGTCTTGACGCGGCGGCCTTACAGGTGATGCTTTTTACAATATAATAGTTCTTGATTAGCGCACATAGCCCTGCCGGGGGGCAAAAAAAGTAGACAGCCGTAGCTGTCTAGTTATCGAGCGGGTAGGAAATTTAGCGGATCGCGGAAGTAGTCGTTCTGGCGCACCTCAAAGTGCAGATGGGGGCCGGTAGAATTGCCGGTACTACCTATCCTGGCAATGGTCTGTCCCTGCAGGACCCGGTCGCCATTGCGCACGAGAATCCTCGAGGCATGGGCATAGAGCGTTTGCAGGCCGCCCCCATGATCAATCATGACCGACTTGCCATAACCACCCCACCAACCTGCCAACACCACCCTGCCAGCCCGCACCGCCTTAATGTTCGTCCCAGTTGGAGCACCGATGTCGAGCCCGGTGTGCTTGCCGCCCCAGCGCGGGCCGAAAGGACTGGTAATGCGCCCCCTCACAGGCCAGATCATAGCGACGAGGTTGGTACTGCTGCGGGAAGGTCGCTCGACCGCGGTCGCTCTGGGGATGGAGAGAACTTGCCCTATCCTTAACTGATTGGGGTTCACCAAGTTGTTCTGATCAATGATACTGGCCACCGTTACGTCAAATCTGCTCGCAATAACCCACAGGTTTTCACCATTCTGCACGCGGTGCTGCCTTTCTGGCGGCGTCACCTTTGCCAGCAAGAGGACTTGGCCTGGCCTAATGAGGTGGGGATTGGTTATGGCGTTAAAGGTTTGCAGCTGCCTGGCGGTAAGGCGATAGCGCGCTGCGACACAGGATAGCGTCTCGCCTCTTTGCACCACATGAGTCGTTGGTACCGCGCCGCCGACAGCGAGGGGCTCTTCCTTGACAATGACTGTTTTCTCGGTGGCTTGGGGCATGCTATGGTTGTCTGCGACCACTAAGTAGGCGACCTCGTAGTCTGGCGCTAGTGCGCCAAACGGTAGAACGGAGAGTGTCACCACAAACAGCGCAGTCGCCACTACCTTGCGAACGAAGGCGCTAAATTTTGCCAAATAATTCACCTCTCTTTTCAGGGAGGGCCAGTTCTCGTCTATTTTTAGCTAGAAACGCGCGAACTATGCGTAGGAAATCAGATTTATGCTATGCTCAGGGGGAGGTGATTGTCTTGCGCGTGCTCCACTTTGGTAGTTATTGGATGAAAAATAACGACATCGTCTACTTGATGGCCCAGGACTTATTCGATGTTTGCGAAGCAGAGGCCATTGACACCTTGCTCTATGAAAAAAATCCCTCCCCATGGGTAACGAAAAGCCCCTTGCCTGGGCAAGGGGGGGTGAACTGGCTCGGCGATGAAAGAGTGAGACAGGCCGTAGCGCGATTTAAGCCGGAAGTAATAATCTGCAATTCGGGAGGAATGAGCCTAACTCCCCATCTACATCGGGAGTTACAAACGGAGGGCATTACTACCGTGGGCATTTCTCTGTCTGACCCCGATGTCTTCCCCACCCAGGGGGCCCATTACGCACCCTTGTTCGACCTTTTTTACACCAATGCCCCTCTCTCGCTAAGCGACTACCAACGCATCGGTTGTGCGGCCCAGTCTTTGCCTTTTGCCGCCTCGCCACGCTTTCATCGTCCGCTGCCTGAGGTAGAGAGGGTCTATGATGTCATCATCGTGGGACACCCCCGCCCCGACCGGCTGGCAGTGGTCGCCGAACTGGACCGGCACTTCAAGGTGGGGCTCTACGGTCGCGGTTGGAAGTACCTAGGTTTCTGGCCGCGCGGACGGCAAGTAAACGGGGAGGAACAGGTAGTGGCCCTCAACTCCGGCCGCACCTATCTCTCGTTCTCCCGTACGGTAGCTGGTTTTATCAATGTAAAGGTGGGCCTCTTTGAAGCCATAGCCTGTGGCACGCCGGTATTTACCGAAGAATTTACCGAGATGGAGCAATACTTTGACTACGACCAAGAGATTGTGGGGTACCAGACTTTGCCCGATTTGGTGGCTAAGCTACGCGAATACTTATCTAACCCCGCAAAGCTCACGGCGCTTGCCGAGAGAAGCCGCGCCCGCCTGTTACGCGAGCATACATGGGCCAAGCGCTGGGAGAGAGTGCTGGCCGATGTGGCCCACTTTCGGGCAGGCCACAAGTAACCAGCGCTTAAATTCAACAGCCCCGCCTGAGAAAGGCCTTCTTCTCTAGGATGTGAGTGGCTTCAACGAGGCGTATGGTGCCTGTCCGCGAGCGCATGACGATGGAGTGGGTGGTGGCTTTAGCACCGAGATAGCGCACGCCCCGCAGTAGGTCGCCGTCAGTAATGCCGGTGGCGGCAAAGATAACATCGTTACTCCGCACCAGGTCATTTAAGCCTAAGACTGCCCCTATATCTTTGATGCCCATATTATGCGCCCGCTCTACTTCCGCTTGGTTGCCGGGCATTAAACGAGCCTGCATCTCCCCACCTAGGCACTTGAGGGCGGCGGCGGCCAGCACACCTTCCGGCGCGCCACCGATGCCGATGAGGACATCGACGCCGCTATCGCCAAAGGCGGTAGCGACGGCTGGCGCGACGTCGCCGTCGGTGATGAGTTTAATGCGCGCTCCGGCGGCCCGCACTTGCCTGATGATGCTGGCGTGCCTCTCACGGTCAAGAATCACTACGGTGAGGTCTTCCACTTTCTTACCCTTAGCCGCAGCCACACGGGCGAGGTTATGCGCAATGGGGGCGTCTAGGTCAATGCAGCCCTTGGCCTCCGGTCCCACCGCCAGTTTTTCCATGTACATATCTGGGGCATGAAGCAGTCCGCCCTTCTCGGCCACCGCCAAAACGGCAATAGCATTAGGTAGGCCCTTGGCCACTAGGTTGGTGCCTTCGAGAGGGTCTACCGCGATATCGACCTCGGGGTACTGCGCTCCCCCCACTTTTTCGCCAATGTAGAGCATGGGGGCCTCGTCCATCTCACCTTCACCTATGACCACCGTCCCGCGCACTTGCACAGTGTCGAGCATGGCCCTCATGGCGTCCACGGCGGCTTTGTCCGCTGCTTCTTTTTGTCCGCGGCCCATGAGACGCCCGGCCGCAATGGCTGCTGCCTCGGTCACTCTGACAAATTCCAGCGCTAACTCTCGTTCCATATGTTCGCCCCCCCGCTCAAACTCCTTAGAGACTAATTGCCCTTCTCCATTACGGCGCGCCAATCGGCCAAAAACCGCTCAATCCCACTCGTCGTGAGGGGGTGGTTGATCATCTGCTCGATGACCTTGTAAGGAACAGTGGCAATATGGGCACCGGCGACGGCGGCCTCATGCACGTGTTGGGGATGGCGCACCGAGGCGGCGATGATCTCGGTGGTGAAGCCATACAGGCTGAAGCAGTGGGCCATGTCGCGCACCACATCCATGCCCACGGCAGAGATGTCGTCTAGGCGCCCCACAAAGGGGCTGACATAGTCGGCGCCCGCGCGCGCAGCCAAAAGTGCCTGGTTCAGGGTAAAAATTAGGGTGACATTGGTCTTAATTTTCATGTGACTCAAAACGGCAACCGCTTCTAGTCCATTGGCGGTCATGGGAATCTTTACCACCACATTCGGCGCCAGCGCGGCGAGGGCCTCTGCTTCTTTGATCATGCCCGCTGCATCTAGGCTGATGACCTCGGCACTTACCGGGCCGGGGCAGAGCGCACATATTTCCCGCACCGTGGGATAGAACTCGCGGCCCTCTTTGGCAATGAGGGTGGGATTAGTCGTAATGCCATGAATGACACCAAGTTTCATGGCACGCTTGATTTCTGCGAGATTGGCAGTATCGAGGAAGAATTTCATATGATTTAGACCTCCATAATTTTGATGCTGTTAATTATAAGCGTGGCCTCGGTCTGGGCGACCACCTCTGCCACGGTGGTGTCCGGCGCAATTTCTTTGAGGACCAGACCCTGCGGAGTGACCTCGATAACCGCGAGCTCCGTGACGATGAGGTCTACCTGCTGCCTGGCGGTAAGGGGCAGGGTGCATTTCTTGAGGATTTTAGGCTTCCCTTTGGCAGTGTGCTCCATGGCGACAATCACCCGCCGCGCGCCGACGGTTAAGTCCATCGCCCCGCCCATGCCGGGGACCATCTTGCCGGGCACCATCCAGTTAGCGAGATTGCCTTCTTCGTCTACTTCGAGGGCGCCAAGCACGGTGACGTCGACATGCCCGCCGCGAATGATAGCGAAGGACATGGCGCTGTCAAAACAGGCCCCGCCGGGAACTATGGTCACGGGCTGCCCGCCGGCGTTGGTGACATCGGGGTCCTCCTGACCGGGGAGAGGGGCGGGACCTAGGCCGACAAAACCATTCTCGGATTGTAGCAGCACTTCGCTGCCGCTCGGGAGAAAATTAGCGACCCAGGTCGGCAAGCCGATGCCTAGGTTGACCACCATGCCGTCCTGCAGCTCATGGGCAATGCGGCGGGCAATGCGCTCACGCGCGATATCCTTACTCATCTTTGCGCCCCCTCTTGACCAAATAGGTGACAAATAGACCGGGGGTTATGATTTCATCGGGGTCTAACTCGCCTACGGGCACGATTTCTTCAACCTCAGCCACCACTGTTTTCGCTGCCATGGCCATGAGGGGGTTGAAGTTGCGGGTGGCGCGCCGATATACCAAGTTGCCCAGTTCATCGGCCTTGTGCGCCTTGATGAGGGCGTAGTCGGCTTGTAGCGCCACTTCGAGCAAAAACTCGCGGCCGTTGACGGTGATTTTTTGCTTGCCTTCTTCGACGATGGTGCCCACCCCGGTGGGGGTCAATACCCCGCCTAGGCCTGCTCCCCCTGCTCGCACCTGTTCGGCGAGGGTTCCCTGGGGCACGAGGACGACTTCGGTCTCGCCGGCATGCATTTGACGCCCCGTTTCGGGGTTGGTACCCACATGGGAGGCGAGTACTTTCTTGGCACGCTTGGCTACGATGAGCCTGCCGATGCCTCTATCCGGAAAACCGGTGTCGTTGCCGATTAGCGTCAGGTCCTTGGTGTCCTTACGCAACATTTCTTCTATCAGCGTCTCGGGGGTGCCCACTCCCAAGAAACCCCCAATCATGACCGTAGCACCGCTAGGCATCTCAGCCAGCGCTTCGCTTGGAGTACGCAGCTTCTTAATCATCGCCATGCTCCTTTCGTATATGCCGCCGACACCACCTACCTGCGGCAATCCAACCCATTTGTGGCCTCTCTACCCGGCACTTATCCCTAAAATGCGTCTCGCTTCACGCGGGGTGGCTACCGCGCGTCCGCACTCCCCGGCTATGCGCACAATGCGAGCCACCAACTGGGCATTGCTCTCGGCCAAGACACCTCGGCTATAGTAGATATTGTCTTCAAACCCAACCCGAACATGTCCCCCTAGCAGTATCGCCATCACCGCGAGCGGGAGCTCCGCCCGGCCAATGCCGGCGACCGTCCAGGTCGCGTCATCGGGCATGCTCTCGACTAGGTGCAGCAAGTTCTTCGGTGTTCCCGGCATCGCTCCGGGCACCCCAAGTACAAAGTCAAAATGCAGCGGTTGCTGCAGGAGCCCCTTTTTGACTAGGGCGAGGGCATTTTGCATCATGCCGGTTTCAAAAACCTCGACTTCGGGGCGAATGCCATGGAGTTTAATCTCGTTAGCAATCGCTTCAATGTAAGAAGGGGAGTTAAAGAAGACATCATCCCCAAAATTGACGGTGCCCGTAGTCAAGGTAGCCATTTCCGGCCGCAAACTAAGTGGGGCGATGCGCTCCGTGACAGCTGCACCGGTGGCTCCACCGGTAGAGAACTGCACGATGATGTCGCACTTTTCTTTGATGAGCCGCATGGTCTCGCGAAAGACCTCGACATCTTGCGTGGGGCGCCCGGCCCGGTCCCGCACATGCAGGTGCACAATGGATGCGCCCTCTTGCCAGCATTCATAGGCGGCCGCCGCTAACTCCGCTGGCGTTAGCGGCAAGTTAGGCTGCTCGGCACGAGTAAGCTCCGCACCAACTATCGCTGCCGTGATAATGAGCTTGTCCATATAAACCCCCTCCCTTTCTAAAATCACACCGTGGCGTTTTTGCGCTGCTTTTCTAAGGGCACCACACAGGTTCCGGTGGCCCGGCAGACCAACAGTGGCAGAGGTAAGACCTCGGCTTGGGAGGGCCGCGCCGGGTCGTTTAAGGCGGCGATGACCTTGTGTGCAGTAAAGGACATGCGGCGCGAAGTCTTACCGGTGGCTACGAGTTCACCCTCTACCTCAAGATAGTCTCCGGCAAAAGTGGGAGCCTTAAATTCTACCATGTCGTAAGCCACAAAAAGCCCTTCATCGCCGTCATGGCGAATGAGGAGCTCGGTGGCTATATCGCCAAAGAGGGCGAGCACCCTGGCCCCATCAACGAGGTTTCCGCCGTAATGAGCATCATGTGTACTCAGACGGAGTCTTATCATTGCTTTCAAACTAAGCACCTTCCTTCTCTGAAAACATTTTGACTACTTCGCCAATAATCACCCTAAACCCTGCCTCCACCGTCTCTAGCGACATGCTGGGCACATCGGCCTTGCTGCCGAGAACCTGCTCGGGCAAGTAGGGGATATGGATAAAGGCGGCCGGCGTCGGCAGAGAGCGCTCTTGAATGAGGTGCAGCAAGGAGTACAAGGCGAAGTTGCAGAGATACGCCCCGGCAGACAGCGAAATATAGGCCGGAATGCCAGCACTTTTTTGGGCCTGCGCCAGCGTATCAATGGGCAGGGTGGAAAAATAAGCCGCCGGCCCCGTTGGTACAACGGCTTCCCCGCTCCGCACCAGGCCTTTATTATCTATGCCCAGACAATAGTTGATGGCAACACGCTCGAGCGCCACTTGCGCTCTCCCCCCGGACTGACCGACGGCAATAACAGCCGCAGGCTGTAGGTCATCGAAAGCTTGGGTCAGTGCCGGCTCTACCTCCTCCCACGCCACGGGCAACTGCCGCGCTTCCACCCTCCACTCACCCAGCGTGTAGCCACTGAAGCGCTTCACGACCTCCCAAGAAGGATTGATGTTTTCGCCCCCAAAGGGCTCAAAACCGGTTAAAAGCAAGATAGGCATGGTCATCTTCCTTTCTGTAAACAAAAAGACACGTCCCTTTTGTTTCGTCCCTTTTGTTTGTGTTTGCTTGCTTGGCGTTTGTAGTATAATAGTTTCGGGTAACGAAAATTAGTGGGAGGGCGAGCGGCATGGAGCGTTTTCGCAGTGTCATAGGTAGAGAATTCATGGAAAACACGAAGTACCAATATGCCAAGGAATCTGATCAAATGAAGGAACTGCCCCAACCCCCATTGGAGAGGGCTGCGCCGATTGGACTAAAGCGCATTCCCTTGGCTCCGGTGAACAAGGCAACGCTCGGCAAGATCGACTTACTGGCAGCCATCGAGGCCCGCTACAGCCTACGCAAGTACTCGGAGGCCCCCCTGACTTTAGAGGAACTCGGCTTCCTTCTCTGGACCACCCAGGGAGTGAAGAAGGTGACCAGCCGGCCGGCGACGCTCCGGACGGTACCTTCGGCGGGGGCGAGGCACTGCTTTGAAACCTACCTCTTGGTCAACAGGGTCGTCGGTCTTTCGCCGGGGCTCTACCTTTACCGGGCGATTGAGCATGAGTTGGTGCTATGGGCGGAAGGCAGCCAGTATGGTGCGGAGCTCAGCGAGGCCTGCCTGCAGCAGCCATTCGTGGGCACTTCGGCAGTGACTTTCTTCTGGGCGGCCGATGCCTACCGCATGGAATGGCGATACGGCGAACGCGGCTACCGCTACTTGCACCTCGATGCCGGCCATGTCTGCCAAAACCTATACCTGGCGGCTACCGCACTACAGGCGGGGGTCTGCGCGATTGCCGCCTTCAATGATGATGCGGTCAATAAAATCTTCAACCTAGATGGAGAAAACGACTTTGTTGTCTACATAGCAACCGTTGGTAGACCTTAATCGAAGAACAGGCTGGACCAGATTTGGTCAGCCTGTTTGTTTTTTCGCTTCAAATGGTGGCTGTTGCTCGGCCGCGTAAACATGGTAGCCCTTAGAGCGCGCCATAAGTTCCACCCGACAAAAGAGCTCGCTCAGTTTCTTCTCGGTTGATTCGGCGCCCTGTTTTTTTCTTATCACCACCCATAACTTGCCGCCGGGCCTTAGGGCAGCCTTAGCCCCTTCATAAAAAGAAAAAACTACCTCCTTGCCGGCGCGAATGGGAGGGTTGGTCAGCACCACATCATAGGTAAAGCCAAGAAGGCCGGCAAAGCCGTCACTAGACAGAATGGTAGCATTGGTCACTTGGTTCTCTTTCACATTCCTCGCTGCCAAGGCAAGCGCCCGCTCGTTGACATCCACCATGGTCACCTGGCCGCTGGGATTGATTAGCGCGGCCATAACCCCAATCGCCCCCCACCCGCACCCTAAATCGAGCACGGCGGAGCTAGGTGGTATTTGCATGTTCTCCATGAGGAGCCGGGAGCCATAGTCCAAGCTACCCTTAGAAAAAACTCCGCTGTCGGTTACGAACGACATGCTTACACCGCGCACGGTGAGCTCTGTTGTCTTGAGGTCATGAAGAGCGGAGGGGTTAGGACTAAAGTATTGCTTCATGGCAGAGAGAACTTCTCAGCACGGCGGCGGCGATGAAGGCATGAAATAGGGGATGAGGACGGTTGGGGCGGGACTTAAACTCAGGGTGAAACTGCACCCCGACGAAGAAGGGATGCCGAGCATCCTCGATAATCTCCACCAAGCGCCCATCAGGCGAAGTGCCGGCAATTACCAGCCCGGCGGCGAGCATGGGTTCGCGGTAGGTATTATTAAACTCAAAGCGGTGGCGGTGCCTCTCCTCGATTACTTCCTGCCCGTAGGCGGCGTAAGACTTCGTACCCTTCTGGAGGATGCAGGGATACGAGCCCAAGCGCATAGTGCCGCCCAAGTTATCGATATTCTTTTGTTCCGGCAATAGGTCTATCACGGGGAATTCGCAGTCGCGAAACTCGGCGCTGTCTCCGTCCTCCCACCCGCAGACATGGCGGGCATAATCAATCACCGCCACCTGCATGCCCAGGCAGATGCCGAGGAAGGGAATCTGTTGTTCGCGCGCATAGCGGGAGGCGAGAATCTTGCCCAGTATTCCGCGGTGACCAAAACCACCGGGCACGAGGATGGCGTCGACCCCTTGAAGCAAGTTCTCTGCCCCTTTTTCTTCTACTTCCTCGGCATTAACCCACACCACCTCGATCTTGGCGGCATGGGCATACCCGGCATGGTGCAGGGCCTCCACCACACTGAGGTAGGCATCCGGGAAGGAGGTGTACTTCCCTACCAAGGCGACTTTTACGGCCTTCTTAACTAAGGCGATGTCTGCGACTAAAGCCCGCCACTCCTTGAGGTCCGGCAGGCTTGGCGGCAGGCCGAGGCGTTCGATCACCAGAGTATCCAGCTGCTGCTTCTCAAACATCAGCGGCACTTCATAGATGGTGGAAACGTCGATATTTTCGATGATGGCCACGGCGTCAATGTCGCAAAAAAGAGCGATCTTGGCCTTTATTTCGACTGAAAGCGGACTCTCCGTGCGACAGACAATTATATTGGGCTGTATACCTAGGCTGCGCAACTCTTTGACGCTGTGCTGGGTCGGCTTAGTTTTTAAGTCGCCACCCCGGCGCAAAGTCGGCACCAAGGTGACATGCATATAGAGGACGTTCTCGCGCCCCAGATCGCGCCGCATCTGCCTAATAGCCTCAAGAAAGGGCAAGGACTCGATGTCCCCGACCGTACCCCCTATTTCTACAATCATCACTTGGGCATTGGTTTCACGCGCTACGCGCAGCATGCGCTCTTTGATTTCGTTGGTCACGTGGGGGATTACTTGCACCGTTCCCCCTAGGTAGTTGCCGCGCCGCTCTTTATCGATGACCGATTTGTAGATTTTGCCGGCGGTGACATTGTTGCTGGTCGAGAGACTTATGTCCATGAAGCGCTCGTAGTGGCCTAGATCTAAATCGGTTTCGGCGCCGTCGTCAGTGACAAAAACCTCCCCGTGCTGAAAGGGGCTCATCGTGCCGGGGTCGACATTAATATAGGGGTCAAACTTGAGCACACTCACCGCATACCCTCTGGACTTTAAGAGCCGCCCTAAGGAAGCAGCAGTAATGCCCTTGCCGAGGCCTGAAACAACACCCCCGGTGACAAATACAAATTTAGCCACGGCTATGCCCCCCCCCTGTCACTCGTCGTCTTCATTCTCTTCATCATCGCTGCTTTGAGCATCGCTCTCCTCATCGGCGAAGGCCTCTTCCTCATCATCGGCTACCGGAATAAGGAGATCGCTCTCATCATCGTGGTCATCTTCTTCATCGACCAGACGGTAGTCCTCCGGCTTCGGCAGGTACTCGCCCTCCCCGGGGATAACCACGGGGATGGGTTTCTGTTGGCCGCCCGCCCAATCCTTAAGCCCCCAGTAGCCCTTGCCCATGTGCACAAAACGCGCGTCTAAATTGATCTGCGTTAGGACCTGGGCGAGGTGTTCAGGGCCACCAATTGGCAGTTCCCCGCGCTCGGTGACTATTTCGGCGACTAAATCCTTGTAGTGCATGGTCTGCCGACGCGACCGCAAAATGCGGAGACCAACATCTGGGATGGGCTCGTGCTTTTTATTCACTGGGCTGTTCACTTCGCTCTCCTCCTCGTGCCTATGGCATTCGCAAGTATTATATGCATTCTCTCTGCACCTGCCAAGGGCAAGATGCAAAATCGCTCTATTTTCCTCTACACAATGTTACTTTATGCCTCGCCGCACCATTTCCTGGACAATAAAGGACGCCACATGGGGCGGCAAAGTCCCTGAGCCGAAGCCCGCATCGTACCCTAGTTCGATTGCCAGCTCATGCGATAAGCGGGGTCCGCCGCAGATGAGCACCAACCTGTCCCGCAGGCCTTCCGCTTCGACAAGCTCGACGAGCTCGGTGAGATTTGGAATATGAACGTCCTTCTGGGTCACCACTTGCGAGACTAAGAGTGCGTCCGCACCGAGTTCTATTGCCCGGGAAATAAGCGTCTCGTTGGGCACTTGACTGCCCAAATTATGCGCGACCATCTCCGGGTAGCGCTCTAGGCCGTATTCTCCGGCGTAGCCCTTCATGTTCATGATGGCGTCTAGGCCGACGGTGTGGGCATCGGTCCCGGTGCAGGCGCCGAGAACCACGACCTTGCGACCGATTTCGCGGCGAATATAGTCATTGACTCCATAGAAACTGAGCTGCACCGCGCTGACCTGGGGGACAGAGATGGTCGAAAAATCTACCATGGCATCTGTCTTAGCATAGACGACAAAAAAACTGAAGTTCTCGCCCGCATCGGCCATGTGCACCACGCCAACCGACTGAAAGCCCATGCGATGCACGAGTTGTTTGGCCGCTTCCTTGGCTTCCGGGCTCATGGGCACAGGCAGAGTGAACGACATCTGCACCGCCCCATCATGTAAGGTATCGCCATAAGGGCGAATTTCCATTGTTGCACCTCCTGCTCTTTGTTCAACTTTCACTAATCAGAACTCGCTTTATTTCGTCTGCAGGTGGCGGGTGGCTAGGAGTGAGGGGAAGGGGTTGATGTAGTCCGGAGCCTTCTTAACCACGCCCGCGAGTCCCTTGCCGCCAAAACGCCCGCGCTTGACGTCAGCAAAAGTGCCCGCTTCTATGGCCTCCATCAACCCATTTTTTTCTACTTCCTGCAGGAGCAGCAGAGCCTGGCCCAGCACTTCGTTGGCCCGACTTTCAATCTTACCGCCGGCGACAAAGGCAATCTCGTCCCCGAGGTTGCGGGCGGTGTTCATGACATAGCGGGCACTCTCGAGGGCGAGATAGCGATCCTGCAAGAAGGGGGTATGAATGGCCTCGGTCATCATGCCCAGGAGATGAATGCTTTGCTTGGTCAAGACGGAGGTCAGGTTGAACATGGCGTTCATGACCTGCCCCTTGAAGATGTTCCCCGTCATGTGCTTGGTCGGCGGCATGTACTTAAGGGGCGCCCGAGGGAAAATTTGCCTGGCCATTGCGGCCTGAGCGATTTCTAGCAAGAGGCCGTCTTCGATGTCGGGGTCCATCTCAAAAGCATGCCCCAAACCAATCTGCTCATCGGGAATATTGGCTAGGTGCGCCAGTTGCTCGTTGATAAACTGGCTGGCTAGGACGGTGTGCGCAGCTTCATAGGCATCGGCGGTGGTCAAGTAATTGTCCTCACCGGTATTGATGATGATGCCGGCATAGCCATTGATGAGGCGCGAGAAGTGCTGGTCCACCAAGGTGCGCTGCATATTGATATCGCGAAAGAGTATGCCATAGAGGGCGTCGTTTAACATCATATCCAGTCGCTCGAGCGCACCGATGGCGGCTATCTCGGGCATGCACAGGCCGGAGGCATAGTTGACGAGTCGGACATATTTTTTTTGCTCCTGCCCCACTTCATCGAGCGCCGCCCGCATGATGCGGAAGTTCTGCTGCGTGGCATAGGTGCCCCCGAAGCCCTCGGTGGTCGCGCCGTAGGGCACATAGTCGAGCAGGCTCTGCCCGGTGGTGCGAATGACGGCGATGATATCTGCTCCCGCCCGCACCGCAGCCTTGGCCTGGGTTACATCTTCGTAGATGTTGCCGGTGGCCACAATGACATAGAGGTAGGGTTGCCGCCCCTCTCCATGCTCGGCCAGATAATCTTCTCTCTGCCGGCGCCGGTCAGTAATTTTCTGCAGGGCTATTTCCGCTAGTTGCGCGATGAGGGCCTCGACCCCCTGTTGTTCCCGGGGGAGCGTGGTGAGGGCCAGATTTCCTTCGGCGACCTGAATCGCCACCTCCATTGGTGTGGCCCCGAGCGCCACACAGGCATTGGCTATGTAGTAGGCTGCCCCGCGAGATATCCCCCCGCCGCGCACAATGTCCTCTACCACCAAATTAGGCAGAGGCACACCCTCGCCGTCAACACCATCTATGCCAAAGAGCCTGGCCACCGTGCGCTCGACCGCGACAGTGGTGTGCTCGGCAATAAATTCCTGCAAACTATGTGCAATGCGCGTGGCGGCACTACGCGCGTGGCCTATCTTTTTTTCATCGAGATTAATCTTTCCCATGATTTTACTCCTCCCCCTTCACCTGCAGTAGCGATAGCGCTCTCTCCACAATGCTTTCCGGCAAGCCCAAAAAGCGAGCTACGCGCAGGGCTTCGCGCGAGTGAGCCTCGGAGGGCTCCACGCGAAAAAGCCGATAGTCCATGAGCTTACTCAAATGGTTGATGGCATCGCTGCCTGCGGCAGCTAGAGCCAGGGCCAGCACATCACTAGGCACCTGGCTAAGGCCCACGACCTGCCAATGGGCGACTGCCCCGAGCCGCGCCAAGCGTTCATAATGGGTGGTGAGCATGGTGATGCTCTCAGCCTGGTCTAGGTGCTCGACTAAGGCTTGCGCCAGGGCACTGCCCTCGCGCGGATTGGTGGATGCGGCAAACTCATCAATGAGAAGTAGGCTACGGCTTTGACCCGCCGGGAGGCTCTGGTTCAAGTTGACGATTTCTTGCCCAAAACGGCTAAGTCCGGAAGCACCGGGGCGATATTCTCCTGTGAGCAAAGTGATGCCCTGAAAAAGCGAGGTGCGACATGCTTCGGCGGGGACATACATGCCATAGGCGGCGAGAGCGGCCAGCAAGCCGACGGTAGAGAGGGCCACGGTCTTACCGCCCATGTTCGCTCCGGTAATTACGGTGACCCCGCGCGCAAGTGTTACGCCTATGGGGGTAAACACTAGGCCCTCTGCCCGCAAGGCGGCCTCGACCTCGGGGTGCCGCGCGGCGGTCATGGAGAACTGCAAGGGCATCTCGCCGGACACAATGCTCGGCCTCGTGCCCCGCCAGCGGCGAGCGAGCAAAGCCTTGCTCAAGATGAGGTCAAGGCGGCCGAGGCGGGCGATGGCCTGTCCGAGCAAAGGCAGGCTGGGCCTGAGAGCCTCGGCGAGTTCTTGGCGCACCTTCTCTTCTTCTTCGTGCTCTAACCGCTTTTGAGTTTCGATATGGGCGGCCTTGGCCACTTCTTGGGCCGTAGGCTTCCTTGTATAGCTGAGGTCGGTGTAAGTTTCGCGGCTCAGGGCAAACAAACCGCTGCCCAGAATGCCGTCTATCACCTTAACCTCACGCCGCGGCACGGTCACCTCTCCGGCGAAGTTAAAGGCTAGCGAGACTGTCCTTGCCGCCTCCTCCTGCAGTGCTAGGGAAAGACGAGTGGCCTCTTTGCGCTCATCCCGAATGTGTCGGCGTATTGCGGCGAGGCGAGGGGAATAGGCATCCGAAAGATAGAACGAAGGCGAACCTGTCTTTTCCGGGTCAAGCAAAGCCATGAGCGTCGAGAAATCGGGCGGCGCAAAATCTGCCACCAAGGTAGGTTCTTCTGCTAAGAGGTTCTTGATGGACGCAAAGAAAAAGAGGTTCTGCTTGAGGGTAAATAGCTCGGCATCCGACAAGGTCCCTCCGGCTGCCACCCGATTGAATTGCTCACGCCAATCGGGGATCTGGGCCAGTTGGTGGCGCACCTTGGCTAGACGTTCTTCGCTAGCCGCGCTCTCGAGCAAGGTCACAAATAGCCCTACCGTCAGAAGCTCCTCCTCGAGCAGTGTTTCTTCGCCCGGCACATAAGGCACGAGGCGGGTCAGCTGGGCCCTACCATAGGGAGAGGCCGGATTTAGGGATGTAAAAAAATATGAAAGACCGAGCACGGCGCTCTGCTCTGACCATGGACGCACAGATAACCCTCCTCTTGACCCCAATTAGACACTAACCGCCCGGTCGGAGATAAACAAGTCAAAGACCGGCAGCGGCAGCAGGGATAGCGCTATTTCGCGGGCAAACTCTGCCGGCGGATAGGACCTGCCGCGTGGCGCGGTGGGATTGACCGTCACGGCCAGCAAGCGAATATGCTTTAGAACCTCCACCCTGCCCCCGCAGCCGGTGTACTTATGCCACACCTCGGGCTGGGAAAAGATATGAGTCGGGTCTTGGCAAATGAGCACCACATTCCTGCACAGGCGAGGCCGATTGGCTAACTCGCTGAGGAGTGATTCGTTGATGGCCCCGGGCACGATGAGGTAGCATGGCTCGACTAGGGGCAGGCAATCGACCACCGCGGCGGCGTGGCCGAGGGCAGTTCTAAACGGCAAAGTCCGCTCGCCCTCGGCGGTCAAGAGCAGGAGTCGCCCCGCCTCTATGGCTCTCGTGGCGGCCACCCGCAATTCTTGGCACACCACCTCGGGCAACGAAAAGAGGTGCGCCGTGTGCAAGGTGCGAGACAGGATGCGGCGGAGACTACTACCGGCCACTGCTCCGGTAGCAAGAATGGCCCCCTCGGTCAAGGTGGGGGCCGCCCCACCCACCCGGTCTAACGCACCATCAACCAAGACGAGTTCGCAGCCTAGCTCTTGCATGCGCGCAATGCATGCCCCCATTTCGCGGTAGCTATCAGGGCCGGCAACTTCCACCGAGCCTCCTTCGCGCGCCCGCACGAGCATCACTTCGCCTAGAGCCGTGACGAAATTGGTGGTCGCGATAATCTCAAGCGGAGCCGTAGCCCGCTCGAGCGTGGCCGCGGCCGTAGCGAGAACCGTCCCTGCCTCGACGTCAATGCGTGGCTTGGCTAGACGGCTCACGAGATCAATTTTTTCGCCGTCGTAGCCAACGGAAGACAGACCCAAGGCCAGCCCCCTCTCCGCTGATTGGCGAATAAGGCTGTTCAGCGCCACCGTCTTACCGGCATTCTTGGCTAGGCCCACCACCGCGACCGAACGCAGGGCTTGTTGGGTGATGATATCTAAAAGTCGCATTATTCCTTTGGTTGACGGAAGCGTTTTCTCTCTTCATGCAGCCCTGCGGGCTCAATGGATACCCTGTCGCCCCCAAAGAGAGAGGTTATGCCGATGTGACTGTGTTTTTCGCAGACCCCACACTGTATACAGTGGCTATGCTTGTCTTCCGGCTCGGTATAGCCGGAGATGACGCCTTCAAAGTTGCGCAAAATTACCTTGCGGTCCGCCATGGAAATGAGGTACTGGGGCATAACCGGTATCTTGCCTCCCCCGCCGGGGGCGTCGACCACAAAGGTCGGCACTGCAAACCCAGAGGTGTGCCCGCGCAGGCTCTCGATAATCTCAATGCCACGCGCCACCGAGGTGCGCATGTGCGAAATTCCCTGCGATAGGTCGCATTGGTAAATATAGTACGGGCGCACGCGCATGCGCACGAGCTCATGCACTAGCTTCTTCATAATGTGGGGGCAGTCGTTCACCCCGCGCAAAAGCACGGACTGATTGCCCAGCGGAATACCCGCATCCGCCAGCATGGCGCAGGCTGCTTTGGCCTCGGGGGTGATTTCCTTCGGGTGGTTAAAGTGCACATTAACCCAAAGCGGGTGGTATTTCTTTAACATAGTGCAGAGCGCAGGGGTGATGCGCATGGGCAGGACCACGGGCATGCGGGTGCCAAGGCGGATGATCTCGACATGGGGGATTTCGCGCAGGCGGCTGATGATGTACTCTAGGCGCTCATCACTCTGCGCTAAGGGATCGCCTCCGGACAAGAGGACGTCCCGCACGACTTTGGTCTGGCGAATATACTCGAGACATTTATCGATCTGCTCACGCGTGGCGGGCTGGTCATGCTGCCCGGCAAAGCGCCGCCGCGTGCAGTGCCGACAGTACATGGCACACTGGTCGGTGACAAGAAACAGGACTCGGTCCGGGTAGCGATGGGTAAGACCGGGCACCGGCGAATCCGTGTCTTCGTGCAGGGGGTCAGTCATATCCTCCGGCGCCGTAATTAGCTCGGGCCTGGTGGGTATGGCTTGCTTGCGTATCGGGCAATGAGGGTCGTCCGCGTCAATGAGCGAGGCATAGTAGGGGGTAATAGCCATGCGCAACGACAAAAGCGCCTCGGAGACAACCTCGGTCTCCTCCGGGTCAAGCGACACCACTTTAGAAAGTGAATCGGTGTCTTGCAGGCGATTGCGCCATTGCCAGCGCCAATCTCCCCATTCCGCCTCGGTAGCGTGCTGCCAGAGAGAAATTTCTTTGTAATTTGGCACTATCTCACCTTCCTGCTAGCTGTAAAGCTCTGTAAATAACTTGCGCAAATCACTGTTTTCTCGTAACACATGGAGCGAAATGGCGGCATGGTCCTTGGTGTAGCCATTGCCCACAATCATCTGCACATCCTTGCCCACGCCTTCGGCGCCAAGGGCGGCAGCAGTAAAAGATGTCGCCATGCTAAAGAAATAGATGGTCCCGCCGTCGCGGGTGGCCAAGATGGCACTCATCTCGGTGCCCGGCACATTGACGCAGTTGATGACCAAGTCACACATCCGGCCCCCGGTGGCTTCTTCTACCGCGGCTAGGACCTCGAGGGCTGCGGTGGCATCAGCCTGAATGATATTATCGGCGAGGCCCAATGCCCGCACCCGCTCGCAGGCCGCCGCGCTCGGGTTGAGCGACAGCACCTGCCCGGTAACGCCGGCGCGCTTTTTGGCCTCGTGCAGGCAGAGGAGGCCCGACTTGCCACCGCCCCCGATGACGAGCACCTTGTCCCCCGGGCGCACCAGCTTGGCGGTTTGCGCCGGGGCACCCGCAACGTCGAGCACCGCCAACGCCAAAGCGTCGGGCATATCGGCAGGCAACTTGGCATAGATGCCCGAGGCAAAGAGGATGGCCTGCCCTCGGATAGCGACCTGATCAACTTCTTGGCGCACCGCTACTATCTCCGCAATACAGAGGGGCGTGAGCGACAAGGACACCAAAGAAGCAATGCGGTCCCCCGGCACTAGGTCAATCTTCCCCTGTAATTTTTGCCCAACTTCCCTCACTCGGCCGATAAACATGCCGCCACTTCCGGTATTGGGGTTGTGGTGCTTGCCCCTTTCGGCCACCAGCTCGAGAATAAGGCGGCGAATAGTTGCCTCATCGTAATTGGCGCGCTTCTTGATTTCGGTGAAACTGGCCGAGTCGATGTTCAAGCGCTCGACATCAACGAGAATTTCGTTATCGTAAATGGCCATGGTATTGTCAATCTTCCATGCCGGCTGCGGCAGAACCCCCGCCGGAGAAATGACCCGATGCGTGCCGTATGGACAGCCCTGTCTTTGCATAGCTACAACCTCCCTCTTAATTTGTCTGCTACCTCGCAATTAGTATGCAAGAATTGTGCCAATCGTACAAAGCTAGTGCCTAGGGTAGTGACTGCGCAATTTGTACTGCATGGTCTGACGGGGAATGCGGAGAATCTCGGCCGCTAGGGTAGTATTGCCCCTCGCTTGCTGCATGGCCTGTTCGAGGAAACGCCCCTCGACCTCCTCTAGCGCATCATGCAGGCTCTGCCCTACCCGCAAGGTAAACGGCAAAGGGGCTGCGGCATTCTTGTCGTTGATGTAAAAAGCGCTATCCGCTATCTGTGGCGGCAGGTGTTGCGGCAAAATATAGGGGCCGGAGATAATGTTCATAGCCCCTTCAATGGCATGCTGGAGCTCGCGCACATTGCCGGGCCAGTGATAAGCGCTAAATATCTCGGCCGTCTCACACGCCAGACCAAGGACCTTCAGCCCAAAGCTGCGGTTGTAGTGCTCGATAAAATGGTCTGCCAAGAGGTGGCAGTCCCCCTCTCGCTCCCTAAGGGGCGGCAAGCGCAGCGTGACCACGTTGATGCGGTAGTAGAGGTCCTCCCGCAGCTGCCCCTTGCGGATAGCGGCGAAGGGCTCCTCATTCATGGCGGTGATGATGCGCACGTCGACCGAGCGCACCTTAGCATCGCCCACCCGCCGCACATACCCGTCCTGCAAAACCCGGAGCAACTTGGCCTGCAAAGAAATAGGCATAGCGTTTATCTCGTCTAGGAACAGCGTGCCCCCACTGGCGACTTCAAATAACCCCGGCCGATTTTCCGCCCCGGTGAAGCTACCCCGGATGGTGCCAAACAAAATCGACTCAAGCAAAGTTTCGGGCAAGGCAGCGCAGTTTTGGGCAATAAAGGGCTTATGACGGCGAGCGCTGGCATTGTGCACCGCTTGCACCACCAGCTCCTTGCCCGTTCCTGTCGCTCCCAGGACTAAGAGCGAGGATTGCGTGTGCGCACTGCGTTCCGCCTGCAACTTGACCAGCAGCAAAGCGCCAGACTGCCCGATGATGTCGGCGAAGGTAAAGCGAGCGAGGGAGCGAGCGGCAAAAAGTGGCTCACCGGGCGACTCGTGCGCCTGCGCTTGCAGGTCGGCCAATTTTTCGGAGAGCTCGCGGACGGTGGTCAGGTTTTGGCTCACCTCCACCGCCCCCACAAGGCGATGCTCCAAAATGATGGGCAAGGTGGTATTGACGGTCGTAATCTTCTTGCCCTTAAAGTTCGTAAAAGACTGTTGCTTGGAGAGGACCGGGCGCTTGTGGCGGCAGACCTGGAGCAAAGTGCTGTTTTCGGCATTGAGGGAGGGGTACACATCAAGGACATGCTTGCCGAGCACGCTCTCGGGGTCCAGCCCATCAAGCTCGGCTGCCTGGGCATTGTAGTATACGGTCACCCCGGTCTCGTCTACGATATGCACGCCCTCATCTATTGAGCAGAGCAAGGTCAGGAGGGTCTGCCGGAGCCAGGGGGCACTTTCTGTACGCGCCATTTCATCATCGCCATCTTTCTGGCACTTGTGCCGACTTTTGAGCATATTTCTCTCTGGCATGGCCATATTCCTGCTAGGGATAGGACAAAAGGCGTGGTATACTTTGCTCAAGATCATATCTGGGGGAGTTGTGTATGAGACTACAAGAGCTACACGCGCTTATCGAACAGAACGCCGGCTTCTTGGCCAGCTCGGAGGATTATGAAACGGCACGGGCTGTCATCTTGGGCGTGCCGATGGATTATACCGTGAGTTTTCGTCCGGGGAGCCGCCTTGGACCGGAGCGCATCCGCGAAGTCTCGTACGGCATTGAGGAGTATAGTTTTTACTTGGATAAGTCGCTCCTTGAGCGCAACTACTATGACGCGGGCGACCTGGCTTTGCCGGTGGGCAATGTGGCGGGCAGCCTAGAGATGGTGCGGGCTGGAATTAGGCACATTTTGGCCGATGGCAAGGTGCCGTTTGCGCTCGGCGGCGAGCACTTAGTGTCTTGGCCCATCATCGAAGCTATGGCGGAAAAGTACCCCAACCTAGCGGTGGTGCATTTCGATGCCCATGCCGATTTGCGCCATGACTACTTGGGCGAAAAATTCTCTCACGCCACCGTCATGCGCCGCGTAGCCGAACTGATTGGGCCTAAGAACCTCTACCAATTTGGTATTCGCTCCGGCACGCGCGAGGAGAGGCAGTTTGCCGAAGGCCACACCAACACCTTCTTCAACCAAATACACCCCGCGCTAAGCCAAGTCATGCCGGAACTGCGCAAACGGCCGGTCTATATATCGTTAGACATAGATGTGGTCGACCCCGCCTTCGCACCGGGCACCGGCACGCCGGAACCGGGCGGGTGCACTTCTTGGGAAATAATCCAAGCTATTCACCATTTAGGCTCCTGCAAGGTGGTCGGTTTCGACCTCGTAGAAATTTCGCCCTCGTTTGATTTGGCCCAGATTACGGCAGTCCTAGGTGCCAAAATCTTGCGCGAGGCCATCCTCAGCTTCATACCAGCTTAATGAGAGGTGAGAGGTGGGAGGTCAGAGGCGAGAATTTCGGTGGTGGGAGGTCAGAGGCGAGAATTGAAGGGTGCGGGGGGTGGGGGGCGTAGACAAGAGGTCGCTCCTTAGGTATGATGAAGTTACCCCAAAAAATGTTAAGGAGGAATAGCTATGCTTTCGAAAAACCTTACTGAAGAACTAAACCTGCAAGTGAAGTACGAGCTATACAGTGCCCATCTCTACTTGGCCATGTCTGCCTATTGCACCGACCTGCAAATGGATGGCTTCGCCCATTGGTTTAAAATACAGGCCGAAGAAGAAAAGTTCCATGCCATGCGCTTCTTTGATTTCATCGCCGACATGGGCGGCCGCGTGACCATGATGGCCCTTGAGGAGCCGGCCAACGAATACGACTCCTTGGCCGATGTCTTCGAGAAGTCGCTCCACCACGAGCAATTCGTCAGTGCCCGCATCTACCACCTCATGAACATCGCCCAAACCGAGAAGGAGCATGCCACTATCAGCTTCCTCAACTGGTTTGTGGACGAACAGCGCGAAGAAGAGAAGTCTTTCGGACACATCCTGCAACAGGTGAAGCGCTTTGGCGGCGAGGCCCTCTACCACCTCGATAAAGAGCTCTCGTCCCGCACCTTCACCCCTCCCGTCATCAACTAAAACGTAGGGGACGAGAATATAGGGACGGGTACTTCTGTTCTTGCGAGCAGAAGTACCCGTCCTTTCGCTTGCACTTTAAAGACGGTCGAGGCGCACTAGGTCGGCATAGCTTTCGCGCGCGATGATGACCCGGGCGCGACCGTTACCGGCGAGCACCACCGCCGGTCGGGGCAGATGGTTGTAATTGCTGGCCATGCTGTAGTTGTAGGCGCCGGTGACTAAGACGGCGAGCAGGTCGCCGCTTTTCACTTCGGGGAGGGCATGGTCCCAGATGAGTATATCGCCTGATTCACAAGATTTGCCGGCAATGGTGTACAAATGCGTGGCTTCCGCGGTGGCGCGATTGGCCAAGAGGCAGCTGTACTTGGCCTGGTAGAGGGCGGTCCTGGGGTTATCGGTCATGCCGCCATCAACAGCCACATAGTCGCGCACCGTGGGAACGCGCTTGATAGAGCCTACAGTGTAGAGGGTGGTGCCGGCGGCCGCGATAATCGAGCGCCCCGGCTCAATGGTAAGTCGGGGTAGAAAGCCATCCACCGCCCGCTCTTCGGCCGCCGCCCTAAGGATATGGCCGGTAAAGTCTTCGATGCTCTGCTCCTCGTCCTCCGGCAGGTACGGCACCCCCAGGCCGCCGCCCAAGTTAATCTCTTGTACTTGCCAGGAGTGTTTTTCTCCGTAGTGCCGCGCCAAGGAATAAATGATGTCCACATTCTGGCGAAAAGCCTCGAGGCTCGTGATTTGCGAGCCGATATGACTGTGAAAACCCATAAGTTCAAGTGTTTCGTCCGCCAAGGCATCCGCGACCACCTGGTCGAGCTCGCTCCCGCTTAAGGGAAAGCCAAACTTGGAGTCATGCTGACCGGTGCGAATGTAGCGATGCGTGGCCACATCTACCCCAAGCGCAACGCGCAAAAGCAAGGGCACCTTGCGCTTATAGTCCTTGGCCATCGCTTTTAGCAGAGAGTATTCATAGAGGTTATCCACCACCAGGCAACCCACCCCAGCGTCCAAGGCCATTTTGATTTCGGCGGGGCTCTTGTTATTGCCGTGGAAGTAGATGCGCTCGGGGGGGAAGGCTGCCGCCAGCGCGGTGTGCAGTTCGCCGCCCGAGACCACATCAAGGTACAGCCCTTCCTCCGCTAAGATGCGGCAGAGGGCCAAGCAGAGGAAAGCCTTGCCGGCATAGGCCACGCGGTGTTTACCTTGGGCAAAGCTCTGCCGATAGCGACGGCAATGCTCCCTGATGAGTTCTTCATCGTAGATGATAAGGGGTGTGTGATGCTCTAGGGCGAGGGCCACGCTATCGCAACCCCCAATCACCAGGTGTCCGCAGTCGTTCAGGCGCATGGTGCCCTGAAGGAAGTTAGAGTGCTTCGTCATAGCTACGCCAACCTTTGCCGGTACTCTTTTATTTCTGCGGCATTGCCCAGCACAAAATGCTTGGGCGTGACCTCCACCCACAATGGTTTGTGCACCGCATAATCGTGGCCAAGTGGGTCGTAGGGAATGATTACTTTTGCTTGCTCGAGCGCCGGGTCGGGAATGGGCACCGCCGAAAGCAGAGAACGGGTGTAGGGGTGCAGGGGGTTGGCAAAGAGCTCTTCGGTGTCGGCCAACTCGACCAGTTGACCCCGATTGATGACCGCCACCCGGTCGGTGATAAAGCGCACCACCGAAAGGTCATGGGCGATAAACATATAGGTCAGACTTCTTTGTTGCTGTAATTCGGAGAGCAGGTTCAGCACCTGGGCCCTAATTGAAACATCCAGAGATGAGATGGGCTCGTCGGCGATGATGAACTCGGGCTGCATGACCAAGGCGCGCGCCACCCCGATGCGCTGCCGCTGCCCCCCGGAAAACTCATGGGGGAAGCGCGAGGCAAACTCGGGCAAAAGCCCGACCGCCAAGAGCGCCTGGCTGACCATAGCTTTGCGCTCGGCCTCGCTCTGGTAGGCCTTGGTGTTGTAGAGCCCTTCGGCGACGATGTAGTCCACCTTGGCGCGCTCATTCAGCGAGGCCATGGGGTCTTGGAAAATCATCTGTATTTTCTGGGTTACCTCGCGGTCTAGCTCCCTCGAGATAAGACCGTTAATCCTTTGCCCCTTGAACAAGATTTCTCCGCCGGCCACTTCATTAATGCGCACCATAGCGCGCCCAATGCTGGTCTTGCCCGAGCCCGACTCACCGACCAGGCCAAAGGTCTCGCCCCGATAGATTTTAAAGCTAACGTCGTCGACGGCGACAAAGGGTTTTTTTGACCCACCCTTAAACTCCACGCGGAGGTTTTTCACCTCCATGAGTACTTCTCTTTCTATCGGCATGCTGCACCCTCCACAAATTTCGCCCGCAAGTGCTTGATGGCCTCGGGCGGGTCTATTCTAGGCGCGCGCTCATCAAGTAGCCAGGTCCGGGCATAGTGCGTCGGACTGACCTGAAAACAGGGCGGTCGTTTGACAAAATCAATCTCTAGGGCATAGGGGTTACGGGGGGCATAGGCATCGCCCTTGATTTCGGCAAATAGATTGGGCGGGGTTCCCTGGATAGAAAACAGCGGCTGACCTTTAATGCCTAGCTGGGGCAAAGAAGATAGTAAAGCCCAGGTGTAGGGGTGCTGCGCATTGTAGAAAATCTCGCGGCTTTGGCCACACTCGACGATTTCGCCTGCGTACATGACAGCTACCCTGCTCGCGACATTAGCGACCACCCCGAGGTCGTGGGTGATATAGATGACGGTCAAGTTGTACTCGGCCTGCAGCTGGCGAATGAGGTCGAGGATTTGCGCTTGGATAGTAACATCGAGGGCGGTGGTGGGCTCGTCACATATTAAGATTTGCGGGCTGCAACTCATGGCGATGGCGATGACCACCCTCTGGCGCATCCCCCCCGAGAACTCATGGGGGTACTGGTGGTAGCGCTGCTCGGGCTGGGCGATGCCCACCTGGGCGAGAAGCTCGATGGCTCTGTTCTTGGCCGCCATGCCGCGCAGGGGGGTGTGGAGCTCCACCGTCTCTTTAATCTGGAGCCCCACCGTGCGCAAGGGGTTGAGCGCCGTCATGGGGTCTTGAAAGACCATGGCTATTTTTTTACCACGAATGGTCCTCCACTGCCCGTCCCCCCGGTACTTGGCGAGGTCCTGCCCCGCGAAACGGATGAAGCCGGCGTCCACCCAGCCATTGGCATCGAGCATGCCGACAAAGGACTTGGTCAACACTGTCTTGCCTGAACCGGATTCACCCACAATGGCGAGGGTCTCTCCGGCATAGAGGTCAAGCGAAGCACCGCGAATGGCCGTGAGGACGCGCCCGCGCAGGCTAAACTTTATATACAGGTCCGAAACAGAAAGTAGCGGTTGTTCCATACGGCACCCCCTAGACATGGTTTCTGGGGTCTGCCGCATCGGAGAAGGCATTACCCATAACATAGAAAGATATGGTGATGAGGGACACGACCACGGAGGGGAAGATGAGCTGGTAGCGCATGACGGGGATCATCATCAGCTGGCGGCCTTCGTTGATGAGGTTGCCCAGCGATGGTATGTGGAGCGGCAGCCCCAGCCCAATGTAAGTTAAAAAGACCTCCGAAGCTATTGCGCCCGGAATGGCCAAGGCGAAACGGAGCATGATGACCGAAACCAAGTAGGGCAAAATATTGCGCGTGATAATGCGCCCGGTTGGTGTGCCCAGGCAGCGCGACGCCAGGTTGTACTCGCGGTCGCGAATGATGATGACCTGGGTGCGAATGAACCGCGACACCGGCACCCAGCCCGTCACACCCATGGCGATAACCATGGTGCTGATGCTTGGGCGCAACATATAGGCGATGAGGGTCATGATAATGGTACTCGGGATATTGTCCAGCACATTGTATACCTCGGTAAGCACGCGCTCTAACTTACGAACATACCCCCAGAGGGTGCCGACAATGATGCCGATGAGCACATTCCAGCTAGCCACGGCAATGCCTATGCCAAGCGATGTCCGCGTACCGCTCCAGATGCGCGCCCATAAATCCTGCCCGATGGAGTTAGTGCCAAACCAAAACTCTGCCCCCGGTCGCACATTGCGCAGTTGCCTAAAGGTCTCTTGGCTGAGGTGGATTTCATTGGGGTCCCGCTGCGCCGGCAGGTAGGGCTGCACCATGATAAAGACGAGGAGCACAATCAGTAACCCCAGGCAGAACACCGCGGCATAATTCTTCATGAAAACCCGGATGGTCGAGCCCCAGTAGGAGTAATCTGAGTAGCCGCTTCTCTCGGCATCCGCCACATCGCGCTCGGCTAAAACAAAGAGGGCTTGTTCTTCCATCTACCTAGCCCCCCCTGCTTTCTCTAGTTTAATGCGCGGGTCGGTGATGGCCATGAGTATATCGCCGATGAAGAGCCCAAAAACACCGATGGTTGAATAAATGAGCACCAAGGCCTGCACTAAGGGGTTATCCTGCCGCGAAATAGCGTCAATCAAAAGTCCACCCATGCCGGGGATGGAGTACAGCGACTCGATAAAGATTGAGCCGGCGATGGTCATCAGGAGGGTGGTCGGCAGGTGTTGCACCATGGGCACGAAGGCGTTGCGCAATACATGGGAAAACATGACCCGGGTGTTGGACAGGCCCTTGGCACGGGCCAGCTTAATGTAGTCCTTGTTTAGTTCATCCACCATGAAGCGGCGTATCCACATGGCATAGCCCGCAATGCCCCCCAGCGACATACTCACTGCCGGCAGTATCCAACTCAGGGGACGCGCGGACGAGTAGAGTATGGGCAGCCCACTGAGCTGGGTCAAGTAGAGCTGGATGAACAAGAAATACACGGCGGCGGGCACGGCGTTAATAAAGATGACGTAGGAAGTACCTAGGGCGTCCGGCCACTTGCCCTTCTCCCGCGCTTGGAAGATGCCAAGAAGAAGGCCCAGCGACAAAGACAATGCCATCGCTGCCAGGCCAAATTTGAGCGAATAGGGAACTTTGGGGGCGATAATCTCTGCCACCGGCACATTAGGTCGAAAAATGATGGAGGTCCCGAGGTCCCCGCGGGCGAGGTCTTGGTAAAAATTAGAGAGCTGGATGTACCAAGGGTCCAGTAGGCCCATCTTCTGCAATATGGCCTCGCGCTGCACCGGTGCTAGGCGATCGAAATCATCGCCAAAATAGCCTTCGATGGGCATGAGCCGCATGAGCAAGAAGACCACAGTGATGACGAAAAAGACGGTAATGAGGGCGCCCAGCGACTTTTTGAGGATATAGGTCGGCAGGGCGCCGATATGGCTACGAATATAAATCCCTCGCTCCCTGTTGTTACTGTCCGGCCTTCCGGAGGGCGATAACGCGATCACGCGCCCAGATCGTCTGGGCCTCATTAAACTGCTCGACGTTCATCGCGCGGTCTAACAACCTTTGAAACTTAAATTTACCGACCGCTGGTCCGGCGGCCGCGTACGAGCCTTGGAAGGGATGGAGGCGCGAAGCCACATAGCCGCCGCCGCCCACGCGGTAGGGCATGACTAAGGCATTTTGTATCAGGTAGGCTTCCGCTTCGGCAAAGAGCTCGAAGCGCCGCCTGATATTTCTCACCTCGGCCTTGGCCGCATTGAGCAGTCTTTGGTAGTTGGCACTGGCCAAAGCGATGTCGCTGTAAGTAAGGTGCCCCGCCTCAAAGGGCTGGGTGTAGGCCTCAGGGTCGAGAAAGTCCGGTCCCCAGTTCACTTCTTGGATGGCATAGTTGCCGGGGCGCCGCGTGGCATCAAGGAAACCAGTCGGAGGGTAGCCCACTGGCATGACATCGATAAATTCGCGACCAAACAGGCTCTCGAGCTGCTGTTCGATGACCTGGGCGCGATTGGTCCAGTCGGGCGAACCGGTATTAAAGGGCATCTTTACCCTGATGGGGAAGGTTACACCCGCCGCGCGCAGTTCGGTCATGGCGCGGTTGCGGTGAGTGAGAGCTAGGGCCCGATCAAAGACCTGCATCCGCACGATGGGCTGCAAGGCCGGCAGGTTGGTGTAGTCTATGCCATCGACACTGGCAAAGTTGACGGGGGTGATGGTGTTGCTTATCTGCCGCAGCGGGTCGTAGGGGTCAAAGGTGAGCATGGCCGCCACGCGGTCAAGCCCGTGGAAGATGGCTTTGCGGAAATTGAGGTTCATCACCGCCCGACGCCAATTTTCCGGCTCAAATTGCGGGGCCATACGTGGGCTGAAGTTAAAGGCATGCCAGAAGGCAAACGCACCGACCGGAGCCGGGCGAAGCAGTTCGCGGCGCACGGGGTCAAGGCGCCAACCGTCGATGATGGCGGTGGGGATGGAAGCGCTAGAAATCTCACCCCGCACAAACATCTCGGGGGCCAGAGCGGCAGCTTCGCGATTAAACTGGAAGAACAAGCGGTCAATGTGCACATTGTCGCGGTCCCAATAGCGGGTGTTCTTCACCAATTCGCGGCGATTTTGGGGCACATGGGCCCTGAGTATGTAGGCGCCGTTATTCAAAATGGTGAGGTGGTCGGTGGCAAAGCGCGCCCCGGTCTCGGCCAAGAAGGCGCCATTCACCGGGAAGAAGCAGACATAGGTCAGAGCCGACAAGAAAAACGAAGCGGGAGACCGCAAAGTGTACTGCACGGTGTAGCGGTCGAGCGCCCGGACGCCGACGGTGGCAAAATCGGTGGTGGTGCCGTTAAAGAACTCTTCCCCACCGCGAACAAATCGAAAGAGGATGTTGGCGGTGGCCGAAGCATTGGCTCGGGTGAGCACATAGCGCGCCGAGTCGACAAAGTCCTGCGCCACCACCTCGGCATATTCTCGGCCGTCCCAAGTCAACCAGGGCACTCCCTGCCGGAGGGTGAAGGTGTAGACTAGGCCGTCGGGGGAGATGGTCCAATGCTTGGCGAGCGAAGGGTGCAGGACGCCGAAGGAGTCAAATTCCACCAGGCCATCGATGATGTTGGCCGCTAGGGTGTGTACGGCAAAGGTGCCAGAAGTGAGATAGTTGAGCGTTGTTAGCTCTCCGGAGTAAAGCGACCTAAACTCACCGCCAGTCCGGCCCACAGTGGGAGCCGCAGGGTAGGGCGCGTCGACGATGGTCACGGTGCGCGTCGCTTCCACCCACTCCACTTGCGCGCCTAAGCTCTCGGCCACAAAGCGCAGGGGAACCATGGTGCGGCCGGCGACGATGAGCGGTCCCACATCCAGCCTAATTTCCCGCCCGGTAATAAAGGCCCGGGTGGAGCCGGGTTCTAGAAGCACAAAACTAGGCCCGCGGTAGCCAGCCACCGTATTAGTGCGCTCGTTCCAGTCCACCTCGGCGCCCAGCGCTTCAAAGATGGCCCGGAAGGGTACTAAGGTGCGGCCGTTTTGGACTACGGGAGGAACTTCGGTAGTGATGGGCCGCCCATTGATGGTTACGCGGATGGGCGCGGCGGTGGCTTGAACCGAGAAGCCGGCCAAGCAAGCGGTTACTATGACAACAGTGGCGACCAAGATACTTATGTATTTTTTCATGGCACTCTCCCTTCCTTGATTTTTTTGTTCGGCACTGAGTGGCTTGTTCCTGCCGCGAAACATCTGCTTACAACTATTATTTTTAACACAATTAATATTCAGACGAATTGTCACAAAATAAGACCGGAGGGTTCCCTCCGGTCTGTTTGACACCTATTTGATTCCTCTCTGCGGAGAAAGATGGTTGGTTGGGAAAAGGTTTAGAGGCCTGCGGCTTTCAGCACGGCGATGAGTTTTTCGCGCTCGGGGGGCAAAAGGGGTAGGTGGGGAGGGCGCGGTTCGCCGCCATAGTAGCCAAGGTAGTCAAGGGCGGCTTTAAGACCCGCCACACCCCAGCGCGTGGTAACCGCGGCATTAGGCGCAAGTAAGCGCCACTGCAGGGTGCGAGCCTCGGCCAGGCGCCCGGCAGCAAAGTGCTCTAAGACGGCACCACACTCCGCGGGCATGATATTGGCTAGGGCCATGGTCCCACCCACCGCACCCACCGCAAGGGCGGGCAGGAGGAAGCTCGCCGAGCCGGCCATGACGGTAAAACCTGCCCGAGCGGCTTGGCAAATTTCGGCCATCTGCACCACATTGCCGGAACTGTCCTTGATGCCCACTATGTTTTCGTGCCGGGAAAGCGCAATAACCAAATCAGCCGAGAGGTTCAGCCCGGTGTTGCGGGGCATATTATAGAGCACGAGCGGCAGGGGCGAGCACTCCGCAATGCTGAGGTAGAAGGCCAACTGGGCTCTATCTCCATAGGATTCTTTATAGAAATGGGGATTGAGCACCAGCGCACAGTCTGCGCCGGCCCGCGCGTACTCTCGGCACAGCTCAACGGCCTCCTCTGTCCCCTCACAGCCGGTGCCGGCAATGACCTTCTTCTCACGAGGCAGCCATTCACGCACCTTTTGCACTAAGGCAATCTTTTCTTCGGCCTTTAAGAGGGGGAACTCGCCGTTAGAGCCAAGCACCACCAGTCCCGCCAACGGGGTCTGGCTCCATTTATATATATTTTCTTGTAGTTCATCCCAGGCGATGACGCCGCCCACGAAGGGGGTGGGTATGGGCGCGAATACTCCCTCGAGCATGGCGCTCACCCCTTACCGTTGGGCTTGGGCGTCGAAGGCGGCTAAGGCAGCGGTGACATTAAGACCAACTACCTGCTCGCCCATGGTCTCGCCGATTAGGGCTATGGCGCGCCGCAATTCCGCGACTTCTACATTGCCCATATGCCCCAAGCGGAAAGCCTTGCCGGCCAGACTGGCCAAAGACCCTGCCACCACTACCCCCTTGGCGGCGAGGCTCTTGCGGAAGGTCAAATCGTCAACTCCAGCCGGATAGAGCAGGCAGCTCAAGGTGGGTGCGGCTAACTCTTCGTCTGCTAAGGGCACCAAGCCGAACATCCGGAGGGCTTCGCGCACGGCCTTCGCCACCTTGCTATGACGTGCGTAGCGCGCGCCTAGGCCTTCGGCGTGGATAATCTGGAGCGCCTTGCGGTAAGCATAGAGCATGTTAACAGCGGGTGTGGCGAAGTACTTACCGGGGTCCTTCATGATGGGCAACCAGTTGTAAATGTCGGCATAGTAGGCGCCGACCTTGCCTAGGGCGGCCCTAGCTGCCAGGGCCTCGAGCCCAAAAGCGATGATGGCCAGCCCGGGGGGCACGCCGATGGCCTTTTGGGAGCCGGTCAGGACGACATCAAGGCGCGCTCCCTGCCCATAGTCATGACCCATGTCTTCCGGGGCGGCGGCGGTGGCGCAGACACCATCAAGTATGACCAAGGCACCAAAGCTCTTGCAGAGCGGTACGAGGGTGTCGAGGTCGGCGAGGACACCGGTGGAAGTGTCGACATGGGTGATGGTCACGGCCTTGTACTTGGCACTCTCTAGCTTGGAGCGCACCGTAGCGGGGCACACTCTCTTTCCCCACTCGCTGGCCACTACATCGACCAAGATGCCAAAACTCTCGGCCAGCTTGATAAAGCGGTCGCCAAAAAAGCCTTGGCTGAGCACGAGGATGCGCTCGCCGGGGGCCACGGTATTCACTATGGCTATCTCCATGGCGAGAGTGCCCGAACCGGCAATGAGAAATACTTCCCCGTCGGTGTTAAACATCTGCCTGGTCATGGCCAGGCTGTCTAGCGTACAGGCGACGACGCGGGGGTCGGTGTGGGCATAGGTCTCCGACGAGAGGGCATCATAAATTTCGTCCGTCACCGGAGTCGGACCCGGAATGAGCAGCAGCTCTTTATTAGGCATGCGCAATCTCTCCTTTTTTGTTGGTGTACTCCGTCACATTTTTCTCTGCCGGACCGCATAATCCCTTCGTCAACGGAACATTATTTTGGCGATTACCAGACCCTGTGGTAAAATGTCTTGATATATTATTTGAGGGGGCCAGTTATGATACGCCAACTTAAATCCGGCACACCCATCATCCACCCCAACACCTTTGTCGCCGACAGCGCGGAAGTGATGGGGCGGGTCACCGTAGGAGAGAACTCCAGTATTTGGTTTAATGCTGTCCTGCGCGGCGATATCAACGCCATCAGTATCGGTATAACGACCAGCGTGCAAGAGTGCGCGGTGCTCCACGTGGCGGCGGACCTACCGCTTACAATCGGTAACTTTGTCACGGTCGGTCATGGCGCGGTTCTGCATGGGTGCACCATCGAGGACGGGGTGCTCATCGGCATGAAGGCCGTGGTGCTCGATGGCGCGGTGGTCGGCGCGGGCAGCATTATCGGCGCCGGCGCGGTCGTCAAGGAGGGCATGGTCATTCCCCCGCGCTCGCTGGCGGTAGGCCTCCCCGCCAAGGTAGTCAAAACCCTCGACGATGAGGCGGTCGAGGGTTTGCGTCGGCACGCCGAAAAATATGCGGAGCTTTGGCGGTTATACTATGGCCAGGCCTAATTACTGCTCGAGGGCATAGAAGGCGAGCTGCTTTTTCTCGACAAGCGTGATATTTTTACGTCTCAAGCTGATAAGACCCTTCTTGGCAAACGACACCAGCACGCGGCTAACCGTCTCGCGCGCCAACCCCGCCATATCGGCTATGTCCTGCTGCCCGAGCGGGATGCTGTCTTGGCCCTGTTCCTGACTGAGCAACAGCAAGGTGGCGGCGACTTTTGCGCTGGCCGCCCCGGCGCTCAAAATGCGGTTGCGCTCCTGCGCCAAGCGCAACCTGGCGCTCAGCACGCGCAGAAAGTGCCAGGCAAGCGTGGGGTGGCTCTGGACGAGCAGAAGAGCGTCGGCATTGTAGATTATGGCCACGCTGCCCTCCATGGCGGCAATGGCGGTAGCAGGGTAACTGCCGCCATCAAAAAGAACTACCTCGGCAAAAAACTCTTGCGGCATGACAACTTTCAGGAGCTGTTCCCGCCCGAGAGGGTCTGTCTTGACCAATCTGACGGCTCCCTCCAACACAAACCATACCCCAAGCCCGGGTTCGGCTTCCGCAAAGAGTAGCTCCCCTTCGTTAACGCATCTAGTGCGTACGATGGAGCTGACAAATTGCAGGTCCTCAAGTGGCAGTTCACTAAAGAGCGGTAATTTTCGCAGCAAGGCGCTACTGATTGAAATGCTTCTTACCCCCCTCACAAGCGTTTCAAGTGTTTTCGCGACAAAAGAAAAAGCAACCTGAAATGCAGGTTGCTCCTAAATTGCTTATCTTCTCTTGCTGGAGAAGCAATCGCGGCAGTAGACCGGACGACCAGCGGTCGGCTTGAAAGGTACCTGAGTGTGTGCACCGCACTCGTCGCATGAAACGCTGTGAAGCTCACGGTTGCCCATAGGAGCGGCACTACCACCATCATTGCGCTTGCGGCTGTCACGACAGGTCTTGCAACGGCTGGGCTCGTTCTGGAAGCCACGCTCTGCGTAAAATTCCTGCTCACGAGTAGTGAACGCAAATTCGACTCCGCAGTCTTTACAGTTTAGGTTCTTGTCCTGCATCATTAGAGAAAATCCCCCCGATA
>JAGXSS010000074.1 GCA_018334055.1 Peptococcaceae bacterium
TACCCCCATATTCATCAAGCACAACAGCAATGTGAATCCTTTCGCGCCTGAGCTCTCTTAATAGTTCACTAACCCGCTTTGTTTCAGGGACAAAGAAGGGTTCGCGCATGATGTTTCTGGTGCTATTTTTCTCCAGATTATGCCAGTCTTTCATCAAATCTTTAGCATACAGGATGCCGACAATGCGGTCCAAGCTGTGCTGATAAACCGGCAACCGGGAATGACCGGTTTTCACCACAATCTCCCATGCCTTATTTAAGCCCGTGTCGACAGATACCGCCACTACATCAATACGGGGCACCATCACTTCTCGCACCAGGGTGTCGTTAAGCTCAAAAACACTGGTGATCATTTCTCGTTCTTGAGGTTCAATGGCACCCTGGCCTTCTCCCAGATTTACCATAGTTCTGATCTCTTCTTCGGTAATTAAGGCCCGATCCGGGTTCGTTTTGCCGCCCAACAGCCGGATAATAAAACTTGCGGTAGCCGCAAGAAGCTTTATTACCGGAGATAAGACAGTTTGCAGCCAACTTATTGGCCGGGCAACCCGCAAGGCAAGCCTCTCTCCATTATTGGCTGCGGCGTAGGTCTTTGGAGTGATCTCACCTACAATCAGCACCAGGACTGTCAGTATCGCTATTGCTATGCCAATCCCGGCTTGCCCAAAGATGCGCAAGGCAATGGAAGTACCCAATGCGGAAACGCTGATATTAACTATGTTGTTTCCCACCAGAATGGTAGACAACAACCTGTTGGGATGGGCCAATAACCTTTCGACCAGCTTGGCGCCTGGCACACCCGTCTCCACCAGATGACGCACCCGCAGCCGGTTTAAAGACATCAGCGAAGTCTCCGAACCAGAGAAAAAAGCGGACAACAGCAACAAGATCATGAGCAATCCCCATTCCCAGGCGGCAACCATTGGCATATCTCTCCTTCAACCTATCTCAGCCCCGGCCTTATTGTCTCCGAAGTGATCAAATTCATGTTAAAAAAAGAGGCTAGCTAGCCGCAGGTGTTACCTTGCTAAGCCGCTTCTTAACCCTCAGCTGGACAATTCGGTTTCGCTCCATTTTTTCTACGGTGATCAGCATGCCGGAGAGTACCAGTTGTTCACCATGTTCAGGGATTTTTCCCAGTTCCTTCAACACCATGCCCCCTACGGTTTCGTATGCATCTGCCACAGGAAGGCCTGCATTCAGGGCAATGTTAACCTCTTCCACGCTTAACCTGGCTTCTACCAAATATTCCTCTTCGCCCAAGTATTCTACCGGATCGTGCTCAATATCTTCTTCATCCCTGATTTCACCAACAATTTCTTCCAGCAGATCCTCAATGGTGACCAGTCCGGCCGTCCCTCCGTATTCATCAGAAACAATCACCATATGCTGGTTATTTTTTCTCATTTCCTTTAAAAGTTCCGAAAGGTTTTTCCGCCCGGGAATTAAGTTGATCGCCCGGGTATGGGAACTGATTGTTTCCCGTTCTTTACCCGCTAACTGTACTGCCAGTAAATCTTTCAGATACACCTGCCCGATGATATGATCGAGGTTTTCACGGTAAACAGGCAGGCGTGAAAAACCTGTCTCGATCATCAAGTGAACCGTTTCAACTATGGATCTGCCTCCTTCAACCCCAATAATATCAATCCGAGGGGTCATGATTTCCCTGGCGATGCTATCCCCGAATTCGAAAATGCCGTCAATCATCTGCTTTTCTTCTTTCTCCAGGGAAACCTGTTCCGCCACCATCAGGCGCAGTTCATCTTCGGTTATTTCGGATTCCTGATTATGGGCTGTTCCTCCTAATAAACGCACCAGCACATTGGTGGATACTGCCAGCAGCCGGGCAAAAGGGTAAACTGCTTTAGATAGCAATTCGATAGGCTTGGCCGAGAAAAGCGCAATCCGCTCCGCCTTTTGCAGGGCCAGTCTTTTAGGGACTAATTCGCCAAGGACCAGGGTAATGTACGAAATGATCAATGTGACAAGCAAAACCGCGATTACCTCACTGGACCGGGCAATGAAGAGCACCGGAATATTCTCCAGCAACCTGGCCAAGTTGTCCGATAGGGTTACCGCCGCAGCGGCGCTGGCCAAGAACCCAGTCAGGGTAATGCCGATCTGGATAGTCGCCAGGAATCGGCTGGGGTCTTTGAGCCACCGGTCAACAATTATCGCTGCTTTGTTGCCGTCATCCACTAATTGTCTGATCCGGGTCCGCCTTAACGATACCATGGCGATCTCGGAAGCGGCAAAAAAGGCGTTTGGAATAATCAGGAATAAAATCAACGCCATTTGATGCCATAAATCAGGGTCCAATTTGAACTTCAACTCCTTTTAGTCTTTAACCATTCAACTGCCCAGCACTCAATCGCAAACAATAAACGGGACGGGCTACATCGGGCAAGACACAACAATCGTCATCCCACGATCACGAGATTGAGTGTTGGGCAGGGGTATTAGAGCGGGTGGCCATCTATAACCTTTTGCGGAGAAACACTGCAATTTGACTGACCATTATATTTGGGAGTCACCACGCCTCCGGAAATAATCAGTTTGAGCCCGTCTTCTACAGTCATCTCCAAAAAAATCACATCTTTTTTGGGAACTAAGACCAGCATTCCGGAGGTGGGATTGGGCGTAGTAGGGACAAATATATTGATTACCTCTTCAGTGGTTTTTTCTTGCACCTCTCCCATTCCGTTTCCGGTGACAAAACCAACGGCATATATCCCATTGCGAGGATACTCCACCAGGGCGACCCGCTGGAAAGCGTTGCTGGTCTGCAAAGAAAAGGCATCTATAATTTGCTTGATAGCGCCATAAATAGACTTAACCAGGGGAATCCTGTTAAGCAAATGCTCCATAAAAGTAATGAGCTTCTTCCCGATTACATTAGTAGCAACCATCCCGGCCAAAAGCACAAGCCCTATGGTTAAGAGCACCCCCAGCCCCGGCAATGGGTGCCCCACGACGGTTCTGATAATGCCTCCCAGCAGGCCATCCATCAAGCGGAAGGTAGTTATCAGCACGTATGCGGTGATCAATAGCGG
>JAGXSS010000075.1 GCA_018334055.1 Peptococcaceae bacterium
ATGCCCACCTTTTGGGTAGGCATTATCATGCTGATGATCTTTGCCGTATATTGGAATATATTTCCTTTGTGGGGGATGGGTATGCCCGGGGTGCAGTACCCCACATTTTGGGCAGAGCTGCTCTCCAAGCTTCGCCACCTGTTTTTGCCTGTGGTTACTTTTACCCTGATCCTGATAGGGGAGTACGCCCTGATCATGCGCAATTCATTGCTGGAAGTGATGCACGAAGATTATATGCTGACCGCCCGGGCCAAGGGAGTCTCCAATACTGATCTGCTCAGAAGACATGCCCTGCCTAATGCCATGCTGCCCATGGTTACCTTAATTGCCATTAATCTCGGTTTTATTATTGGCGGGGCTATCCAGATTGAGACGGTTTTCTCCTGGCCCGGTCTGGGTCGTTTGATGTATTCCGCGCTGACCGACCGTGATTATCCCGTCCTGCAGGGGCTTTTCCTGTTTATTACCATATGCGTTATTTTAGCCAACCTGGGCGCGGATATCATTTACCGCCACCTGGATCCCCGGGTTAAATCGTAAGGAGGAGCAAGATGTTGTCTTTAGCTGTAAATAAAGATGCGCTGGTCCTGTTTAAGAAGAACCTGGCCTCCTTCTGGGAGATTTACCGCCGGAATACCATGGGGCTGATCGGTTTATTTTTCCTGATCTTTTTTGGCCTGTTGGCTTTTCTGGGGCCGCATCTGGTCAGTGTAACTACCCTTGTGGTAGATGGTGTGACCCAGACCTTGCATCCGCCTACTCCGGGTTACTGGCTGGGTACTGATAACCTGGGCAAGGATATCCTGGCCGGGCTGATTATCGGGACCCGGGTATCGCTGCTGGTCGGCGTGGCCGCAGCGACTATTTCCATGACCATCGGTACGATTATCGGGATCGTCTCCGGCTATTACGGTAAAACTGTCGACGCCTTGCTGATGCGCTTTACCGATGTTTTTTTGGTTATCCCCTGGCTACCCTTGGTGCTGGCCATGGCCGCCCTGTTGGGACCCAGCCTGGGCAATATAGTCTTTGTCATCGGCATCACCAGCTGGGCAGGCACCGCCCGTATTATCCGCTCCCAGACTTTAAGCGTTAAAGAGCGCCCCTATGTGGAGAGAGCACGGGCGATCGGCGCCGGCGGCACGCATATCATGCTCCGGCACATCCTGCCTAACGTTTTTCCACTGATTTATGCCAACACCGTATTGGTGGCGGCGATTGCCATTCTTTCGGAAACCACCTTAAGCTTTCTGGGCATGGGCGATCCCACCCGCATCAGCTGGGGGATGATGCTGCATTATGCTTACGAAATGGGTGCCGTGATCAATATGGCCTGGTGGTGGCTCCTGCCGCCGGGCATATTTGTGGTGCTGGTAGTGCTTAGTTTTACCTTTGTCGGATATGCCCTGGATGAAGTGTTCAATCCCAAGCTAAGGAGGCGGGATTTATGAGTCTGCTGGAAGTAACCGGCCTGACCACCTGTTATCAGTTAAAGGGAGGAACGGTTCATGCCTGCCGGAATATATCCCTGAGGCTAAAGAAGGGTGAGGCCTTAGGCCTGGTCGGTGAGTCGGCTTCCGGCAAAACAACGGCGGCGCTCTCCCTGGTCAAGCTGCTGCCCGATAATGCCCGGGTGGTAAGCGGATCTGTTTGGTTGGACGGGAGAGACATATCCGGGGCTACGGAAGATGAACTGCGCCGTATCCGGTGGAAAGAAATATCGATTATTTTTCAGGGGGCGATGAATGCTTTAAACCCTGTCCGTCCGGTGGGCGATCAGATTGTGGAAGCGATCCGCATTCACGGCAAGGTGTCCGAGAAAGAGGCCAGGGAGCAGACTCGTTCTCTTTTTGAAAGTGTGGAGATCGATGCCGGCCGGGTAAAAGAGTATCCCCATGAATTCAGCGGCGGAATGCGCCAACGAGTGATGATCGCCATGGCCGTGGCCTGCAACCCCAAAGTGGTCATCGGTGACGAGCCTACTACCGCTCTGGATGTAATGGTGCAGGCCCAGGTGCTGCAGCTGCTGGAAGATCTACGTCGGAAGCGGGAGATGGGTATGATCCTGATCACTCATGATCTTTCCGTGGTTGGAGAAACCTGCGACCAGGTGGCGGTTATGTATGCCGGTCGTATTGTGGAGACGGGCCCCACAGAGACGATTTTTCTAAAGCCGGCGCATCCGTATACCATGGCCCTGATCGCTGCTTTCCCGAATATCGAGGGCGAGCGTAACCGGTTTGGTTCGATCGCCGGCAGCCCGCCTAATCTGCTCTGTCTGCCTCCCGGCTGCTCGTTTCACGAGCGCTGCGCACAGGCCCTGCCTTACTGCCGGGAGCAGGAGCCGGAGGTGCTCGAGCTAAGTGACGCTCATAACTGCGCATGCCACCTTTATAATAAGCAGGTGAATCAACAATGGAAAGTATCGTAGCCAGGCCTGATTTGCTGGAGGTCAAAGATCTACAGGTGCATTTTGCCGCGCGCCTTAACCTGCTCAACGCCCTGTTCACCAAACAAGAGGCGGTTGTCCGGGCGGTGGACGGAATCGGTTTTCAGATCAGGCGCGGAGAGATCCTCTGCCTGGCCGGGGAATCGGGCAGCGGCAAGACTACCGCAGGGAAAGCCTTGTTACGCTTGGTGGAACCTACCGGGGGAGAGATCCTTTTTAACGGAGAAGATATCCGTGTTTTTAAAGGGCGGCGGCTGAAGCAATTCCGCCAGGAAGCGCAGATTATTTTTCAGGATCCGTACGAATCGCTCAACCCGCGCCAGACTGTCTTCTCCACGGTGGCCGAGCCGCTCGAGGTAAACGGCATTTGCGCGTGCCTGAAAGAAAAGGAAGAGCGTGTGACGGAGGCACTGGAGGATGCCGGTTTAAATAATCCCAGGGAGCTTTTTTTGCGTTATCCCCACGAGCTAAGTGGCGGGCAGCGGCAGAGACTGGCCATTGCCGGGTCTTTGGTGCTCAAGCCCCGCTTTATCATGGCTGATGAGCCGGTTTCCATGCTGGACCTATCTATCCGGGCCGGAATATTAAAGCTGATGGTCGGCCTGCGGGACGCCCGGGGGATCAGTTATCTGTTTATCACCCATGACCTTTCTTTGGCCTGGATGGTCTCCGACCGTATAGCAGTTATGTATTTAGGTAAAATCGTGGAGCTGGGCAGCGCCGACCAGGTTATCAAGGATCCGCTTCATCCCTATACCCGGGCTTTGGTCTCGGTGATCCCGGCGCCGAGGCGAAAATCCGGGGAAAAAAGAGCCCTGCTCCAGGGTGAGACACCGGACCCGGTAAATATCCCTCCCGGCTGCCGCTTTCACCCCCGCTGCCCACAGGCCGGATCGCGCTGCCGGGAAGAAACACCCACTTACACCGAAGTCCAGGCTGGTCGTTTTGCGGCCTGTTTTTATGTATAATCAGCTGGCTGTTTCAGATAAAAAGAGCTGCTCCGGACTGACTGCCGGATTGGAGGCTGGACATTGGAAAGAACGGAAATTTATCTTGTATCGGTAAAAGAGTGGATTCACTGCCTGCAGATTTCCGCTGCGGTCTATAGCAAAGCGGGCCGGGAAGTATTCCTGATTAATCCGGACAGCTTAAACGAAGATCTGGAGAGCCTGGCCTTGCTGGGAAAACGGTTGCCTGTCGACATGTTTGACTGCACCGGTGATCCGGCGCTGAAACTTGCGCTGGAAAATAAGGAGGGGCTGAGCTTTAAGGGAG
>JAGXSS010000076.1 GCA_018334055.1 Peptococcaceae bacterium
ATCATAGTAATCTGTGTCGCCTGCGAGATCAGAAGATGCCTTGCCAATTGCAGTGCGAACAACTTCAGGGTTGTTTCTTGCGTAACGCTCAGTTGTTACTACTGACGAGTGGCCAAGAAAGTCGCGGATGTAATAGATGTTTGCGCCACCCTGAATCAAGTGGCTTGCTTTGGTGCTTCGTAACAAATGGGGGGATATTGGGACAGCAAACATGTGTGGATACGCATGCTTGGCACAAGCCACATACTTCTTAAGGATGTAGGAAACCCCCACGGTGGTCAGCCTTTCGCCGCCTCGGTTTGTGAACAGGTATTGCTCACCCTTGCTAATTCTGTTTTCTTTTATGTACCCCCGTAACATTTCAGAGGTCTTCGTTGTTATTGGAACAACCCTCGTTTTGCTACCTTTCCCAAACAGCTTTATGGTTGGGTTTTTGCCAAAGCCAACATCCTCGGCTTTAAGCTCAATCAGCTCAGCTGCGCGCGCTGCAGAATCGTAAAGCAGTAGCAAGAGAGTAAGATCCCGGCGACCATGCTTGCACTCGAGGTCAGGCATAGCAAACAACGCTCCCATCTCCTGTGCAGATAAGTAATTAGGTGGGCTTGTAGGTGTTTTCTTATCCGGGATGGCCAGGATATCACAGCATATGGCAGTATGAATAACCGATTCTGACCGAATGTACTGAAACAGGGACTTAAGCGCAGACAATCGTTGGTTTCGCGTAGCAGGACAATTGTTCCTGTGAGATTCCAGCCAGAGCAGGTAATCGTGGACCAGTGGTCTGTCTATCCGATCCAGTGTTAGTTTCTTATGAGGGATGCCTTTCTCGTTTTTGCAGAACTCATAGAATAGCATGAGGGAATAACTGTAAGAGGACACCGTAAGCGGGCTCAATCCTCTGTGAAGGGGGAGATACTTCATAAAGTATGCGTGGATGTACTCAGCGAAATCAGGTTTAGACATCAAAGGTCACCTTCGGGACGCAGGCATCGACCACTGGTGAGCCAGCAACTGTGATGTTTGAATGGTCAAATACAGGAAGGTGTATGTACCTTTCGGTATCTTTGACGTTTGTATGGCCTACATATGTTGCTATTATCGGCATGGCGGTGTGTAAATCCAGCCCAAGCTCTCCTGTCATGTGCGCATAGGAGTGGACGATGAAGGTGTGCCTCATATCATGTAAGCGAGGGTAGGTCCCATCCTCTGCAGAAAAGCCTGCCCGTGCTAGAACGCTGCGAAACCGATCCCGCAATGTAGTATCGTGAATTACACCGCCAGAAGGTGAGGGAAACATGGGTGTGTCCAGACCCTTGCGTTGAAACATAAGGCCGATTGAGTCTTCATATTTCCTTAGATATGCGGTAAGGGTAGCCGACATGGGGACATACCTGCTCACCAGGTTTTTGGACTTCTCAATGGTTAATATCCCATTGACCAGATCCACGTCACATTGCCTCAAATGCCGCGCCTCGGACGAACGCAGGCCGCATCCGAAGAACGTTCTAAGAACTGCTGGCATCACAAGATGCATATAAGGGGAACTGGGAGAGTATTGCATATGATCGGCGCAATCCAAGATGTCGGCAATTTGCTGTCGGCTGAATATGTAGGGCCGGAAATCATACACATACTTTTGCGTGAAATGCTCCGGAATAATGTATGCCTGCATACCCATAGAAACCATGTACTGGGCCAATTGCCTGAGGATACGTATGCGTTTCAGTTGCGTGCCTTGTGCCTCATCGGCTCTGCGTTGCGCAATGCTCAAAGCCAATTCCTTCGATAGAATCGGAGTGTCTCCCATGGCCTGGTTCATCTTATGGCAGATGTGTTTGAGACAGTAAATATACGAGCCCTCAAACTTCTGCCCAAGGCCCTGCTTAAACCTCAGGAAATGTAGACAAACCTCCGTGCAAGTGCCCTCCAGAAAGCCCATGCTTGCTCGATGCTCAGGCATTGTAGGCTATCTCCAATGCGGCTAGTCGCAGCTTTTCGATGTCAATGCGAACATACTGCATGGTTACATTGGCGTATTTGTGGCCAAGTGCCTCAGATATGATCGTTATGGGGACATTCTCGCCCATTAACCTTGCAGCGAGGCTGTGGCGCAAAGAGTGCATTCCGTGACGTCTTCCGGTCGTGTCTACCCCGGCCAAATCAAGGTACTTATTGAGCCGTTTGTAGTAATGGCCGGCTGAAACATAGGGGTGAAATGGGGCTAATGACCTCAAGAACACATGATCATAAGGAGCATCTTTGGGGCGAGAGTTCATCATGTAATCGAGTAGTGCCCATTTTAGCGCGTCCGTCATCCAAAGCCGCAGGGGTTGCCCGGTTTTCTGTTGCACAATCCCAATCTCTTGGCAGTCCCATTTGAGGTTTGAGAGCCTAAGATTAATAATATCTGAAACCCGTAAGCCAGTGTCGACGGCCATAAGAATCACGGCGAAGTCCTTTTTACCCTCCAATGTATTCCTGTCTATGGCAGTTAGCGTGCGTCTTATCTCTTCAGTGCTAAAGAATGACGGGAGCCTACAATACCTGCTGGTTTTTCTGGACTTCAGGTTAACCGACAAGTCTTTCCCTATCATCTTGGCCACTTCAGGACACCGAAAAAATTCCCTTATGGTATTGACCATGCTGTCTTTCGTCGGCTTGCTGAGATGACATTTGGATTCCAGATACTGAAGGACGGTTGTTTGACTTAGTTCAGAGATGCAATTAAGCTGGTGGTCCTCCGCAAAACACAAGAACGCTCGGATGCTCTGCATCATTAAGGCAATACTGGCCTGTTTCAGAGGCTTCCCGTTAAGCCAGGCAGCAAAGTTGTCGTACGCTCCCTCAAATCCCCTGCTTCTAAACTGCCTAGCTGCTTTATACGATCGCTTCGTAATCCATGGTGCATTGGTGGACGCATCCTGCAAGCACAGTAGAAATCTGGCGTAGTATTTCTCCCTGGTATCTGCTGGATGGGAGATGTCCCTTATACCGTACTTCAGCATAGCGAATTGAGTGAGTAGTCCCCCGGGGTCACCGATGCATTGTCGTTCGGCATGCCTCAAGAGCTGACGCCATACTCCACTATAATCCTCAATGGTTTTAGCCGCATACCCTTTTTCTCTTAACGCCGCCGTTGCCGTTTCCACCTGTTCGCGTAGTTTCTGCAATAATTCATCCACAATGTTAACCTCCTTAGATTTCGGTTAGGAGATTATACATTATGAAAAGCTGATGCGACATCTTTACAGTTCACACCGAGGTTTCATGAGGGCACTTTAGATAATGTACAGCTTTCGATAAGCGTTA
>JAGXSS010000077.1 GCA_018334055.1 Peptococcaceae bacterium
CGCCGTCCCCGCCGAAGAAACCCCGAGCATGCTCCCCTATGCCTTAGCTGGCGGACTCGCCACCGTGGCCCTAGGAGCCGGTCTCATCCTCGTCAAACGCAAGAAGCGCTAATTGACCGCTCACTCTCAGTATAACCGAAGGGCTGCCCCAAGCACAGGGGCAGCCCTTTGGTTATAGCCCTAGCTCTTCCGCCCGCGGCTGCATAGCCGTGAGGGCGAGAGAGATAAACTCGGCGAGAGAAAGACCGATCTCGCGGCAAGCGGCAATGGTCTCACGGTTCGCTCCGCGCGCAAAGCTCTTCTCGTGGTAACGGTTTAAGACAAATTCGGTATCGATGGCGGCAAGCTTCTTGGTAGGGTGAATGAGAGCTCCGGCGACTATGAGCCCGGTCACGGGGTCACTACAGTACAGGGCCCTCTCTAACATGCTGTCTCGGGGCAGGCCATGCCATTCATTATGGGCCCGCACGGCGTTCACCACCGAGCTTGGCAACCCATAGTCCGCCAACATCTCAGCCCCCATCAGGCTATGGACCGCGGGTTTATCCGCCGTTAGGTCATAATCGATGTCATGCAGCAGCCCAGTCAAACGCCAAAGGGCGACATCTTCGCCAAAGCGCGCCGCCAAACCACCCATGACCATTTCCACAGCCAGCATGTGCTTTTGCAAATTCTTGTTCTTGACATGTCTCTTTACCAAATCAAGGGCCGCACTACGCTCCACAAAAGCTCCCCCTTTCAAGTAAGAAGGGCGGCTGGCAGCAGTACAACGCTACCAACCGCCCATGAGTGGTTAATATAGGAAACCGTCCCCGTGGTCGTCTAGACGAATAAAGGAGCGAAAACGAGGGCTACAATGGCCATGAGCTTGATGAGGATATTCATCGAAGGGCCGGAGGTATCCTTGAAAGGATCGCCCACGGTGTCGCCGACGACTGCGGCTTGGTGAGTCGGAGTACCCTTGCCGCCGTACTTACCGGCCTCGATGTACTTTTTGGCATTGTCCCACGCCCCACCGGCATTGGCCATCATGATGGCCATCAGTACCCCCGTGACTAAGGACCCGGCAAGCAAGCCTCCCAGCGCTTCCTTGCCTAGGAAGAGGCCGGTGGCCAGCGGGGCAATGACGGCGATTAACCCGGGGATGATCATTTCCTTGAGGGCCGCGGAGGTGCTGATATCGACACAACGGGCATAGTCGGGGCGTCCCGTGCCCTCCATAATTCCAGGAATCTCTTTAAACTGACGGCGCACTTCGCCAATCATTTGGAAAGCGGCGCGACCAACAGCCTGCATGGTCAAAGCGGCGAAGAGGAAGGGCAGCATACCACCCAAAAACAACCCGATAATGACATCTGAAGATAGAATATTAATGGTTGTGAGCTGCACCACCGTGGCATAGGCCGAGAACAAGGCCAACGCCGTGAGCGCGGCCGAGCCAATGGCAAAACCCTTGCCGATGGCGGCGGTGGTGTTACCGACGGCGTCGAGGTTGTCGGTAATTTTGCGCACAGATTTGTCCAGGCCGGCCATTTCAGCTATGCCGCCGGCGTTATCGGCGATGGGACCATAGGCGTCTACCGCCACCACCATGCCGGTCGTGGCCAACATGCCCACCGCGGCAATGGCAATGCCCAAGAGTCCGGCGAAATACACGGAGATAGAGATGGCAATGGCGATGACGATTATGGGCGCGGCGGTGCTGAGCATGCCTACCGCCAGACCGGTAATAATGGTAGTCGCCGGGCCGGTTTGGGCTGCAGCGGCAATGCTCTGTACGGGTTTATTTTCGCCCGAAGTGTAATACTCGGTGATTTGTCCGATGGCCACGCCAGCGACCAAGCCGGCCACCATAGCGTAGAAAACGCCAATATCTACATTTAGAAAGCGAATCATCGCGAAAGCGCCGGCCACAGTAAGGGCCCCGGCTACGTAGGTGCCGTTGCTTAGGGCGCGTTGCACATTCACACCCTCGCGGGCGGTGACAAAGCGCGAGCCAATGATCGAGGCGATGATGCCAATGCCGGCTAAGAGCAAAGGCACTAAGACAGCATGCCAGGGGTTGTCCCGGAGAGGATTAGTCGCTAGGGGGACGATGCCTATGGCCATAGCCGCAACTATTGAGCCGACGTAGGATTCAAAGAGATCGGCACCCATGCCCGCCACGTCACCGACATTGTCGCCGACATTGTCCGCGATGACGGCGGGGTTTCTCGGGTCGTCTTCGGGAATGCCCGCTTCGACTTTACCTACTAAGTCAGCACCGACATCGGCGGCCTTGGTGTAGATACCGCCGCCCACACGCGCAAAGAGGGCAATGGAGCTCGCGCCCAAGGCAAAACCATTGACCATGGAGAGTAGCACGGTGAACGCACCGGTGGGGCTGGCGTCAATGGCCGCGCAAGCGGGACAATGCGCCAAGGGGTCAAGGATGACCATGCCGGCATGCACGATGCGAAATGCTATAAAGAGAACGCTGATACCGATTAACCCGAGTCCGACCACCGACATGCCCATGACGGCACCGCCGGAGAAGGCCACGGAAAGGGCTTTATTCTGCCCATGCTGGGCGGCGGCGGCGGTGCGCACATTGGCTTTCGTGGCCACCGTCATGCCAATGTATCCGGCAAGCATCGAGCTTACCGCGCCATAGAGGAAGGCTACAGCCGTGGATAGATTGATTTGCCAGGCAATAGCGATAAACAATACCAAAACAAATATAGCCAAACTCTTGTATTCTCGGCGTAAAAAAGCCATCGCACCCTCTTGAATGGCCTGGGCTATTTCTTTCATGCGTGAATTTCCGGCATCTTGGCGCGTAACTTGATCTGCCAAAAACCACGCAAACAACAGCGCCAGCACGCCCGCCGCGGGAGCTGACCAGAGTAACAACTCTTCCATATCTCTACCTCCTGTTCTAACTGCAACCCTAACTACAAGAAGGGCAGCCGCGACTGCGCGCTGCCCTCATACCCTTATTGCACTACGGCGATAGTTAACGAAATCACCATAAACGCAATGCCCAGCCCAATGGTCAGCTTATTAAAGAATGCATCCATGTTCTTCTTACGCCCAAATAGTGTTTCCGCCCCACCAGCTATAGCGCCTAGACCAGCGGCGCGGCCGCTCTGCATGACTATCGAGACGATAACGCCGACAGCGATTAGGCCTTGTATTATCTTTAGAACGATGAGCAACTTGCTCTCCCCCCCCATCACATAAACTCAACTGATTCTAGCACAGCCCACCTTGCTTGACAACCAAAGCCGAGACTAACGCAGATTGTAGAAGGCGTCTTTGCCAGGGTATGTGGCCGAGGCGCCAAGCTCCTCCTCAATGCGCAGCAATTGGTTGTACTTGGCAACGCGGTCGGTGCGGCAAGGGGCGCCCGTCTTGATTTGCCCGGCATTAACTGCAACCGCCAGATCAGCGATGGTGGTGTCCTCTGTTTCGCCGCTGCGATGGGATATAATGGCGGTCCAGCCGGCCCGCTTGGCCATCTCGATGGCATCAAGCGTCTCCGTTAGGGTGCCAATTTGATTGAGCTTGATGAGCACCGCATTGACGGCCCGCTCCTTGATGGCCCGGCTGATGCGCTCCGTATTAGTGACGAGCAGGTCGTCGCCCACAATCTGCACCCTCTTGCCCAGACGAGCGTTGAGGTCCTTCCAGCCGGCCCAGTCTTCCTCGGCCATGCCGTCCTCGAGTGAAATAATGGGGTACTTATCGGCGAGAGCCACCCACCACGCCGCAAGCTCAGTCGAGGTCCACTTTTTTGTCCCTCTTTCCATCACATAGTGGCCATCCTGGTAAAACTCGGTGGCGGCAGCATCAATTGCTATGTAGAGATCTTGACCCGGCACATAGCCCGCCGCAGCGATGGCCTCCATGATGACCTCGAGGGCCTCTTCGTTTGAGCTTAGCTTCGGAGCGAAGCCGCCCTCATCACCGACGGCCGTGCTGTAACCCTTCTTCTTCAAAACGCTTTTTAGTTTATGGAAGACCTCGACGCCCATGCGCAAACCCTCGGCATAGCTCGGTGCCCCCGTCGGCATGACCATAAACTCCTGAATGTCCACCCCGTTGTCGGCGTGCTTGCCACCATTAAGAATGTTCATCATCGGCACGGGCAAGACACGCGCACTCACTCCGCCGAGGTACTGGTAGAGGGGCAGATGACAATACTCTGCCGCCGCATGCGCCACCGCCAAAGACACGCCGAGGATGGCGTTGGCCCCCAGACGCTCCTTGTTGACTGTGCCATCAAGCTCAATGAGCAAGGCGTCGATGGCCGCTTGGTTACAGGCATCTAGCCCCTCTAATGCTTCGGCGATTTCGCCGTTGACGAAGTCCACAGCATTGAGAACGCCCTTGCCGAGGTAGCGGAGAGGGTCCTCGTCTCTGATTTCCACGGCCTCGAACTGGCCGGTTGAGGCGCCTGAGGGGACGATGGCCCGACCAACCACGCCATCGTCAAGTACTACTTCTACCTCCACAGTGGGGTTGCCCCGCGAATCTAGAACCTCGCGGGCAATAATTTCAATGATGGTGCTCATCACCAGGCCTCCTTTATTAGTGATTTTCCGGTCATTTTTGCCGGTTGGGCTAGGCCCAGGAGTTCGAGCACGGTCGGTGCGATGTCCGCCAGCACGCCCTGCTCCTTAACCTGGAGAGAATTTTGGGGAGTGATTACGAGGCAGGGAACTGGGTTTAGGGTGTGGGCGGTGTGTATCTGCCCCGACTCAGCAAAAACCTCCTCGGCATTGCCGTGGTCAGCGGTGAGCAACAGCGCGCCCCCGCTCGCCAATACTTGCGCCACTACTCGGCCAACAACCTCATCCACAGTAGCCACGGCCTGACATACGGCGGGGAACACGCCGGTGTGTCCCACCATGTCGAGGTTGGCAAAGTTCATGACCACTAAGTCATAGCCCACAGTCCAGTTCGTTGCAAAGGCTTCCGCCACGGCCTTGGCGCTCATTTCGGGCACTAGGTCGTAAGTGGCCACCCGAGGCGAAGGGATGAGCAAGCGGTCTTCGCCGACAAAAGGTTCCTCCCTGCCGCCGCTAAAAAAGAAGGTCACATGGGCGTATTTCTCGGTCTCAGCTAAGCGCATCTGCCTCAGCCCGGCCCGACTCACCACCTCACCCAGTGTGTCGGCAAGGTCGTCCGGCTGAAAAATTTGCGGAAAGGGGAAGGCGTGATGATACCTGGTGAAAGTAGCGATGGTTACGCTTGGCTTACTCTGTCGCGTAAAACCGACTTCCTTGTCGTAACAGAAGGCCTGCACAATCTGACGCATGCGGTCGGCACGGAAATTAAAGAATAACAAACTGTCGCCGTCTTGCAAGACAGCCGTCGGTTGCTCGCTGCTCACCACCAAGGGCGGCAAGAACTCGTCCGTCACTCCCACTGCATATTGCTGAAGCACTGCCTGACTTAAGCGGGCGACCCCGTGCCCCTGCCCTAGAGTCAAAGCCTCATAGGCCTGGGCAGTGCGCTCCCAACGAGTGTCGCGGTCCATGCCGTAGTAACGGCCCATCACGGTGGCAATGCGCCCCGTGCCGAGGTCCTCGACATACTTCTCTATTTCGGCAAGCCACGCCTGCCCCGAGGTGGGTGGCGCGTCGCGGCCATCAAGTAGCAGGTGCAGGAAGACCGTCAGTCCTTCGTCATAGCATTGGCGAAGTATTTCTTTGAGGTGGTCAGTATGGCTATGTACACCCCCGAGCGACAAAAGCCCATAAAGATGAACGCGTCCGTGCTTTTCCTTGGTTTTAGTAACTAAATCTCGCCATACGGCATTGCGCTTCAGTTCCCCTTGCGCCAAGGCCCGGGTGATGCGCGCGAGGTCCTGGTAGACAATGCGGCCGGCCCCGATGTTTAAATGCCCCACATTACTGTCGCCCATTTGCCCGGGCATGAGTCCCACGGCCTCGCCGGAACAATCCAGTTTCGCCCAAGGGTAGTCGCGGGTAAGGGCGTCAAGATTTGGTGTGGGAACGCACTTTAAGGCATTGCCTAGAGCCACATCACGTAGACCCCAGCCGTCAAGAATTACTAAAGCGACTTGCTTATACATAGGTCTTGCTCCCCGCAAGGCTGGCAATTTGGGCGAAGCTTTCGCCCTTTAAGCTCACCCCGCCAGCGAGAACTCCGCCAACAAACTCCGCTGCCAAGAAACCAGCCGCATTCTCGGGGGTGACGCTCCCACCATAGAGCAGTCGCACTTGCCCCGCCGGCACCTTGTTACGTGCCAGTTGGTAGATTGCCCTGAGCATTGATGAAGCCTGCAAAGGGGTTGCAGCCTGCCCTGTACCGATGGCCCAGATCGGCTCATAGGCGATGGCAATTTCTTTGACCTCTCCCTCAAGGAGGGACAACCCCGCCATAAGCTGGGCGAGGACATAGTCTTCGCCCCGATTAGCACGGCGCGTGGCGAGTTCCTCCCCTACGCAGAGCACTGGGGTCAGACCATGCCTCACTGTGGCCGCCACTTTTTTAGCGACAGAGGCATCGTTTTCGCCAAAATACTGCCGCCGCTCCGAGTGCCCCACGAGGACATACTGACAACCGAATTCTTTAAGCATGGGCAGAGAAACCTCGCCGGTGTAAGCGCCGCTGTCCTCGTGGTACACATCTTGCGCGCCGAGTTTGATCTCGGTTGCGGCAAGCAAGCTGCCGACATGAGATAACAGGGTAAATGGCGGGCAAATGCACAAATCCACCTCGCCTTGCGCATCTGGTGCACTCCGGATGCTCCGGATGAGTGCTTCGCTCCCTTTGAGCGAGCCGTTCATTTTCCAGTTGCCGATAATTAAAGGCCGGCCCAAATTATTCACCTCGGCCAACCCTTTCGGTCAGGGCGGCCACGCCAGGCAACACCTTACCCTCAAGAAACTCGAGCGATGCGCCGCCACCGGTGGAGATATGAGTCATTTTTTCTGCCAGCCCCGCCTGTTCGACGGCCGCGGCACTGTCGCCCCCACCTACAACCGTAACCGCGCCGGAGCCAGCCAATGCCTCCGCAACATCGAAGGTGCCCACCGCAAAAGCGGGGTTCTCAAAAACCCCCATGGGGCCATTCCACAGTACCAAGCGGGCAGCAAGAACGACCTTGGCAAATTGCTCAGCGGATCTTGGGCCAATATCCACAATCATCTTGTCCGGCGGTATATCCGCTACCGCGACAATAGTCCCGGAATCATCAGAGATTGCATCGGCGACCACTACGTCCTCGGGCAAGTAAATGCTGATATGCGCCCTCTCCGCCATATCCAAGAGCTCCGAAGCCAGCTCCAAGCGCTCCGGCTCTACTAAGGACTTGCCGATTTCGTACCCCTTGGCCTTAAGGAAGGTGTTGGCCATGCCGCCCCCGATAATGAGGCTATCGACGCGAGTGAGTAGCTGCTCGATGACCTTTATTTTGTCGGAGACCTTGGCCCCACCCAAGATGGCAAGGAAGGGGCGCCGCGGATTTTCTAGCACGCCGCCAAGAAAATCAAGTTCCTTTTGCATGAGTAGGCCTGCCACCGCAGGTTTGAGAAACTGCGTGACGCCGGACACCGAAGCGTGGGCGCGATGGGCGGCCCCGAAAGCGTCGTTAACGTAGAGCTCGGCAAGCTTGGCTAGCTCGGCCGCAAAAGCAAGGTCATTCTTTTCTTCTTGGGCGTGAAAGCGCAAATTCTCAAGGAGCACCACCTCGCCATCGGCCAAGCGCAGGGTGGCAGCCAGCACCTCCTCACCAATGCAGTCGGGGAGGAGGCGCACCTCCTGCCCAAGTAGCGACGAGAGGCGAGCTGCGACCGGGGCCAGACTGTAACGCAGGTCCCGCTTGCCGCTGGGCCGGCCAAAGTGGCTCGCCAAAACGACCTTCGCCTTTTTCTCGCACAAGTGCAGAATGGTCGGCAGCGCCGCCCTAATGCGGGTGTCGTCGGTAATCCGCCCCATTTCGTCCAAGGGCACATTAAAGTCGACCCGCACCAAGACGCGTTTGCCGGCAACGGCAATATCTTTAATGCTGAGTTTAGCCATGACTATACCTGTGCATAGTGGTCGGCGATGAGGGACAATACATCGACCATACGGCAGGAGAAACCCCATTCATTGTCATACCAAGCGCATACCTTGGCCATGTTCTCGCCGATAACCATGGTTAGGGCTAGGTCGATGATGGAGGAACGAGGGTCCCCCACATAGTCAACCGAAACTAATGGTTCATCGCTAACTCCGAGGATGCCCTTCATGGGTCCATCGGCGGCGGCCCTAAAGGCAGCGTTAATCTGCTCGGCGGTCGCCGGCCTCGCCAGTTCCACGGTCAAATCTACCACGGACACGGTGGTGGTGGGCACACGCAAGGCAAAACCATTGAGTTTGCCCTTGAGCTCCGGCAGAACGAGCCCTATGGCCTTCGCCGCGCCGGTGGTGGAGGGGATGATAGACTGACTGGCAGTGCGGGCGCGACGCAAATCAGGGTGGATCTGATCGAGAATGCTTTGGTCGTTGGTGAAGGCATGGATCGTGTTCATAAGACCCTTGACGATACCAAATTCATCGCTCAGCACCTTGGCCATGGGGCCGAGACCATTGGTCGTACAAGAGGCATTCGAAATAATATGGTGTTTGGCATGATCATACTTGTCCTGGTTGCAGCCGAGGACCAAAGTTAGGTCTTCGCCGGTAGCGGGAGAACTAATGAGCACTTTCTTTGCTCCCGCTGTGATGTGTTTGCCGGCGGTGTCACGCTCTTTGAATTTACCGCTACACTCTACGACCACATCGACCGCCATTTCACCCCAGGGCAAACGCAGAGGGTCTTTCTCGGCAAACACCTTGATGAAACGACCATCGACCACAATGCCGCCCTCGCCAAGGGAGACCTCCGCGTCAAAACGGCCATAGTTAGAGTCATACTTGAGTAAGTGAGCCAGCCCTTTAGCGTCGGCTAAGTCGTTGATGGCTACAATCTCTAGGTCGCTCCGTTGGTGAGCTATGCGAAATACCTGACGTCCGATCCGCCCAAACCCATTGATGGCTATTTTCATAGGTACCCTCCTTGTGCTCTAGGCCTAAGCCAATTTGTTACATTATAACATTGAAGTCCTCGCGCTGAAAGCCCAACAACCGCAACCTCGCCGCTCGCTCGGCAGGACAAAGGCCTTGCCGCAGCGAAAACTAAAAAACACTGACGTTAATCTTTTGTACCACAAAGTGACGAGGGACACAACCGTGATACGTCTGCTTTAACCCTTGGCCCGTGTGGGTTGTTGCGGCTGATTATGGACAACGCACCGGTGGTGCGTTGCTGCGGCGAGGAGTGATGGGCGTTGCGACGGCGTTAACATCATCGATAAAAGAGGAGGCAAGAACATGGCGAAACGTCTCACCCGCGAAGAAGTTCCAGTGGAACAAACGTGGAACATCGGTGATATTTTTCCGAGTCTAGAGGAATGGGAAGCAGCGCTCACAGCACTGCCTGAGCATACTGCTCGAGTGACCAAGTTTAAAGGGCAACTCGACCAGGGGCCGCAGGAATTGCTGCACTGTCTGGATGCCCTGGAAGCCCTGCAAATTCGTGCCGCAAGGGTGATGGCCTATGCCTCGCTCAATCAGTCTGGCGATGGCACGAACCCGCAGCACACGGCCAACGCCAGCCGTGCCGCTTCAATGTCGGCCTTCATGCAAGCCGAGACCAGTTTTGTGCAGTCTGAAGCCCTCGCGCTACCCGAAGGTACCCTACCAAGCTACCTCGCCGCCGAGCCTGCTCTCGCGCCCTACCAATACACCCTTGAGAAGTGGATAGCGAGCAAACCCCACCTTTTAAGTCCGGAATCAGAAATGGTTCTGGCCGCTTTAAGCGAAGTGTTAGATACCCCCGTCAATATCTATGAGCGCTCTCGCACCGCCGACATGGCCTTTTCACCGGTGACGAACAGCAAGGGAGAGCCTTTACCCATGGCTTTTGCGCGCTACGACGGGGATGCCGACCTTGTGCTCGGTCGGAACGCCTACCACGAATTTACTAAGAGCCTTAAATCTTATCACCAAACCTATGGCACGGCTTGGGGGGCCGAGGTCAAGAAGAATGTGGTTTTAGGTAGGCTGCGCCGGTATGATAGTGCCATCCACATGTTGCTCGACCGCCAGGAAGTCACTGCCGATATCTATCACAACATTCATGATGTAATCTTGGCCGAGCTGGCGCCGCATATGCGTAGGTACGCCAGACTGCGAAAGCGGGTGCTCGGCTTAGACCAAATGTTCTACTGCGACCTTGAAGTCCCGCTTGACCCCACCTTCAGCCCTTCCACCACCTATGGTGAGGCCAAGGAGCTACTGCTGGCGGCGCTTGCCGTGCTCGGGCCCGAATATAGCGCCATCATGGAGAGCGGCCTGCAAAATCGCTGGGTGGACCGCGCCGACAATATTGGTAAACGCACCGGGGCTTTTTGCAACTCGGTTTACGGCGTACACCCCTATATCAGCATGAGTTGGACCAACCGTATGCGCAATGCCCTGACCTTGGCCCACGAATTGGGGCACGCCGGTCAAGGGGTGTTGGCACAGCGCTATCAACGACTCGCCAACACTAGGCCGACCATGTTTTTTATTGAAGCCCCCTCAACCATGAATGAGATCCTCGTCGCGGACTATATTCTCTCCCAGAGCAAGGACACCCGCATGCGGCGCTGGGTCATCATGCAGCTACTTATGACCTACCACCACAACTTTGTGCGCCACTTAATCGAAGGCGAACTGCAGCGGCGGACTTATGCCTTGGCCGAACAAGGCCAGCCGATTACCGCTAATGTTTTAGATGAGGTTCAGGGCGCCATTCTCGAGGAGTTCTGGGGTGGTGAGGTGCAAATCGACGAGGGCGCGCGGCGTGTATGGATGCGCCAGGCCCACTATTACCGCGGCCTGTACCCCTATAGCTACGCTGCGGGGCTCACGATTGGCACCGCGGTTGCCAAGGCCATTCGCGAGCAGGGACCTGAGGCTGCCAAGACTTGGGTGGAAGTGCTTAAAGCCGGTGGCACCAAGAAACCGTTAGAACTGGGAAGGATGGCGGGCGTGGATATGCAGAGTCCCCTGCCCATCCGCGAGGCGGTCGCCTATGTTGGGTCTTTGGTGGACGAGGTAGTGACTAGCTTCGACCAGGAATAGGGGGATGAACCGGTGGCGCTCATGACGAGGGATGAATATATAGCCAGCATGAAAAAGCTCAGGCTCAAGGTTTACCTTCTGGGAGAGCTGATCGAAAACCCAGTCGAACACCCCATCATTCGCCCTTCACTAAACTCCGTGGCTGCCACCTATGAATTAGCCGAGCAGGCAGAGTACCAGAGTATTATGACGGCGACCTCTTCTTTGACGGGGGAGAAAATAAATCGCTTCTGCCACTTGCACCAAGGAACGGACGACCTATTGCAAAAAGTGAAGATGCTCCGCTTGCTCGGCCAAAAAACCGCGGCCTGTTTTCAGCGCTGTGTGGGCTTAGATGCCTTTAATGCGCTCTACGCAACCACCTTTGAGCTAGACGCCAAGTATGGCACAGAGTACCACGCGCGGTTTGTGCAGTACCTAAAGTATGTGCAAAAGCATGACCTGACAGTGAACGGTGCGATGACCGACCCGAAGGGAGATCGCTCCCTAGCACCGCACGCGCAGGAGGACCGCGACCTGTACCTGAGGATAGTCGAGGAAGGCGAAACCGGCATAGTCGTGCGCGGGGCCAAGGCCCACCAGACTGGGGCGGTCAACTCCCACGAACATTTGGTCATGCCAACCGCGGCCCTAGGTCAAGAGGATCGCGACTACGCCGTATCTTTCGCCGTGCCCTCGGACAGCCCCGGCATCATCATGATCTACGGTCGCCAGAGCTGTGACACCCGCAAGTTAGAATGTCAGTCGGGCGTCGACTTAGGCAATGCCCAGTATGGCGGACACGAGGCCTTAGTCATTTTCGACAATGTCTTTGTGCCTTGGGAGCGAGTCTTTATGTGCCGTGAGTATGAGTTTGCGGGCATGTTAGTCGAGCGTTTTGCCGGCTACCACCGCCAAAGCTATGGCGGTTGCAAGGTAGGGGTGGGCGATGTGCTCATTGGCGCCGCTGCTTTAGCCGCCGACTACAACGGAGTCATAAACGCGCGCCACGTTAAGGATAAACTTATCGAAATGACTCATCTCAACGAGACTCTCTACGCCTGCGGTATAGCCTGCTCGGTCGAGGGGCGACCCACGGCGGCCGGCAATTACTTGGTGGACCTGTTGCTCGCCAATGTCTGCAAGCAAAACATCACCCGTTTTCCGTATGAAATTGCCCGTCTGGCCGAGGACTTGGCAGGGGGGCTGATGGTGACCATGCCCGGGGAGCAGGACCTGAGAAGCCCCGAAATCGGCCACTGGGTGGATAAGTACCTGCGCGGCCGCTCCGGCATCAGTACCGAAGACCGCATGCGTGTTCTCAGGCTCATCGAAAATATCACTCTGGGCGGCGGCGCAGTGGGTTACCGCACCGAGTCCATGCACGGAGCCGGCTCCCCCGAGGCGCAGCGCATCATGATAGCGCGCCAAGGAAACCTAGAATTTAAGAAAGCTTTGGCGCGAAAGATCGCCCAAGTAGAAGCAACCATAGATGGAGGGGCATGATGAAGAAGCAATACCCTTTAGAAGGACTCCGCGTGCTCGACCTTTCGCGCGTGCTAGCCGGGCCTTACTGCACCATGATGCTCGGCGATTTGGGCGCAGAAATCATCAAGATTGAAGCTCCCGGGGTAGGAGATGATGCCCGGGCCTTCGGACCATTTGTCGGCGAAGAAAGCGCCTACTTCATGAGCCTCAACCGCAACAAAAAAAGCCTGACCCTCAACCTCAAAAATGAGGCTGGTAAGGAGATTTTTAAGCAATTGGTGCGGCAAGCCGATGTGGTGGTGGAGAACTACCGCCCCGGCACCATGGAGAAACTGGGCCTTGGATATGACCTGCTCGCGGCTCTTAACCCCCGGCTCATCTATGCCGCCATATCCGGCTTTGGCAACACCGGGCCCTACCGCCAGAAGGCTGCCTATGATGTCGTAGTGCAGGGCATGGGGGGCATCATGAGCATCACGGGCTTTCCCGATGGCCTACCGACCAGGGTTGGAGCTTCCATCGGTGACATCAATGCCGCCTTGTTCGGCACCATCGGCCTCTTGGCCGCGCTCAACAGGCGCAATATAACCGGGCTGGGGCAGATGGTTGATGTGGCCATGCTCGACTGCCAAGTAGCGATGCTCGAGAACGCTATCACCCGGTACGAAGTCACCGGGGATGTGCCCAAACGCTTAGGCAATCGCCACCCTTCGATAACGCCCTTTACTGCCGTTGCCGCTCTGGACGGGCACATGGTACTGGCCATCGGCAACGACCACCTCTGGGGGCAATTCTGTACCCTAGTAAATCGGCCGGATTTAGTTACTGACCCGCTTTACCGGAACAACAGAGCGCGTACCGAAAACTGGACGACGCTAGAGCCATTGCTCGAAGTAATCTTCAGGCAGAGAACCATCGCCGAATGGATTGCCGCTCTCGAATCTATTGGCGTGCCCTGTGGGCCAATCAATACCATCGACAAGGTTTTGCAGGACCCGCAAGTGCTCGCCCGTAATATGATTGAAGAAGCCGTGCACCCCCTAGCCGGAAAAATGCGCATGGCCGGGTCCCCCATCAAGCTATCCGATGCGCCCGAACTGGTAGTGCGCGAACCCGCGCCCACCCTCGGACAACACAGCGCCGAAATATTGACAGAGTTGCTCGGGCTAGATGCCGCAGCTATCCGCATTTTGCAAGAGAAAGGGGCGATCTAGTGCTTTCTTTGTCCTCGCGGCAAGATGCTTAGTACCTCGCGGTACTTGGCAACGGTGCGCCGCGCGATGCTGATGCCTTCTGCGGCCAGCCTTTTTTTCACGTCCTCATCGCTCAGGGGGGTGAGTTTATCTTCTTGACTGATGAGCTGGCTGATTCTCTCTTGTACGGCCCGTGACGCCACTCTGCCGTGGAGCGCCTGCACATGAGCAGAGAAGAAGTCCTTGAGCGGCAGAACCCCGCGCGGAGTCAGGGCATACTTGTGGCTCACGGCGCGGCTCACCGTAGATTCATGCACCCCGACCTCACTCGCCACTTCCGCCATGGTGAGGGGCCGTAAATATGCCTGCCCGTGCTCCAGGAAGGAGGACTGCCATGTAGCCAGGACACCCGAGATGCGTAGCAGCGTATCCCGTCTCTGTACTACCGCCCGCGCGAGCCAGCGCCCCTGTTGGTAGCACTCGCGCAGGTATTTCTTGGCATTCCGGTCGGCCTCGCCTAACAACCTACAATAAAGACTATCCATCCTCCGCTCGTTGATGAGCGGTTGTTTTACTTCGGCGTGAAAGACATCTGCCACTTTGGTGAAACAAACATCGGGGAACACCGAGCCGGTACCGGCATATTGCCACGAGGCGTACCTGCCCCCAGGCGAGGCATCGCAAGTTTTTAGCTCCGCGAGCACCGCCTGCACCTCCCTCCTGGAGATGCCGGTTAGGCTGGCCACCCTGTCCGCACTGGGCTTAGCCTCGGCAAAATAAGTCCTGATGATTTTTTCTCTGGCCTCGGTCAGTAAGTCGCGATTGGCCATCTGCAGGAGGAAACTCTCACACCAGCTTTCTGCCGCAAAACCAGGGGGCCCCAAGGCCTGTAGCAGCCATTTGCCCAGCCGGAGTGTCGCCCTGGCAATGCCCAGTTCGCGCGCCAGGTTTTCGTCAATTGACGGCAACAATCCGCGGTCGTCTAAAGAGTCCACAAGCGCGATTGCGGCTCGCTTGACAAGGGGCGGGGCGTCGCTCAATCTAATTTCGGTGCGAAGTTCATCCCTAGGGTCTACCGCCATACTTTGGCTCGTCCTTGGCCAGAACCGCCCCTCCCAGGGAATAGTTTTTATTTCTAAAAGGGGGTTTTCGGCGGCCTGGTTTAGTAAGTAGCTCTCAAGTTCGGCATTCGTCATGGGCAAGAGTAAGATGGCCTGCTTGAGCTTGGCCGTCATGACGATATCGCCGCGGAGAATCGGTGTTTGCTCAAGCAATGGCCGCACAGCGGAGCTCCTCTCTATCTTCTACTCATGGTTGATGTTGGTCTGAGCTTCGCCCAACCCGTCTTGAATAAAAGCAACTATGGTTTCTAGGGCGGAGGATGGGTCGACTGATGAGCGCACCACCACCTCGATTTCGGCTCCACGGGTTAGTTCCCAGCCGATAAGGGCGAGCAGGCGCGTAATGGGCAGTACCTCTCCCTTGTACCCGAGCAAGAGTTCCACATCCAGCTTGCCCGCTAGTTCCCTAAGACGCGCAAAGGGGCGGAAATGCAGCACTGCATTGACGATTTGTACCTTGACCCGAACTTCTCTCACCCTGGTGCTACCCCCCCATAACCTAACTCTTTGGCGAGCTCCTCTATTTTGCGCAAACGATGGTTCACCGCTCCTTTGCTGAGGGGCGGACTAAAGTACAAGCCGAGCTCCTGCAGACTGGCCTCGGGATGCTTGGCACGCAGCTCGGCCGTCAGGCGCAAATTCGGCGAGAGATTATTTGTGCCCAACACTTGGTCGACATACCTAATGCATTCTATATGCCGCCAAGCCGTTGAAATGGTCTTATTAAGATTGGCCGTTTCGGCATTGACCAAGCGATTGACTTGGTTGCGCATGGATTTACGCACGCGCGCATCTTCCACCTTAAGCAGGCTGGCATGAGCACCAATCAAGTTAAGAAAGTCAACGACCTGCTCGCCTTCTTTAAGGTAGACCACCAAGAGCTCCTTGCGCCGGGTGAGGCGCGGCGAGAGGCCACAGTCCTCTAAGACTTGCCGCAAGTAATCCGCAGTCTCTTGGTACTCGCAGACCATCTCGAGGTGATAACTAGCCTTTTGGGGGTCACTCATGCTCCCTGAAATAATAAACGCTCCCCTTAGGTAAGCGCGGTTACAACACTCACTCTCGGGCGTGTCCAGATGCGTAAAGAAACTGCTGGCTTCGCCGTCCCACAGCCCGACTTCTAGGAGAAGTTTATCGGCCTTCGGGGCAAATAGCAGGTACATGCGGTTCTTGCGAAAGGCGGAGCGCCGACGGATAAAGACCCTGGCCTCGGGCTGGCGTTCCTTCAGGAGTTGCAAGACAAGCCGCGCCACCGCCGGGTTTTGGGTATGAATATTAAGCCCCATACCACCGGCGCGCGAGAGCTGCAAGATACCGCCGTGACGAATGATGGCGGCTAATTCGCGCCGACGACAGCAAGGCTCACTATCGATGATGCGCACCAGCTCTCCCTTGACATCCTCCGTAAAGGTCACCGCGCTCCCCCCTAGCTTTGCTCCTGCTCTAGCCTTAATAATTCGCCTCGCCACCCTCATTCCCTGCCGCCGCCAGCCACAAGACAAGAAGGGCCCCCGCATTTAGCGGTGGCCCTTCTACGCTTAATGAATCGATAAATACCGTTCTAACTCCCACGGATGAACCGCCATTTCATGCAGGCGGCATTCAGCTCTCTTGGCGGCAATGAAACGGGTGAAGATGTGCTCGCCTAATGCTCCACGCATCAACTCACTTTGGGAAAAATGGTGCAGGGCTTCCTGGAGGCTCCCCGGCAGACTGGTAATCCCTGCGGCCAAGCGGTCTTCTTCACATAAATGATAGATATTGCAACCCATGGGTGAAGGAGGGGTGAGCCCATCCTTTATCCCCTGCAATCCGGCTGTGAGCGCTACGGCAAAGGCTAGGTAGGGATTGCAAGAAGGATCGGGGCTACGCAGTTCTAGGCGGGTGCCATTGCCACGGCGCGCCGGAACCCGGATGAGCGGGCTGCGGTTGCGCTCTGACCAAGCGATATAGACAGGCGCTTCATACCCCGGCACCAAGCGCTTGTAAGAGTTGATGAGCGGGTTAGTGATGGCCGTAAACTCTAAGCAATGGCGCATTAACCCCGCTAAGTAAGACATGGCTATGCGGCTCAACTGATGGGGCGCATGTTGGTCATAGAAGGCATTGCAACCATTGACAAAAAGGGATTGATTTATATGCATGCCGCTGCCCGCCTCGCCAAAAAGGGGCTTGGGCATAAAGGTAGCGTGCAGCCCATGCTGCATGGCCACGGTGCGCACCACCAATTTAAAAGTGGTGACGTTGTCGGCGGCCGTTAGGGCATCGGTATACCTAAAATCAATCTCGTGCTGTCCGGGGGCACATTCATGATGCGAGGCTTCCACATGAAAGCCCATCTCCTCCAGGGTCAGGACGATGTCCTGACGAGCATCCTCGCCGCGGTCGATTGGGGACAAATCAAAGTACCCACCGCGGTCATTGGTGATAGTGGTCGGCCCCCCATCAGGGTCGCGCTTGAACAGAAAGAACTCGGCCTCGGGTCCCACCTGCATGACATACCCCATTGCTTGCGCTTCGGCCACTGCTCTCTTTAAAGTGCCCCGCGGGCAGCCACTAAAGGGGGTGCCATCAGGATTCAACACATCGCAAATTAGGCGAGCGGTCGGCGCCTTATCCTTGGTCCAGGGAAAGACGGCATAGGTGGCGGGGTCGGCTTTAAGGAGCATGTCCGACTCTTCAATGCGGGCAAAACCCTCGATGGAAGACCCATCAAACATCAATTGTCCGTCTAGGGCGGTTTCGATTTCATCGACTGAGATGGCTACATTCTTGTTCACCCCGAGGATGTCCGTAAATTGGAGGCGAACAAACCGCACCTTGTCTTCCTTCACTCTCGCTAATACATCTTGTTTCGTAGCCATGCCCTACACCCTTTCCGAACTATAATGGCCTAATATTACACGAATATTCGTGCCCTGTCTAGGCAAATTCCTTGGCTCATTCCCTGCTGAGATGATTTCGCCGGTGCGAGCAAGAACGCATGTTGGACCTATAAATGGAGAGCCTACCAATGTAGGGAGTGAGCGAGTGGACAACTGGTGGGACCTCCTCAAGAGCTTTTTTATGGCAGAAGATGCTACACGCAGTACGCATAACGCGATCCCCTCACGCGGTTTTCAAGGCAATCTTGCCTATCTGCGGGAGCGCTTTAGCAATGCCCATGATTTTAGTGTGAGGGAGTTGCAATTAGGGGGCGACGGGAAAAAAGCGGCCGTAATCTACCTAGAGAGCCTGACTAACCCTGCCAGAATCGCCGAAGAAGTACTCATCCCGCTCGGCAGTTTCATCGGCATGGCCGAGAGGCCGCAAGCAAAAGTGCGTCCCTTGTTGGCTAAACAATTCCTTTCATCCTCCAACCTAGAAGAAACAACGGATTTAAAGCAGGCCGAAGGACTGCTGCTCGACGGCTGGACCATCATCCTGATGGATGGGCTAAACACCATTCTCGCGGTTGGCACTCAGTCTAACCCCGGACGTGCGGTGACCGCGTCTGAAACAGAAACTTCTATTTTTGGCCCTAAGCAGGCCTTCGTGGAAGCGCATACGGTCAACTTGGCCCTGCTGCGGCAAAAACTTAAAACCCCCAAACTCAAATTAGAGGAATTCCGTTTAGGGACCAAGTCCCCCACCGGCGTTATGTTCGTGTATCTTGAAGGAACTGCGCCGGACACTTTTGTCCGCGGGGTTAGAGAACGTTTAGCGAACATCGAGGTGGAGGTGCTCATCGAGAGCTCCTATCTCGAATCCCTGCTCGGAATAAGCACACTCTCTCCATTCCCGCAGGCCATTTACACCGAGCGCCCCGACAAGGTCACCGCAAACCTCCTCGAGGGCAGAGTCGCCCTAGTAGTTGACGGCTCCCCTGATGTCTTGGTGTTACCAACGGCTTTTCCTGACCTGTTTCAAGTTGCTGATGACTACTACCAGCGTACACTCCCCAGTTTGCTCATTCGCGTCCTCAGGGTGATCGCATTTTTCCTTGCCACCACCCTGCCCTCGTTGTATGTTGTGCTCATCAGTTTCAATTACGAAGTTCTACCCACCAACCTGATCATACCGGTGGCCATTTTCCGCAGCGGCGTGCCCTTCCCCCCGTTCATCGAGCTGTTCGGCATGCTCCTCATCGTCGACATACTGCAGGAAGGAGCCACTCGGCTGCCCTCCAAGGTGGGCCAGACAATAGGTGTCGTGGGCGGTTTCGTCCTAGGACAGGCCGTCATTGAAGCCGGGCTGATCAGTCCGCTGTCGCTAATCACGGCTGCGCTTTCCTTTATCGGTTCCTTTGCCATTCCCGACTACAGGGTAGTTGGCCTGGTACGCATCCTGCGCTATGCGCTATTGCTGGGGGCAAGCCTACTTTCTGGGGTTGGCGTGGTGGCCGTGTGGCTCGCGGTATTTATCCATATCGCTTCGCTGGAAGTGCTTGGGGTGCCTTACTTGCGCCCGATAGCTCCCCTTTCTAAAAAAAGCCTGGGTGACTTTATCTTGCATCGAAAGAAGGATGAGTGAGCCATGCCGAGACAGCCTCGAGTCACGCACTGGCAGTACTTCACTCTAATTTCTGGCGTTCTCATCGCTAACGGTATAATGTCTATGCCGCGCGCAGTTGCCGCTGATGCCGGACGGAGCGCGTGGCTGGTAATACTCCTTGTTGGATGCATCGTCGCGGTGCTCACCTGGCTAGCGCACCTTGTCGCCAGCCACTTCCCTACGCGCGATGCGGCGGAATGGCCAAAGACTTTGCTCGGGCCAATTTTGGGGCGAATCTGGATGATGGCCTACTTACTGCGCGCCATCATCTTCTTATTACTTACGGCCCAACTATACGCCGGGTATTTATCGGTGCGCTTATTTCCTAGAACCCCCACCCATGTCTTCGCCCTCTTAGTCTTGGCACTGTCACTACTGGCGGTGCTCGCAAAAGTCCGCGGGTTCGCTCGCTTTTCAGAGGTAGCCTTCTATATGTCTATCCCTCTTATTCTATTTATCATCATCCCTTTCACCAAGGGAAACACCTTGCACCTCTTGCCCCTTGTGGGGGACACTCCGCCCTCTGACTTACTGAAGAGCGCCTTAGCAGCCTCCTACAGCTATGCTGGTTTTGATTTCTTGTGGTTCGTTTATCCTCATCTTCGTCGCAAGGCCTCTGCCGGCACTGTAGCCTTTGGAGCTGTGCTGCTGACCGCAATAGTCTACGCTTTTGTGACTGCCACCACCATCATGTACTTCGGCCTAGAAAAATTAGGCCTCATCTTCCTGCCAACGTTAGCGGCGCTTCGCGGCATCGAGATGGTGCTTTTTGAGCGCATCGACAGCCTGATGATGTTTGCGTGGCTTTCAACGGTGGTGGTAACTGCGGCCGCCCAACTGTACACCGCTACCCGCCTAGTGCAGGGCTTGGCCAATGGGCTTTCGTTTCCTAAAGTTGCCGCAGGACTCAGCGGACTTTTCTTTATTGTAGCGTATAGCGTAACCGACCTGCCACTATATCAAACCATTGCTATTTCAGATATTTTTGGCATTTTTGACCTGTCTTTCTTTGTCACCAGCATTTTTGTGTTCTTAATATTGGCTTTGGTACGCAACCGCAAGGGAGACAAGTGCGATGAACCGGCAGATTAAATTGTTCATCTTAGTGGCGCTATCGTTGTTGCTCACAGGTTGCTGGGATTCAATGCCAGTTGAAGACAGAAACATCGTTTTGGCCGTAGGAGTAGACTATATGCCTGATGCGCCCCACTACCTGATCACTTTGGTCGCCCCGATTATCGCAGAACAGCGCACGCAGCCAACGCGAGTGCAAAGTTTCCGGGCCACGGGCCTCGCGGAGGCCTTGGCCATGGCCGGTCATGCCGATGGGCAGATCTATTCTTTTGGGAAACTACTAGCGGTGGTCTTCGGCGAAAACGCTGCCCGCCAAGGGGTCTCGACAGCGCTAAACGACCTCTTTATGCACCCTAACCTGCGCATCCAAAGCTACGTGACGGTAGCTCTAGGAACCGCCCATCAACTCCTCACCGTGGTCCCACCTGAAGGGCAAAGTGTCGACACCTACCTCAAGGATATGTTGGACCGCGCCAAGATGAGGCGCGATGCCCCCCCTATTACCCTAGATCGCTTTACCTCCTCCGTGGTCACCCCCGGCATTGATGCGAGCACTCCCCTCCTTGCAGCCATCGGTACCACCGACCCGCGCCCACTTGAGCAAAGGGGGGCGGATGGAGGACGCGGGATAATGTTCGAAGACATCCAAATAGTCGGTAAAGCGACCTGGCAAGGTGACCGCATGGTCGGCACCATGACCCTAACGGAGCTACAATACCTCTCTATTGCCCAAGGAACCTCGCACGATTTATTGATGCAGGTGCTCCTTCCACCCAACACCCCTTTCACTCCCGAAAACAATCGCCTGATCATCCGCTTGGAAAAGACCAGGTCATCGTGGCAGACTCAAGTAATTGACGGCAAATTTCATTTCAATCTAAAAACAGAAACAGTGCTTAGCCTCATCAACTACCAAGGGAAAATTGATCTAACCAAGGAGGAGAACGCCGAGAAACTCGCCGAGATATTTGCCACGGTCATCAAGCAGGGCATTACGAAATCATTGCAGGAATTATTCTCGTTTGGCAGCGACCCCATTGGCCTAGGCCAAATGGTGCGGGTTAAGCACCCTTTGGCCTGGGATGCCAAGACTTGGACAGAAGCACTGCAGAAAGCGACCTATAGTGTGAGTGTCAAGATCCAAATCAGAAACATTGGTTTGACCATAACCCGTTTTGAGCCCCAAGGCAAAAATCCGTAGCGCAACTAGGATGTAGGCCCCATGTAGGCACTCAATCACGTTGCCCGCGCACGGACCTAATAAACATTAACCGCCGACGGCAGCACCTCTAAGAAGATCTCTTCGCCAACGAAAAAGTCATGCCGGGCTGAAAAGACGTTTAGGGTGTGACCGCGCTCTATTGTTACCGTGTAGTAGGTGGCCTTGCCGGCATAGGACTTCGCCGCTACTCTGCCTTGGTGCGGTCCTGCCTCGCGCGTCAAGGCCAACTGATCCCACCTGAACCTGCCTACGGCATTGGCGCTGTCGGGAGCATTGACGGCAAAGATGCCTAGAGCACAGTAGAAGTTCCCTCCTTGCACTCTACCGTCTAGGTAATTAGCTTCACCGAGAAAATCAGAGAGTTTCTTAGTGAGGGGCTGTGTGAAAATTGCCTCCGGTGTATCAACCTGCTGCAAGCGGCTATCGACGATGACGGCGACTCGCCGCGACATCATGAAGGCCTCTTCTTTGTCGTGAGTGACCAAGATGCAGGTAAACCTCAATCTTTCCTGGAGCGCAGCCACAAAGTCACGCATGCTTTGCCGAAGCCCGGTGTCCAAGTTGGAAAATGGTTCATCAAGGAGTAGGACTCTAGGTTCCAAAACACAGGCGCGCGCTAAGGCTACGCGCTGTTTTTGCCCCCCTGACAACTCTCCGGGCAGGCTGTGTTGCCGATCTTTAAGATGCACCAAGCCGAGAATGTCGTGCACCTTGCTCTCTAGTGCCACTCGCGGCACCCCCCCAGCCCGGAGGCCAAAGGCTATGTTTTGCCAGACGGTCAGATGGGGGAAGAGGGCATAATCTTGAAAGACAATAATGGCCTTACGGCGCTGAGCTGAAACATGGGTAAAATCGGCATTGTTAAATATCACCTTGCCGGCACTGGGCGCTTCTAGCCCGGCTATAAGGCGCAAAAGCGTGGTCTTGCCGCTGCCTGAGGGGCCAAGGAGGGCAAACATCTCCCCGTCGTCGATCTCCAAGGACACATCCGCTAAAACCTGTTGCTCCCCGTAAGACTTGTAAACATGTTCAAGCCTGATATTTGCCACGTCGCTACCTCTCTCTTTGTTGGCGCAAGCCCTAGGTTTGCAAGAAATAAGCGCCCTTGTAGAATTTCCGCACTATACCCTCCATCAACGCAATCGACGCCAAAGTGCTCATGATAAACAACAGACTGTAGACTGCCGCGACCTGGATTTCCCCACTTTGCAAATGTGGCACCAGCAATAATGGGACAGTCAAGATGCGCCCTCCCCCGATGAAGAAGGTAGTGATGTACTGTGAAAAGGAAACAATAAAACTCATAATCGCCGCCGAAAGCAACCCGGGCATAATCATGGGGAGAGTCACGTCGGTTAAGATCATCCGGGGCGACGCCCCGAGCATGGCGGCCTGCTTTTCATATTTTTCCCCCACCAGCTCGAAGACATTGATGAGTACCCTGGTCGCATAGGGCAAAGTGAAGACGGTGTGCACTACCACCACCCCGGCAATGCTCCCGGCCAAACCCAGATGAATTAGGGTTAGGTGCATGCCCATGGTGACGGTTATGCCGGGCACCATGAGTGGTAGCAGCACCAATAATTTGACGGCTTGCCGGCCACGAAATTGATACAGGCCCAAGGCTTTAGCTGCCGGTACGGCCAGTAACAAGGTCAGTGCCGTTGTCAACGCCGCGATGAGGGTGCTGTTAATGAGGGCCTCTGCTGTCCGTCTATCCTGAGCAAGCACCGAAACCAGGTAGCGCCAACTGAAAACTGTCGGCAGGAGGCTGGGATATCTCCATGCCGCCGACACCGTCAAGACCACCAGAGATAAGACGGGAGCACTGGTGGCGAACAGAAACGAGTAGAAGATTATGGCTCTCAGGCGAGGAAAACGCATTTAACGCTCACCTCCTTCTGTCTGTCGCTGGATCAGCGCTAAAATGTGGCCGTAGGCAATGGCAAACCCCAAAGAAATAACAGTTATGAGCACATTGATGACCATGGATGAAGCTCGATAAGTCAAGTCCGGCCTCATATAGTAAAAAAACGCTTTTACGGGGAGCGTGTTCCAGGCGGGGGTGCCGATCAAAAATGGTACTTCGAAAGCCCCAAAGGTAAAAGCGAAGGTGATTAAGAATACCGACAAAATTGTTGGCATCAGTAAGGGTAGCAATATTTGCGTGCACAACTGGAGCCTACCCGCGCCGAGGTTGTAGGCTACCTCCTTGAAGCGGGCACTGATATTTTCTAAGGTGCCGGCCACAATCATGGTGGCGAAGGGCACCTGTTTGTAGAGATAAACCAGCACAATGCCTATACCCAGACGGTCGAACACGAGCAGGGGGAACTGATTAGGGTGTGTAATACAACCAAGCCAATAGGCCAAACGCGAAGCAACCCCTGTTTGCGAAAATAAGTGAAAAACAAGTACTATTACCACCAGATGAGGGATGACAATGGGAACTTGGTACAACAGCCTCTGCCACTTGGGTCGCTGGCCCATACTGAGCATGACAAATGCCACCATGACCCCCAACAAGTTAGAGAGCAGTGTGGCTACTAAAGCGATATAAATGGTATAGGAGAGCGATGTCAAAAAATCGCTCTCCAGCAGCACCTCGCGGTAAAACCTTAGGGTCAAGACATTGGCCGCCGCTCCGGGAACGAAACCCAGACTCTGCAGGACAGCGCTTCCCAGCGCCAGTACAAAGGTCAGGCCCATAAATGTAACTAGGGGCGCGACCAAAATGTAGGGTCGCCAGGTAGCGTATAGCCTACCGGCGCAGGACGTGTTCTTGCCACAGCTCTTCAATAATGGCGATTTTTCTTGCATGGACTTCAGGTAGTCTCCTCCTGAGAAGTTCATCCACCGGGAGAACCCCTCTGCCGCTATCCACTCCTTGGAGTCTAGTCCTTTCCTCGGCGGTAAGTCTGGCGAGATCGAGAACCGGCAGGTCGCCCCAATTATTGACATCTAGCTTCTCGGCCTGCATGGCGACACTGATCAACTGGTGGATTAGAACCAAGGCCGCGTCCTTGGCGGGGGCATTAAAGGGCATAGCCACATAATGGGTGTTCCCAATGTTGCCGCGCTCAAAGAGGAAGGTCTGAGCGGTAGGCGGAAACTCGTTGTTGGCTATTTTTCGCGCCGCGTACAGGGGGGTGTAGCTCATTGTCCAAAGGAGCTGCCCTTCGGCGAACATCCTACTGAGTGTGGGGGTATCGGCGGGGTAGGTTCGCCCCTCCTCCCAAAGGTACTTCTCAAGCTCGTTTAAAAAGTCTAACGCCGGCCTGATGACATTGTAAATGGCCTCTTTCTCGGCGGGCGCATTGTTGATGGCGTCGAAACCCACTATTTCGTAGATAATGTTTCTCACAAAGGCACTGCCCGTAAAGTCCGGAGGGGCGGCGTAGGTAAATTGACCGGGGTTAGCGCGGGCGGCCGCAAGCAGGGCCTGGGCACTCGCAGGGAAAACCGGCAGACGAGCGGTGTCAGATACAAAGACCAGTTGCGCTCTGCCTAGCGGTACGGACATACCCTCAATCGGCACGCCAAAGTCAAAGTTTGTGTCCGGTGCCTGGGGGTCTATTAGTCGGGTAAAATTTTCTACGCGGCTGGCGAAGGGACCGTAGAGCAACCCTTGGGTCTTCGCTGTATAGAAATTCTCGCCGTTTATCCAGATGACGTCGATATCTCCGCGCAGCTTGTTGGCTTGTTTTTCGGTAGTCAACTTGTTTAAGATTTCATCGATATTCATGGGCACACGGCGCAAGGTTATCCCATGCTCGGCTTGGAGGGCGGGGGCAACCACATTGTCAAACCAACTGTTGACCGCGGTGCTGCCACCCCAACCGTAAAAAGTCACGGTTTTGCCGCGCGCCGTGCGCAAGGCATCGGCAAAATTGTTCGGGGCGACGGTCGCCGTAGGCCTGGCACAAGCGGTGAACAGCACCACCGACAAGACTGCCGCCAAAAATATTATTGGTTTTTTCATAGGCCATCCTCCACTTCTTCCTTCACTTCTTCCTTGGGCAGCGTTTTCCCTGCTGGAGCCTTTGCTAAGTTACAACCCCACTGGTAGGGCGGTCAGTTCTTGGTCCGGAGCAGCCTTACCGCCTCGGCAAATCTTTGCAGAGCCGTAAAGAAAATCAGCGCGGCAAAAACCACTAGGACCAAGGCCCGCCACTCGGCCAGCAGCACGGCAAGGCTGATCATAATAAAGCCCTCCGTCCGCTCCACCAAGCCAGGCTGGTAGTAAAAAGACTTATTGCCTGTTTTCTCAGCCACGGCTCCCACCGTCAAGAACACGGTCATCGAGAGGATGATGCTCGCAAAAACCAATGCTGTGCCTACCCCCAACGAGGGATAGGCTATGGTCAGAGCCAGCAAGACCAAGATTTCGACCAGTCTGTCGAAAACTATGTCCATGACGGTGCCGATGGCGCTAGAAGATTTTGTCAGACGGGCGATGGTGCCATCAAGAACATCGAAGAGGCCAGAAAACCAAAGCAGGGCAACACCACCGAGATAAAACCCTCCCCAAACCGCTAGCGCTGCCGCTATGCCGAGGCCCAAGGCAACCAAAGTTGCCCCGATTGCCCCTAGGCCTAGCTTAGTGAGCGTGGCGGCGAGTTGCTCAAATAGCGGTTGTAAGTGCCGCCTGGCCTTAGTGTCTAACATGGCCTCTCCTCCCTCAGCTACTACCTAATTTCGCCCCTATTGTCAGTCCAAAGCTCGGTCAACGTACGCACCTGAATTTGCAGTCCGGAAGGAACGTGTCCGGCACTCACTTCAGATGCCACATAGGACCATTCGATCCAGGACCCATCATAGTTAAAGACGTTTTGGTGCCCGAGCACATCGCGCAAAACCACTAGGGTGTGCGAAGAACGAACACCGGATTGGCAGAACACGATGACATTACGGCCGCGAATGGTTTCGGCAAAGATCGCGGCCATCTCTTCGCGGGTCTTTAGAGTCCGGTCGGCGGCATTGGCATTGACCCAGTCAATGTGGACCGCGCCTAAAAGCCTGCCGGTACCAAAGGCGCCACGGGAAGAGGCAGTGGAGCGACCGGCAAACTCGTCGGGACTGCGGGTGTCAATAACCACCCATTCGCGCGGGTTAAGTAGCGCACTGACGACCATCTGTATCGATGCGTTGCCACGGGTGGCGTCGAAGTTGGGCGCACGGTAGCCGGTTAGGACGGGCTGCTCGGCCAGGCGCGCAAAACGCCCCGTGGGGAAGCGTGCGGCCTGCCAGGCATTCAAGCCTCCATCTAGGTACCTGACATCGCGATGTCCGAGCTGCCTGATTTGCCACATAAAGCGTGCAGCATCATGCAGGGCATCGGCGGCGTAGACGACGATCATGGACGAGGGCGTGGCCCCTGCACGGGATAGGAGGTCCTCCATAACCTCACGGGAAAAGGCCATGCCGGAAACGGCGGGGGCAATCGCAGTTGGTGCATTGGTCCCAGAGTAATCCGGACGCCATACGGCAAAAGTACCGTCAATGGGAGAACGGGCTGGGTTTAGGGGGATTAAGGCCGAGGTAGGGTTCAAAACCCCAATGACCACTACGTCCCGCTCATTGCGCTCCCGCAACATATTGAGCTCGGCGGGGCTGATAAAAGCGTCTTGGTTAGCATAGGCAGCCAGTTTCTGGCTTTGGGCATTGCCCTCGATGCGTACTCTTCTAATGGCAACCGGCCTAACTACCACTACGGTGCGGGCTGCTTCATCCCAGCTCACTTCGGCACCAAGATTCTCAGCGACAAAGCGCAGGGGCACGAGGGTGCGCCCGGTGAGGGCAAAGGGGGCTACATCGAGAGTGACATTGCGACCGTTGACAGTCGCCACATTGCGCCCGAGGACCAAGGCAATGGTGGTGTCGCCTCTCTGCCCGGTGACGGTTTCGGTCGCGGCGTCCCAACCTACGGTAGCACCGAAGGATTCGAACAACGCTCTAAAAGGTACGAGCACTCGCCCGGCCCGAATGACCGGCGCGACATCAAGCTGCATGGGTTGACCATCAATCAAGATGCGGATTACCGCGGCGGCGTCGAGCGACGGTTGGTAGGCCACGAGGCTGCCGAGCACCAAGGTAAGGGCTAAAACCAGACCGGCTAATTTCTTCACTCAGATCTCTCCTTTATTCTTTCGCTTTCTCGTTTGGCTGACCAAAGCTACTTGCCGATGTTGATGCCTTGCTTTTTAGCTATGTACTTAGGGATGAGCGACACCCCAAAGAGAATAAAACCGGCGGCCGCAAACTGCAACAAGAGGTTAAGGCTTACGCCATGGGTGACTATTTCTCCGGCCATGTAGGCGTAGATGAAGGCCCCGGGCGCCATGGTCAGCAAGGAAACCACCGCGAAAGTAGATAGTTTCATCGGCGTGACCCCATAGGCGTAATTTTGGATATTGTAGGGGAACACCGGCACCAGCCTAGTCAAGATAAGAAAGCTTGTTCCGTTCTCCTTCACTCCATTTTCAATCCGCTTGAAGATGGGGTTCTGCCCAAACTTAGCGACAATCGTGTCGCGCGCGATGTACTTGCCGATTAGGAAGGCGACCGATGCCCCCACCGTGGCTGAGACCAAAGCCAAAGCACCCCCGACCACCGAACCAAAGGTGATGCCCGCGACAATAGTTATGGCCGAGGCGGGCAACATAAAGACTGCCGCTACGATGTACAAAAGCACATAGGCGAGGTAGCCAACCACGCCAAGGCCTTGAATCCAGGCTCTGAGGCCTTCTACGTCTTGCAACACATCAAGTAGACCCAGCTGCCCCGCCGCGAAGACTACCACCACTAGGACCAACACTGCCACTACTATTGGTAACAAACCGCCCTTGGCCTTTTTCTTATCAGCGCTGATAACGGACACCCTCTTTCTATATTACTCTAGGCTCGATCTGTCGCAAACAAAAAGACACGTCCCTTTTGTTGGAGCTAGGTGATTTGGCGCTTTATCACCACCTTGGACTTGTAACGGTTGATCCAGGCCTTGACGGGGCTGGCGAGCACATTCTCGGGCGGTTGCGAAGCCTTAGTCACCACCGGCCCCCATAGGAGGTCAAGGAGATGCCAAGCCTTACCACCCCCCATGAGCATGGAGGAACGACAAGCAGCACAGTAAACCACTATTTGTTCGGTAGGCATGTCCTTGATGCGACGCTCCATAACTCGCTTCGCTAAATCGGGGTTCGCGGGCACAATCATGCCCCCGAAACCGCAGCAACGGGTGCGTTCTCGCGTGCAATCAGGTTCAACCGTTTTGTAGCCGAGTTCCTGCATCACCCAGCGCACGCCATCATGGATGGCCGTTTCTTGACGGACGGGGCAGGAATCATGAATGGAAATGACGGCATCGCTCCCGGCGGCCTTGCCCCGGAGCTCTTTGGGCAGACCGATTTTTGGCATTATTTCCCACAAACTAACTGTCTTAAATTCTTTAGATTCGCGGAGCATGTTGAGGCAGTTTTGGCAAGCTACGATCATCTCATCGATTTCGCAGTCCTTGATGTCTTGGACTAGGCTGCCAAACCGCTGCTTGAGTAAATCCACCTGTCCCAAAGCCTTGGTGGGCTTGCCGCAGCACTTTTGTATCACCGACAATTCTGGATATGTATTCTTTAGATACTGCACAGTCTTAGATATGTTTTCTGGGCTGTAAGAAGGCAAAGAGCAACCAGGCATGAAACCCCTTCGTAGAGCCATATTACTTACGCCCCTTTCGCTTAATCGTGAACATCTTGGAGAAGGACAGCTTTTGGTGGATGTCAATGGCCCCATGCCCCTTGATGGGGGATTTACCATGGTTGGCCTTGACCATATCTTTGCGCATGCCGGCAAAAATGTCGGCCATCTTGTACTCTTCCGGACAGACCAAGGTGCATTGGTTGCACATATTGCAGGAATAGGGGACGATAGGCTCGATATCCCCCTTGCCGAGGAAGGTGCCAAAGAGTTCCCCCGGGCAGCGAGTGAAATCATTGAGCATGAGGCACTCGATCATACACTTTTTGCACTCACACTGCAGGCAGCGCTGGGCTTCGGCCAGGGCGTCTTCATCGTCAAAACCGAGGTCACACTCGGCGAAGGTCTTCGTGCGTTCGTCGGCACTAAGCACTTGCGTATGGACACGCTTGATGTTTTCCGTCCCCGCCTCAAGCGGCACTTTGAACTTGCTTTCATAGGTATACTCGCTTTTGAAGTCCCTGCCGGCGGTCAGATCCTGCCCCTTGAGATACCTATCAACCGAGAGCGCCGCCTTACGCCCGAGGGCCATGGCTTGAATGACGATGGTGCTGCCTGCGGCATCGCCCGCCACAAAGACGCCGGGGATGGCGGTGGCTAGAGTATCGCCATCAACCACGTAACGCCCGCCGTTGGTCTGGGCCATTGCTCCTCCTGAAATGTCCTCCACCCGCTGGCCGGTAGCAAAGATAACGGTGTCACAATAAATCTCCGTGTCTTGGTCGCCCAGGCGTGGATTAAACTGCCCGTTTTCGTCTTTGACGGAGCGACAGTCTTTGAGCCTGAGCGCGCTGACGCGCCCACCCTGGCTCACAGTCTCTTCGAGGCACCAACCGCAGCGAAAAACCACACCCTCTTCGCGCGCGCCTTCCTGTTCATGCGGGCTGGCCGGCAGTTCATTCTCTTTTTCCAAAGTTACGAGTTGCACCTCTTCGGCACCGGCCCTCAGTGCCGAACGAGCACAGTCGATGGCCACATCGCCACCGCCGATGACGGCGACCCTTTTTCCCAGCACCTTGCTCTTGCTCGTCATGGCCAATTCGCGCAAGAAGTCAACCGCATTGGTGATGCCATCGCATACTGCCCCATTGACATTGGGCATCAGTCCCTTGTGCGCACCATGGGCTAGCACCACCGCATCGTAGCTCAAACTGAGGTCAACTAGCGAAACCTGTTTGCCCACCTCGACGCCCATCTTATATTCAACGCCCAGCTTGGTGAGGTAGGTATATTCAAAATCAAGGACGGCGTCGGGCAGGCGATAATTGGGGATGCCAACCCGCAGCATGCCACCCACTACGGGCAGTTTTTCATAAATGGTCACGGCGTGGCCGGCCTTGCGCAAATCGACGGCGGCTTGTGCCCCGGCCGGGCCGGAACCAACTATAGCCACTTTTTTGCCGGTGGGCTGGCCGACGGCAAGGTCCCAAAGCTCCTCTTTGTCGGCCTTGTCGGCGGCATATCGTTTCAGGGCGGCAACGGCAATGGGCTGACCAAATTCAGATTCTCGCCGACAAACGGCTTCACAGGGATGAGCACAAACCCGGCCTAAAGTGCCAGGCAAAAAAACCCTCTCTCTAATCTTACGCACCGCATCGTCGAGTCTGCCCTCGCCCACTAAGCGAACATACCCCATGGCATCCGTATGCATGGGACATTCCGCACTGCAGAAAGGCGGTTGCAAACCTTGACACCCGGTGGCGACCTCGGTACTGATTTTTAATACTTGCTCCGTGTATTGAACTGCCACTCAGGACTACCCCCTTAACATTGCAAGTTTCCATAAAATTTTATTATTCAATGCAGGCTAGCCCCATTGTATCATAATGAACAGAAGCGAAAAAGTAATGTGATATTTTCATCACATTACTTTTAAAGTCTTTCACATATAACCGCGCGAATGAATCTCTTCGGCAAGCATAGGTTTTATTCTTGTGGTGTGTTCGAGCTGTCCGCCGCAGCAACCATTCTGACGCAGAGCATGCGGTCATTTTGCTCGATGGCATCGACTAGGTCGACATTGTCAACTACTTGCCCAAAGACGGTGTGCTTGCCATCGAGGTGGGGCTGGGGCTGTCTGACGATGAAGAACTGGCTGCCGCCGGTGTCCTTGCCGGCATGAGCCATGCTGAGGGAGCCGCGCAGGTGCTTATGGGGGTTGCCGGCCGTCTCACACTTAATTTGATAACCGGGGCCGCTACGGCCGCTGCCATCGGGGCAACCGCCTTGGATGACGAAATTAGGCAGGCAACGATGGAAAGTCAACCCATCATAAAACTTAGCGTTAATGAGTTTGATGAAATTTTCTACTGTGCCCGGGGCCGCCTCGGGGAAGAGCTCGATAGTGAAATTGCCTTTTTCGGTTTCGATGATTACTAGTTCTTTGTTTTGCATACCGCACCTCCGCTATTTTTTTGGGACAAACTCGCCGTAGTGAAAGGAATAGCTGGCCACGTGGCTAATTCATATGTGGCACCTGATTAACAAGGAGGAACAACCATGACGACGACGATAGACAAAGACTACATTGTCGACCAACTAGTGCGCCTAGCCACCACCCCCAGCCCGGTTGGCTATACAGACGAAGTACTAGGGCACATTCAGGCCGAGTTCGAACGCCTGGGGCTCACTGCTCGCCTGCTCCGCAAGGGTGGTCTTATTGCCACCTTGCCGGGCAAAAACACTAAGGAGCAGCGCACCCTGAGCGGACATGTCGACACTCTAGGGGCCATGGTCAAGCAGATTAAGGCTAGCGGTCGCTTAAAATTCGCCAAAATAGGCGGCTACACCATGAATTCGGTGGAGGGTGAGCACTGTACCATTATAACCTCCGGCGGACAAAAATACAGCGGCACAATCCTCACCACCAAGCAATCGGTCCATGTTTATGGACCCGAGGCCGGCAAACAGGAGCGCGACGAGGACAATATGGAAGTGCGCCTGGATGAAGTCGTCAAGAGTAAGGATGATATCGAAAAACTGGGCATCAGGGTGGGTGATTACATCGCCCTTGACCCTAGGACTACGGTGACGGCCTCTGGCTTTGTCAAATCACGCCACCTAGATGACAAGGCCAGTGTGGCGGTGCTGCTCGGCGTGGCCAAGCACTTGGTTGAATCTAAGGCGGAGCTACCCTACACCACCAACATCTTCATTACCGCCTACGAGGAGACGGGTCATGGCGCCAGCTACGGCACTCCCCCGGAGACGGTCGAATTCTTAGCCGTGGACATGGGCTGTATCGGCGAGGGCCTCTCTTGCACCGAATTTGATGTCTCTATCTGCGTCAAGGACTCGAGCGGGCCCTATGACCTTGACATGCGCAAGAAACTTGTGGCCTTGGCCGAACGAGAAGGCCTGCCCTACGCTCTCGATGTCTACCCTTATTACGGCTCTGACGCCGGCGCTGCCCTGCGCGCGGGGGCCAATGTACGCACCGCCCTAGTTGGGCCCGGCGTAGATGCCTCGCATGCCCATGAGCGCACCCATGTGCAGGCGCTCGAAGCTACCGCCAAGCTTTGTCTGGCCTACATCCTCTCCCCATGAAAATCTTATTAGTCCCAAATACCTTCAAAGGCAGCCTCACCGCCACAATGGTGGCTAGCTCGAACTGGCTTTAACCAAGTATGCGGCAATAATACTCTTGAATCAGTGCGCTAATGTAGATATAGTCTCCGGTGTTGACGCTTTCGGTCTCGGGCCTAATCTGCTGCGGATGCTCTAACGTCAGCACAAGTTTGTCACCGCTGTAGCCGTAGGCGATGTGCCGATTATTAGGCGGCGCACCCCTAGGCGCAAATCCTCCCCCGCTAAACTATTCCGCTTATTCCCGAATCTACATCGATTGCCCGCCGAAGCTGTGCGTACATCATTATGCATCGAAGAGGCACAGCGGACAACCATTTCACATGCATACTTTTGGCAAAAAGAAATTGACAATTACTATTTGTCAATTTCTTTTCTTTACTATACACTACAAGTGTGCTTGCCAATTAGCGCTGTGTGTGGTGGCAAGTGCGAAATAAGTAAGGGAGGTTAGAGCATGACAGCAAAAAAAGAACAATGGGGTAGCCGCTGGGGTTTTCTTATGGCCGCTATCGGCATGGCCATCGGAACAGGCAACATCTGGCGCTTCCCCCGCGTCGCGGCTGCAAACGGTGGCGGTCCTTTTATCATCGCTTATACAATCGCGCTGTTTCTCTGGGCCATTCCGCTACTGATCGGCGAAATGGTCATCGGCAAGAAAACTGGTTTGGGCCCTATCGGTGCATTTCGTGACTTTATGGGCAAGAAGTTCACATTTATGGGAACGTGGCTCACGGCCGTATGCTTACTTATCATGTTCTACTACTCTGTCGTAATGGGCTGGTGCGTTAAGTATTTCGTGCTGGCCGTTTCAGGCGCGTTCCAGCCATCTCTAGACACGGCGGCGACGACCGCCCTGTGGAACACTTTTACGACCACGCCTGTCGAGACCATTCTGTATCATTTTATTTCTATGGCTATAGCTGGCTTCATCGTTTACCGTGGCGTCAAAGCGGGTATAGAACGAGCCAGTAAAATCATGATTCCAGTTCTGTTTGGGTTGCTCGTCATCGCTCTGGTGCGAGTACTCTTTTTACCCGGCGCATTACAAGGCTTAGAGTACTTATTCAGCCCCCGCTTCGAGATGCTTGCCCATCCCAGAATATGGCTTAACGCCTTCACGCAAACGGCCTGGTCCACGGGAGCCGGGTGGGGTTTTATCATTACCTATGCCGTTTATACTAACTACAAGGAAGATATCGCCGGTAACTGCATGATTATGGGCTTTGGCGACCATATCGGCGCCTTAGTAGCTGGCATGACTGTACTGCCCGCCGTCTTTGCTTTGTCCCCATCTCTAGAATTTGCCCAGCAAGCATTAGCTTCCGGGAATACGGGTCTAACCTTTATTTACTTGGCGCAGCTCTTTGGCACCATGCCCTTTGGCAACATCCTCGCGGCAGTGTTCTTCCTGGCTATGGCGGTCGCCGCGCTGACCTCTCTTATCCCCATGATTGAAGTAGGCGTGCGCAACCTCATGGATGCGGGTTGGGAACGTCCGCGCGCCGCCAAGTTTGTCATCGTCGCCGGCCTGCTCTTAGGCATCCCTTCCGCTTATAGCCTTAACTTCTTAGATAACCAAGACTGGGTTTGGGGTGTCGCGCTCTTGGTGAGCGGCTTGTTCGTGGCCATAGCCCTGATGAAATTTGGTCTTGAAAAGGCTAGGACAGAGATCATCAATCACGCATACGCTGACTTTCACATCGGAAAGTGGTGGAACGTTAGCATTCGACTTTTCCCCGTGCTATTTGTGGTCATCACGGGGTGGTGGTTCATGCAATCTGTTTCCTGGTATCCAGAGACTTGGTGGCATCCTTTTGAAGTGTTCAGTACAGGGACCATAATCTTGCAGTGGGCGGTGCTGCTTGTGCTTGCCCTCGTGACCAATAACTGGCTAGCCAAAATGATCGGCGGATCGGCTAGCGAAACAGATTTGCCTGTCGCAACCCACTCCCTACCGGGCCAAGGAGGTTAGAAAGATGTCACCTGAATCCATAGTAATGATGGTCGTTACGCTTGCCTTTCATCTCGGCGCAGTCTGGTGGCTAGCAAACCGTGCCTTTGCTTCTAAGTCAGAAAAATAAGCTTGGAGCCGTTACCGCCACAAACCTCCCTATCCCCCTGTAGATAGCTAGCGCCACCCGGCGGGAAAGGTCCTGCCGCTTGCGGCGCGAGTACTGATGCCCTAAACTTGCGTCACTGAGATCGGTGTCTGTCTCGCGCGTCATGGCGACCCTCGCCCCGCTTAACTCAAGTAGAGAGCGGAGCTTCTGCGCTATACCCTGACTTTTGCAGTTCCCGCAAAAATTTAGGCCGCTAGGTCCTTGTAGAGCAAGGGTTTTGCGGCTTTTTTGCTTTACATTTAGTTGTTGTAGAACAAGGCCTTTTTCGAGGCCCCTAAAATCTTTTTGATGTCGCCTAAGCTGAGGTATTTGCGGCTTAGGTCTATGATTAGGGTCGAGGAAACCGCTCGAGTGATCTCGTCGGCGTGGTCAAAGACATACCAGTTTTCTTCTAACCGACTGCCGGAAGCTTTGTTGAGGCTCTCTACTATCTCGGCGATTGAGTATTTGTTCTGTGTTTGACCTTCTTAGTGACGGGATCTCGGTAGCCGTGAACGATAGACAGATATTGACGTCCTCTGCTCTTGCCAACATGCAAATACATTGCCGCACCTCCCTTTACGCATCACTACATCGTAGACAGCAATGTTCCACAACTATATTAGTCCACAAACTTGACAAAAAATTACCCTGCAAGCTAGTGCCTGCAAGGCTCTCTGGGATTCATCTCTTAAAGGGAACTGCAAAAGTCGCGAGACGGCCATGCGCCTAAATCTAATCCTCCTTCGCGCTGATATTCACGCCTTGCAAGGCTAGGTAGGGGTAGCAGGTGTTGCCGCGCCAAATTTGCTCTCGACTGAGGGCCGAAATGTTGTCCCTGAGGTCAGTGAAAGCGTTGACCGAAAACATGCAGTCCTTGACACGCCCTACCAATCGACCCTTTTCAATCTTATACCCTAGGGAGATGTTCCCGCTCACCTGCCCACCGTAGGGATTGCCGGCCCACGCACCCATGCTCCCTTCAATGAGGATGCCTTCATCAATGCCGGCGAGCATTTCGTCATAGCTCGATGAGCCGCCGGGGATGATGATGTTGTTAGGCACCGGGCCACCGGTGCTGCCGTTGCCTGTGGGGGCAAGATTTAACTCCGCCGCAGTCTGCAAGTCTAGCAGGTAACTCGCAATGGTGCCACGCTCAATCAAGGCCCACTTAGAGGTGGGTGTTCCTTCGCGGTCAAAGGCCTTGCTGCCCACCGCTCCGTTGGCGGTGGCATCGTCGATAATGCTGAGGCGCGGGTCAAAGCCTAACTCGCCCAGACGGCCTTTGAAGGGCGAGAAGCCGCGCGCGACGGCCCTGCCATTTAAGCAGGCCAGCAGTGGGCTGACCACGGAGCCTACTTCGCTGGGAGCAAAGATGACCGGGTACTGCCCGGGCTTAATCGTGGCGATGCTTCGTGCTAAGCGAAAACTCTCGATAACCCTACTTTTTAATAAGTCGGTCTGCCCCTCGTAATCCGTGCCGGCAATGTAATCGTGCACAAACAAGAAGCCGTCGCGCTCGCTGACGAGCTCGCCGCCGAACCCGAGCAACCAGGTGGTGTACTCGCAGACCGCAGAAAAACCGGCCGAATTGGCGAGGGCATAGGTCCCTCTCTGCTTGGCAACTTCGACCATGGCCTTGATATTCGGGTCATAGGCATGGAGAGCGCTGACTAGGTCAGTCGCCATATCGAGCATTTCCTGCTGAGTAACTCGCGTGACACGGGCGTCATAGACGCTCGGTTGCGCCAACTGGGTTGCCCCGGGAAATTTATAGCTCACGCTGCTCCCGTACTTCAGGGTGTTAGTGGCATAGTTAAGCAAAGTGTCTTCGCTCTGTGGCTTAGTGACGGTGGACGAACCTAGCCGCCCTTCCTTAATCAAACGCAAGGTAGTGCTCTGCTCTTCGGTCGAGGTGATTTCCTTGAGTTTGCTCGACTCAAAACTGACGGCCTGCCTTTCGGCATTGTACTGAAAGAGCTCGGCCTGTTCGGCGACTGTGGCGGCCCTACTAAGTAAGTCCTTCACTAATTGGCACCCCCAATGACGACTTTCTGGACGCGAACATGGGGCGAGCCCTCGGAGGTCGCCAAGGGGGATTGACTGCCCTTGCCACACCCGCCGGCATTATTATCGTAGAGGTAGTCGTCACCCACCATGTCTATATTGGCCAGGGTGGTGAAGACATTGCCCGTCAAAGTGACATCCTTGACGAGTTCCGCGAGTTTCCCTTGGCGAATCATGTAGCCGTGACTGGCCGTAAAGGTAAACATCTCCCCATTGGTCTCGCCACCGTACCCGCCCACCGCATAGATGCCAAGCTCAATATCCTGTAGCATTTCGGCGAAAGAGCTACTGCCCCGGCCAATGCAGGTGGTGCGCATACGTACAATAGGTGGGAAGCTGTAATCTAGGGCCCGCGCCGAACCGGTGGGTTTTTCACCCATCTTCGCGGCACTTTCGCGCGAATGGAGCCGCCCCACCAATACCCCTTCTTTAATGAGGTCTGTTCTTTCGGTGGGCACGCCCTCATCGTCATAAAGTGAGGAACCCCTGTTGCCTCGCGCCAGTCCCGTATCGTAGATGTTCAGGATTTCACCCCCGAAACGCTTGCCGAGGGTCATTATTTGGCGCATCTCTTCGTTTTCGGTGATACTATCGGCCTCGCTTAAGTGGCCAAAGGCCTCATGCACAAAGAGACCCGCCATGCTGGGATCAAGGATGACGGTATATTCCCCGCCCTTGACCGTCGGAGCAGCCAAAAGGTCGACGGCCAACTGGCAGGCCTTACGCAGTTCGTCCTCCTTGCCAAGCACACAAGCAAAATCGTTGCTGCTGCCGGTGCTCACTCCTTCTTGCACGGTGATACTGCCTCTGGTGGCGATGGCGCGCATGCCACAGCCTATATCGACTTTTTCCTGGGAGATATAGGTTCCATCGGTGTTCGCAAAGAATATCTGGGTAGAGCGATCGAAGTAGCGCACCAAGGAGCTGGTTATGGATGGGTGATACCCTAGAATGATGTCGTTGTAACGAGCGAAGATGTTGACTTTTTCTTCTAGGGTGATGCCCTTGGGGTGGGTCAGCACCTCCGCGGCAATTTCCTGTACCACCACCGCAACATCGGCCATGTGGCTTTTCTCATTTTTTACCGCCCCGATAGCCGCCGCCTGCTCGCAGGCCAAGCGTACTTTTTGTTCGAGGTCAGCTAGACTGTTAAAGGAAACAAAGCCCCAACCTCCGTCCTTCTGAGCCCGCACATTGCCACCAAAGTTTAGGCTTTGCGCAATGTCATCGAGGTTGCGGCCCCGGTAGACAAGAGAGGTCTGGTGCGTTTCCTCGATGCGGATTTCGCAGTAATCTGCGTTGGCTCCCTCAAGGGCGCGAAAAACTAACTCCTTCAATTATTTACCCCCCACCAAAGATAATCTTCTGGTATCTATTATTTGCCACCGCAGAAGATTATCCTGCCGGGAGCACTATTTTTTGTAGCGGCGATATACCATGAGCGCTAATAAGAGTACAGGGACAATGAGCACCAACAGCGGCAGCATGGTTGTCACGAAAACCAACACTCCGGAAACTATCTCAACCACTGTGTTGAGCCCCTGCCGATAGGCCGCGCTCAATCTGGCCCCTAGCCCGGCGAAGCCCACCGGCTTAGGAAGGACTGTGCCCCGCTCGGGGGTGAGCCGAAGCGACAGGGTCGCCATGTCCACGCTATGGGTCAGGAACTTGAGCCGTCCGGTGGTCTGCTCTATCTCGGTACGCACCCTCGTCAGGTGGCTTTCGACCTTAAGGAAGTCATCGATGGTATTAGCGCGGCGCAAGAGTTCAAGCAGGCGGGTTTCTTCCTGGCGCATGACGCTGAGGCGAGCTTCTAAATCCATAAATTCCTCAGTGACGTCCTGGCGATTGGTGCTGCTGCTATCGAGAGTGCCTAGGGCAGAAAAAGACTGCATGGCCTCGGCTGCTTGGTCACTGGGGATGCGCACGATAAAATCCCAGAATTGATTTTCGGGGTGACTGTTAAAGTTGGCGCTCTGCACATAGCCCCCAAGCGCGGTGACAATCTCTAGGACCCTAAGCTGAGCGGCGTCGAGCTTAGGCACGGTGACGGCTAATTGGGAGTGCGTGACCACCTTGCGGTCGATGGCCTCGCTCGCGGCGAGGGTTCGTACCGCATCGGTGGCGACAAAACCCTTGCTCCCGGTAACGGGGGGCGCCCCTGCCTCGCGGCCCCCGACCGTGCCTTGCTCCGTTGTACTGCCGAATGGGGTCAGGGCCATCAATAGACCCACAGTGCCAAGAGCAATGACGACTACAGCCACAGCGACAACGGGGATAACTTTAGAGCGCATATCCATACCTCCATCTGTCTTTCCCTTATTGACGTTTGGCGCAGAACTTTGTTCCCCCACTCAGTCTATGGCCTGCCTAGCCGCAATCATCTGCAAAATAACCGCACTCATGTTCTGCACTGCCAGATTCAAAAACTCACTGAAGACCTTGGCGGCCTGGCCATCGGCTTGATCGGAGATGCTGCGCAGCGCCACCCAAGGCACCTTGAACAGCAGGGCCACTTGCGCCCAGGCAGCAGTCTCCATGTCGACGCAGTCCCCATGAAAAAGTTCCCTGAGCCTCACGCCCTCTGCTCCGGCTACGAATCTATCTCCCGAGAGGACAGTACCCGAGCGCACTTTAATGGTTAATCCCGCGTTTTCTCCGGCCTGCAGGGCCTCGCGCACCAAATTTTGGTCGGCGCTAAATAACTTCTTCCCTAGGACGGGCACCATGCCCACTTCGTAGCCAAAGGCCGAGGCGTCCATGTCATGCTGCAGCGCGCCGCTACAAACAACCACATCGCCCAGCTGCAAATCCCTCGCGATGGCTCCCGCCACCCCTACGCCAATAACGGCCTTGAGGGGATGTAGAGAGAGCAGGTGGGCGAGCGCGGCGGCCGCGTTAACCTTGCCCACACCACAAACTACGGCCAAAATGTCATGCTTTCTAGCCCTATAGATAGTCCAGGGGCCACCGAAGTCGGTCGGTTCAAGGTCTAAGGCAGTGCGCAACCCCTCGAGCTCGGAGTGCATGGCGCAAACAATCCCTAACATGGTCAACCTCCCTAGCCTCTACTCGGCCATGCGTCTAAATTTGGCGGTAAAGTGGCGCAAAATAGGGGCCTCATACGTAAATTCAAGCCCGGCAATGTCGCTGCGGCGATCCCATACATTGGCGCAGGCCACAGCAATGACATCCATATGGCGATCGGTATAAACGCGCCGCGGTATGGTCAGGCGCAGCATTTCTAGCTTTGGGTAGTCGTGGTCATTGGTCGCTGGGTTTCGCCCGGCCAGGCAGGTGCCGATTTCTACTCCGCGCACCCCGCCCTCGATGTAGAGCTCGACCCCGAGTGCCTGCGCGGGGAATTGACACTGCGGCAAGTGCGGCAAAAAACGCCGCGCATCGAGATAGACCGCATGACCACCCACGGGCTCAATTATCGGCACCCCATATTTTAGGAGTAAGTCGCCGAGGTACTTGACTTGCCCCACACGGTAGGCTAAGTAATCTTCGTCGATGACCTCACGCAATCCTCTCGCTATGGCCTCCATGTCGCGACCCGCCAAACCACCGTAGGTGGGAAACCCTTCAAATAGGACCGCCAAGCCGCTGGTCTGTTGATAAAGAGCGGCATCGCGCAGGGCGAGGAAGCCGCCGATATTGACGAGGGCGTCTTTCTTGGCGCTCATGGTGCAGCCGTCGGCGTAGCTGAACATCTCCCGCACAATTTCGGCCACCGTCTTCTCGCTATAGCCTGCCTCCCGCTGTTTTATGAAGTAGGCATTCTCGGCAAAACGACAGGCATCTATAAAAAAGGGTTTGTTAAATTTCTTGGCAACGGCACTGACACCACGAATATTACTCATGGAAACCGGCTGCCCGCCACCGCTATTGCAGGTGATGGTGAGCATCACCAGAGGTACTTTGGCGCTATGTTCGGCCAAGAAACTCTCTAATCTATCGAGGTCCATGTCGCCCTTAAAGGGATAAGGTGAGGTCGGATCAAAGGCCTCCTGCCGCACTAGGTCGACCGGTACCCCCCCCTTGTGCAGGACATGGGCCTTGGTAGTGTCAAAATGCATATTGTTAGGCACGAAATTGCCCGCGCGCAACAAGGTGTACAGCAGTAAATTCTCCGCCGCCCGACCTTGGTGGGTGGGAACAACGTGCGGAAAACCAAAAACATCCTCTACCGCGGATAACAAATTGTAGTAATTCTTGCTGCCGGCGTAGGCTTCGTCACCCAGCATAATGCCTGCCCATTGGTTGTCACTCATGGCGGAGGTGCCGCTGTCAGTCAAGAGATCAATATACACATCTGTCGACTTTAAACCAAAGAGGTTGTAACCGGTGGCTTCTATTTTACGGGCTCTCTCTTCTCTGGTGGTCATGGTCACGGGTTCTACCACCTTGATGCGAAATGGCTCTGCTTGGGGTAATGGCCTAGTCACGATGCATTCTCCTCCACTTGTTTACTCTACTCTTATCTATTGTTTACTCTACGCTTATCTATTGTTTACTCTACTCTTACCTATCTGCTGCGCCGCTTGGCAGGCAGCGTGCGCATAATGACCGCACGCATCAGGCGCCGCGCCAGCTTCTTAGAATCATGGTGCAAGAGGCTCCCCCCCTCGAGTAATTCACCCGTCACTACCTTGACCCCTATTTGCTGTAACCGGCTGTGGTCTATGGTTACAGGCAGTGATTGGGCCTCGCGGTACTTCGCGGCAAGTTCCGGCTTGATGGGTTCCGCATTGACCACGATATAGTCAATGATTTTTCCCCCGACGAATTTATGGATGGTGGCCACATGGTCGGCGGCGGTCAAACCGGTGGTCTCCCCCGGCTGGGTCATGATATTGCACACATAGACGATTATGGCCGGAGTTTCTAACAGAGCCTGGCTGACGCCCTTCACCAAGAGATTAGGGATGACCGAGGTATACAGGGAACCGGGACCCAAGATAATGGCATCGGCTTCCCGAATGGCCCGCAAAACCTCGGGCAGGGGCAAGGCATCCGCGGGCTCAAGGAACATGTCCACAATCTGCCCATTGCACTGCCCGACCTTGGTCTCGCCCACCACGCGGCTGCCATCCTTGAGCAAGGCATGCAGCTGTACGGGAGAATCGGTGACGGGTAGCACCTGTCCCTTAACCGCCAGAACCTTGCCAAACTCCTTGACCGCCACTTTGAAATCCCCGGTGATGCTGGTCATGGCCACAATAAGCAAATTTCCAAAACTATGTCCCGCCAGCTCTCCCTCCGCAAAGCGGTACTGAAAGAGCTGTTCGAGCAATGGCTCGGTATCGGCTAGCGCCAGCACGCAGTTCCTGATGTCCCCCGGCGGCAGCACCCCAAGGTCGCTCCGCAATCGCCCCGAGCTCCCCCCATCATCCGCCACGGTAACCACGGCAGTGATATTGCTGGTGTACTGCTTTAAGCCGCGGAGCAGCACCGCCAGTCCCGTGCCACCACCAATGGCCACCATGCGGGGTCCACTTTGCCGCAAACGGCGCTCAAACAACACATCGATGAGATGGTTGTCATGCTCTGGGGCTAAGGTGTGGAGTATCGTAACCATGATTGACCTGATAGCTATGAGGACAAAGATAAGACCCACTGCCATTAACGAAAAACCCCAAAACATCGGTGGCGGACCGCCATAGATGAATCCTAGAAAAAGCAAGAATTTACTCTCCACATAACCGACAATCTCTCTTCCCCATAGCAACCCAAGCCCCGTCACAAAGAAAAAAAGGCCAAGTAACGCCAAAAAAACCCACCGCTTGATGCAGAGCCCGGGGTACAACCACTTCCAAAGCCGCAAGGCTAAACCCCCTCGCTGATGTGGCGATGCTCAACCAGCACGCGATGACGACCCTGGTGCAGTACCTCGCGCAGACTCTCCACCATGGCCACCGAGCGGTGCCTGCCCCCCGTGCAACCTAGGGCCACTACCACCTGCGCCTTGCCCTCCTTGATGCAGTGAGGAAGGACAAAGACCAAGACCTTGTAGATTAAGGCCACGTACTCAGCCGCGTGAGGGTCTTTCATCACAAACTCGCGAATGGCAGCATCTAGTCCGGTGAGGTGCTTGAGCTCTGGCACATAGAATGGGTTCGGCAGGAAGCGGCAGTCAAAAACAAAATCTGCGTCTAGCGGGAGGCCATGTTTATACCCAAAAGAAACTGCTCGCACGAGACAGCTTTGGGCATCATCCCCCTTAAGAAACAAAGATTGCAACTCATGTTTAAGCTCCGCCGGTTTTAAGGCCGAAGTATCGATAACTTTATCTGCCCTCTCGCGCAGTGGCTTAAGGGCCTCTCTTTCCTGCCTTATCCCATCCTGAATGCTGCCTTCGCCGCTTAAGGGGTGGCGCCGCCGCGTCTCTTTAAACCGACGGATGAGAACTTCATCCGTCGCCTCGAGGAAGAGCACCTCGTGCGGCCATTCGTGGTAGCGCAAGTAGGCCAGCGCATCATGCAGCGCACCAAAAAACTCCCCGCCTCTGATATCCATGACGAGGGCGACCTTGGTTATTTTGCCACCGGATTGCGCACAGAGCTCAGCAAACTTCGGCACTAAGGCTGGGGGAAGATTATCGACGCAAAAGTATTCAGCATCTTCGAGTAGGCGGATGGCCTGCGACTTGCCGGCACCGGAAAGACCAGTGATGATGACAAACTTAACGCCCTGCTTCACACCCACAGCCCTACCCCCTTTATGCCAACAGCGAAGCAAATCTCTTCTTGCCGCGCTTAGCTAAAAATTTGCGTACGCCATCCGCTGTATGGTTAAGAATCTGTTCGGGCAAGATGCCGCAACTTGTGGCCAGAGCAAAGGCGTGGCTGACATCCCCCACCTGCCACGGAGTATGGGCATCGCTACCGAGCACGATGGGGACCCCGTACTCCAAAGCCAGTGCTCCCAACTCTTGACAATTAACCTCGCTCCCGCGCCGATAGGGAGAAACGAGGGAGGAGTTGTTCATTTCCATGGCCATGCCGGCCTCGGCGAGAGCCTCAACAAAGGCCCGATGGTGGATTGGGAAGCGCGGATTGCCGGGGTGGACAATGACATCTGCTAAACCGGAATGGATGGCGCCGAGCAGGGCCGCCGTGTTCTCGTCGCGCGACCGCGGCGCCCAGCAGTCATCATGCAGACCCACCGCCACCCAATCGAGCATCTCGAGAAAATGGGGCTCTAAATCCAAGGACCCATGCTCATCAATAATGTTCGCTTCAATTCCGCGCAACACCTCCACCCCCTCAATAAAAGGCGGCAGCCACACCAAGGTGGTGAAATAATATTTGTGGGGCCCCCCCGGCAAAGCGGGACCGTGGTCAGTAATGATGATCAGGTCCAGATCTTTACTACTGGCGGCTTTCGCCATCTCCCAGATTGTACCGCAGGCATGTCCGCTGCTAATGGTATGCATGTGGGTATCGGCTTTAAACACACAATCACCCCCAAGTTAATCTTTCTGCCTACATTATAACCCATTGTCCATTTTTTTGCTCTCGTTAGTTTGACCGCCACTCATCGATAGGAGGGGCCAGAAACCTATGAAGCGTAGGGCTTTTAGGTAGCGGCGTGACAACCCAAGAACCGCGAGGTCGCCGGCTTTTGTGCCGGCGCTACAGCATCTGTCCATTTTTCGCTCGCGCATCTTTGCCGGTGCCTAATATTCCGAAAAGTATGTGTGTTTTTTGCGGCATTATGATATTATTTATTTCAAAGAATTCTTTCTACATAAAACAAAAGGGAGGCCTGTCATGAAACGCATTCTATTCGTCGCCCTCGCCTTGGTTATCGTACTGTCCGTCATGCTCACCGGCTGTCAACCTCAGGCTCAGTTCCTCACTATCGCCACCGGGGGCACCGCCGGGGTCTACTTCCCATTAGGGGGAGCACTGGCCCAGATCCTCAACCAGAACATTCGAGGCATGGAGGCCAATGCCCGCTCCACCGGCGCCTCGGTCGCCAATGTCAACCTGATGACGGCCAAAGAAGTTGAAGTTGCCTTCATGCAAAATGACATCGCCTACTACGGTTTCACCGGAACAGAAATGTTTGTCGGCAAAAAGAACGACCAACTGCGCGGCATCGCCTCGATCTACCCCGAAGTAGTCCAGATCATTGCCACCGAGGCCTCCGGCATTCGCTCCATTGCCGACCTTAGGGGCAAGAGAGTGAGCGTGGGTGCTGCCGGTAGCGGAGTGGAGGCGAATGCGCGGCAAATTCTCAATGCCTTTGGCATCCAGTACGCCGACCTATTAAAAGCTGATTTTCTCTCTTTTGCTGAAGCCAGCGCCAACATGCGCGACGGCCACCTCGATGCCGCCTTTGTCACCTCAGGCGTGCCCACCGCCGCCGTCATTGAAATGGCAACTTCGCTTCCGGTTAGGCTAATCCCCATTACCGGACCGGAAGTACAAGCCTTGCGCACCCAGTTCCCCTTCTACATGGAGACCAAGATTCCGGCTGGCACCTACGCCGGGCAGACTGCAGAAGTGCCAACTCTCGCCGTTAAGGCCTTGCTCGTAGTCAGGGCTGATCTCAGCGAGCGCTTGGTGTACGACATCACCAAGGCTCTGTTCAACAATTTGCCAGCCTTTGGGGCCGCCCACGTCCGCGGCAAGGATCTCGCTATCGCCACAGCCCAAGAAAACATGCCCATACCTTTGCACCCCGGGGCCATTAAATTCTACCGGGAAAGACGGTAGTGCTCGAAAAAGCAGGGGCGTCGCGGCGCGGCGCCCCTCCTTACTTGCTCTACGCTTCATCTTTGGTATTTATTGCTCTGGCTACCGCTCTGTTCCCCTGCCTGCGCATCTTAATTATCACCGCAGATGGCAACACTCTGGCGGCACAAGTGGCCAACTACGGCGACGAGGTGGTATATAGCTACCTTCATTCCGTGGAGAAAACGCGCGTGCGTGAGTTTTTCCGCGTAGAAGGGGATAAGCTGCGCTTAGTGAAGGTCGAAATGTCTTCGGTCGGGGCCGGACTACCCGCCACGAACAGGGCGGGTTTCGCCTTTGTAGATGGCAGGTTTGTCGTAAAAATGGACCAGATTATGCGCGAGATTCCACTCCTACTCCATCCAGCCACTTTGCCGACGTTGACCGTGCGCGATGCCCATTTTGACCTCGCGACCTATCCCGCCGGCACAGAGGTGATGGTCAAGTTTGTGCGGCGCCCCTTACTTTGGCTATATTTAAGGAGGATTATGCCTTGAATGACACAACCAGACCGGCCAGCATAGTGACGCCAGAAAATGTGAATGTGGAAGAACTACTCGAAAAATACGACAGCGAGTCAAACTACCGTAAGTATGCGGGGCCTCTCGGTCTCATCGTCGCCTTGATTGCCATAGCCATGTCTCTGTTTCACTACTACACCGCGGGGTTTGGCATCTTGGTGGCCATGCAACAAAGGACGGTCCACCTAACTTTCGTCATGGTGCTCGCCTTCCTCCTGTGGCCGGCCTCGAAGAAGCTAAGCCGCTTTAAGTTGCCCTGGTACGATATCGCGCTTGCGCTGGCTGGCTTGGGTGTAGGCGTCTACCTTTTAGCAAATTACCAAGCCCTACTGCTGCGGGCGGGCATGCCCACACCCCTCGACGTTGCCTTTGGCATTGTCGCCATTATCTTAGTGCTCGAAATAACCAGGCGCACTATTGGGCCGGAACTACCGCTAGTGGCTACCTTCTTTCTTTTCTATGCCTACCTGGGGCCTTACTTCCCGCAGCCCTTAACCCATCGCGGATACAGCATTCGCAGCATTGTGGAGCATCTCTTCTTGACCACGGAGGGGATTTTTGGCATCCCGCTCGGGGTAAGCGCAACTTTTGTCTTTCTCTTCATTCTCTACGGAGCCTTTCTCGAAAAAACCGGGGTGGGGCAGTTCTTTATTGACCTCGCCTTTGCCGCGACCGGCCATATGCGCGGCGGACCCGCCAAAACCGCCGTCCTCGCCTCCGGCCTGATGGGCTCTATTTCGGGCTCTTCCGTGGCTAACACGGTGACCACCGGTGCTTTTACCATCCCGGCTATGAAAAGAGTGGGTTATAGCCCGGAATTCGCAGGCGCGGTAGAAGCCGCCGCCTCTACCGGAGGGCAAATTATGCCCCCGGTCATGGGCGCTGCCGCCTTCATCATGGCGGAGATGACCGGCATTCCCTACTTGCAGATTGTTAAAGCGGCGGCCATCCCAGCCATTCTATACTACTTGGCTGTAGGCACCATGGTGCATTTTGAAGCTGTCAAGACCGGGCTGGTCGGTCTGCCCAGACACCTCTTGCCCCAGGCCGGCGCCACCCTCCGCCGCGGCTGGCACTTAATCATCCCATTGGTCGCCATCATGTACTTTCTCATGGCTGGGCGCTCCCCTTTTAGGTCAGCTTTCTACAGCATTAATATCGCGGTAGTCGTAGCCATTGTAGGAGCGCTAATAAGAAAAGAAAGGCCCATGGGAGTGAAGGATATCCTCAAGGCCTTGGAGAATGGCGCTCGCAGCGCCGTCGGCGTGGCCTCAGCCTGCGCCTGCGCCGGGATTATCGTTGGCGTGGTTACGCTCACCGGACTTGGGCTCAAATTCTCATCATTGATCTTATCGGTGGGGGCAGGCAATATAGTGCTGACCCTTTTTCTGACCATGATTGCTTCGCTTATTCTGGGAATGGGACTCCCCACCACTGCTAAGTACATTGTCCTGGCCACCATGGCGGCCCCGGCGCTGGTGACCCTAGGGGTACCCCTCATCGCCGCTCACCTCTTCATCCTCTACTTTGGCGTGGTGGCTGACGTCACCCCACCGGTAGCCTTGGCCGCCTATGCCGGCGCCGGCATCGCTGGGGGCAACGCCATGAAGACTGGGGTCATGGCGCTCAAATTGGCCCTCGCAGGCTTTCTTATCCCCTATATCTTTGCGCTCTCGCCAGCCCTTCTACTCGTTGATGTTACGTGGCTAGAAGCCGTGCACAACATTATCACCGCCACATTGGGCATCGTGGCGCTCGCTGCCGCGGTACAGGGCTTCTTTATTACGCACACCCGCCACTACGAACGGGCCTTGCTACTCATCTCCGCCTTTGCCCTAATTGATCCGGGCTTATTGACCGACCTTGTTGGTGTAGGTTCCCTCGCCATTGTCTACCTAGCGCAAAAGGCACGTCGGGCTACTGCTAATCCCCTTCCACCCGGACGCGGATTACCCCCGACCCAATCGTGATGGCATCAATTTGCCGCACTGCCCCCCTCTTTTGCACCACCAAACGCCCCGACCGCGGATGCACCTGTATGTAATCCCCCAGGTTGGCCGCGTGCAAAGCCGTCAACATGACGGGAACACTAATCGGCACTCGGCCTACGCGCAAGCGCTCGATGTCTAGGACGACATGTTCTCCGGCAACATAGGCGGTAAAGGTCACTTCCGGCCTGACCGTCATGTTCATTACCCTAAGATCAGTGACGATGCTAATAGTAGAACCCCGAATCGCCACACTGCGAGGGGTGGCCGATACCTTGGTCGTATCGGCAAAGAGCACCTCTGCCCCCGCATTTAATAGCACCAATGCTTCACTTTCGCGAAAGACGAACTCTCCGCTTCTACCGCGCAGCAAAGACCCAACAAATTGGCTGTACCTTCTCTCTCCGGGGGTAATGGCAAACACTCCCGAAGACACCAAGGTCAGCAGCAGAGCTATAGCAGTCATCCTCTGTAGCACCAAGAACACCTCCTGCATTTAGTATCAGCAAATGTGCCCCTGGTATTAGTAGAATAATTTACCACTTTCCTTAGATGGTTTCGACCACCGGAACCGTCTCCGAGATCCTCATGGTCGTATCGTTGAATTGCCCATCATAGAGTTTCCGGTAAAGGCCACCCTCGCTTTGCATCAGCTCAGCATGGGTGCCTTTTTCTACTATGCGCCCTTCGTTAATTACCACGATGCTGTCGGCATGGCGAATAGTGGAGAGGCGGTGCGCGATTACTATCGCTGTGCGCCCTCTAAGCAAGGTTTCGAGAGCCCTTTGAATGAGGACTTCGGTATACGCATCCACCGAGGAGGTGGCCTCGTCGAGAATTAGGATGCGGGGGCGACAAAGCAAGGCACGGGCAAAGGCTATCAGTTGCCTCTGGCCAAGGGACAGACGTGCCCCTCTCTCCCCGACTTCGGTGTCGTACCCAGCCGGCAGGCGCAAGATAAACTCATGGGCGTTCACATCCTGCGCGGCGGCGATGATCTCGGCTGAGCTAGCCGTGGGACGCCCGTAACTGATATTGTCCCGCACTGTGCCACTAAAAATAAAGCTGTCTTGCAGCACCATACCTAGTTGTTCATGGAGCGACTTTTGCGTGTATCGACGTAAATCACAACCATCAATCGTTATTGCGCCGGCGGTGGGGTCGTAAAACCTAGCCAGCAAATTGATCATGGAACTCTTGCCCGCACCGGTTGGACCCACGAGGGCCACCACCTTCCCCTCCGGAATGTCGAGGTTTATCTGGTGCAAGATGGGAAGGGCCGGGTCATACCCAAAGTCAACCCCGACAAACCGAATATGCCCCTTGAGGGTGGGTAGATCGCAAGCATCGGGGGCGTCCTCTACGGTGGGCACCTGATCTAAAAGCTCAAAAATGCGGTCCACGGAGACCGTCGCCGCCTGCCAAACATTATAGACTTGGCTGAGATCGCGGATGGGCATGAAGAACCTGCCCACATAGCGCAAGAAAGCAAACACCACCCCAAAGGTTATCTCTCCCCTCTGGAGCAGCGCCCCTCCGTACCAGATGACGATACTTACGCCGAGCGCGGCAAGTATCTCCATGAGGGGGCCAAAAGCAGAGTTCAGCTGGGCAGCCTGCATATTCGCCTGCATATTGTCCATATTGTGCTCATCAAAGCGCTGCGCATTCTGCCCTTCGCGCACGAAAGATTGGGTGACCCGCACCCCTGAAATGCTCTCGGCCAGATTGACATTGACGGTGGCCGCCTTGCGCCTAACCTCATGATAGGCGCGCTGCATGCGCCCACGAAAACGCGTGGCCACATACAGCATCAGGGGAAAAGTGGTGAAGGTGAGGAGGGCTAAGCGCCAGTTGAGGCTACTCATGATGAGGACAATGCCCCCGAGCATGAGCGCATCATTGATGACATTGAGAATGCCCGAGGAGATGAACTCGCTCAGGGCGTTGACATCATTCGTCAGCCGCGTCATGATGCGGCCTGTTTCCGTCTTATCGAAAAAACTGAAGGATAATTTCTGCAGGTGAGCAAACATTTTTTGCCGCAACACATAGATGACTTGTTGTCCGGCGATTGCCACCAACAGCGTCTGCGCGTAGCTAGAGAGCCAGATGACAATATTTAGCCCGAGGTAGATGAGGGCCAGGCGCAAAATCCCAGTTAGACGGGCAGTCCCATCTAACTGCCCGGCATTAAGGATGTACCTGTCGATGGCCACCGCCTCAAGGTAGGGCGTGATTAAGCCACTGATGGTCACGAGTACCATAGCGAATAAAGCCGCCAAGAGATGCCATAAATAGGGGCGCACATAGGGTATGATGCGCGCTATGACTTTATACTCAACCTTAACCTCTACCGCCGCTGTGTCGAGCCTATGGCCCATCGGCCCCGGCCCGCCTACCGTCCCTCCGCGCATGGCCTTTCCCCCCCTATGCCAATACCGTCCTCTTGCGAGCGAAACTGCAGATTATAAATTTCCTTGTACACTCCATCCGTCGCGAGCAGCTCCCCATGCCTGCCGCGCTGAATCACCCGACCGTCTTTAAGGACAATAATCTGGTCGGCTCTCTTGATTGTGGAGAGTCTTTGAGCGACCACAAAGGTTGTGCGGTTCTGCATGAGAACATGCAAAGCCTGCTGGATGAGGTGCTCTGTCTGAGTATCCACACTGGAAGTCGCCTCGTCTAAGATCAGGATACGGGGGTTCATGAGCAAAGCGCGGGCAATGGCGACTCGTTGCTTTTGCCCCCCCGAGAGCCCCACCCCGCGCTCACCAACCGCGGTATCATATCCTGCCGGCAGGCTGACAATAAACTCATGAATGCGGGCGGCTTTGGCAGCGGCAATAATGTCCGCCTCCTTGGCATGGCTCTGACCGTAGGCGATATTGTCCTTCAGGCTCGCTGAAAAAAGAAAAGTCTCCTGCAGGACAATGCCAATATTGGCCCGCAGGCTTTGGAGAGTGACATCCCTAATATCTAGGCCGTCCACGGTCACTCGGCCGGCAGTTACATCGTAAAAGCGCGGGATCAAGTTGATGATGGAGCTTTTCCCGGAGCCGGTAGCACCCAGCAGCGCCACCGTCTGTCCGGCCGGGACATCAAGCGATAGTCCCTCGAGGACCTCGGTCTTTCCGTCATAGCTAAAGTTAACGCTCTCAAAGCGCACATGCCCCTTAACTCGTTGCAGGACCTTGGCCCCGGGCTTTTCTTTGACCTCAGGGGCAGTATCAAGCACCTCATAGACCCTTTGCCCGGCCGCTGAGGCTTGGGTAGCCATATTGACCAGCCAACCAATCATGCGGATGGGCATGATAAGTTGCATGAGTAAGGTTTGAAAGGCGACCATCTGACCCATGGTCAACTCACCGCGCACCACTTGCGACCCCCCGTACCAAAGGATTACGGTGCTCCCTAATCCGCCGAGCAGGGCCATGAGCGGGAAGTAAAAGGCCCACAAACGCACTGCCGCAATGTTTAGGTCAAGATATCGCTGGTTTTCCCGACGAAAACGCTCAATCTCCCTCTCCTCTTGCGCATAGGCGCGCACCACCCGCACGCCGGAGATTGCTTCTTGCAGTACATTGGTTATGTCCCCTAGCTGCTGCTGAATGAGGCGGTAGCGTGGCCGCACCCGTGTGGCGAAGTGCCACACGGTGCCGATGAGCACCGGCATGGTCGCCAGAGAGACCAGCGTTAGCCGCCAGTTCATGGAGAATAAGAGGACCATGACCACCACCAAGGTCAAGATGCTGCCAACTAGGCGCAACACGCCAAAGCTTAAGAAGCGGCGCAAGGTCTCGACATCCGCAGTCGCGCGGGACATGAGCTGCCCCGTCTCAGCCTTATCATAAAAACTAAAAGACATCGTCTGCAGATGCTGGTAAACGGCATTGCGCAAATCGTATATGGTGCGCTGCGCCACCCATTCCATGGAAATGCGCTCATAATAATTGATAGCCGCCCGAACTACGGTAGCGAGGACAATGGCCAAGGCAATAGGGAATAAGAGCGCCCACTCGCCCCCCTGAAAGACGCGGTCGACAGCCTGCTGAATGAGCATTGGCTGTACGGCTACTAAGGCGGTGCCGACAAACATCATCGCCACCGACCAGGCTATGCGCCCATAGTAAGGCCTTACTTGGACCACCAGACGACGGATTGTGCCCATGCTTTTCCCTCCCTAGCTTTGCTCCTCGTCCTTGGCGGCTTGCTTGAGTAGTTCCTCGAGCGTGGTAGCCTGGGACAAAGTTTCGGAAAGCAACTCAGTAACTGTCTCGGCCTTGAGCACGAGAAGTCCCCGCCCATGAGCAAAGACCATGACCTTATCACCAAATTCGATGTTCTGCTCTTTGCGAGCCTCGGCCGGAATGACAATTTGCCCGCGTTCTCCTACTGTCGCCGCCCCAAAAAACGTATTCTTGCTCCATCTTGGCATCTCATCTACCTCGCTCTCTATGCTCTATGATGGCCACTTACACAGGTGCTGTAGGGCAATCATAGAAGTATGATTTATATGTTTTATTATACAACACGAGGACTGTATTGCCCACTGAAAATAGGCATAAAAAAAATTGGCCTGCGGCCAATGAGAAAATTATGGCTAGTAACTGCGCTCCCGCAGGAAGGTGTCGAGCAGGAAGCTAATCAAACTGAGTAATATTGACCCCCACACGGCCGTCCAAAACGAGGCGATAAAAAAGCCGGGAACGACCAAAGCGACCAGCGAGAGCATTGCGCCGTTGATTACCAAGGTCAAAAGCCCCAAAGTCAACACATTCAAAGGTAGGGACAAAATGACGACAATGGGTCGCACCGTGGCATTAACTAACCCTAGGACCAAGGCTGCCAAGAGCAGCGCCACCATGTTCTCCACCCGAATACCAGCCACGAGGAACTCAGCCACTATCCAGAGCCCTAGGGCGTTGAGCGCAACTTTTAGAAGAAACGGCTTACGCACTCTGAGGTCCCTCGGGCATGATAACCCAGGCCGCAATATAGAAGAGGAGCCCACTGCCCATAGCCAGGACCATTAACAATACCAACAACCGGATGACGGTGGGGTCGGCATTGGCATACTCGGCAATGCCCCCACACACGCCACCTAACATGCGACTAGAACGTGACCGATACAAGCGCTTTTCCATAACAATCGCCTCCCAGTGCTTTTTTTCATTATAGCACCATTCGTCCACGGTGACGACAGTTGTTCCCTGCTACTCAACCGTAATTTCAACCGTGGCTTCCTCGGCGACCACCTCAAGCAACTTGCCGGTTGCACCCTGTTTGACGGCCGTTAACAAGGCTGGAATGTCTATTTCTGGCAGTTCATCTTTGGGGATAAATTTCAGCCCCATGCTGACCGCCACATCAAGCAGCGCAATGGGCAAATTGATGCTTACCAGATTGCCGTCCGTCTGTACACGCACCCGCAACCACTTAGCTGGGGTTGAAGTACTGCCATCGGCGCCGCGCTGTTCAACCGCTTGTAAAAGTCTGGCTCCCTCCTCTGCACTGACCTTGCCGTCCTGAACCAACTTAAGGATTTGGAATTTTTCGCTCTCCATCATTAAACTCCCCCTTCATAATATTAAGGCATCGCCTTATTGTGTCTTTAGGGACATTGTATCAGCCAGATATGCGCTCGTCAAGCAGTACCTTTAATATTCTTATTTTCGCTTTAACAACCTTAATAATGCTGGGCGCATACTTAAATAAATTTAATCAAGACATGAACCCCTTGCTGCGATCGCACCTCGAGCAAGGTGTATGAACCAGACATCCTAATCTTGTGCCAGGCTCTCTGTGCGGTTTGCAAAGCCAGGGGCAGGGTCGCGGCTGAAAACAAAAAGACACGTCCCTTTTGTTTGAGCCCCCGCGGTAGTGGTACTAGCCACAGGAAACTGCCGAGGGAGTCAAGAAGCTCGTCGACCAAGAATATGGGCAAGGGGATGATGAGGGGGAGCCGCCGCCCAGGGAAGCGCACAGTGCACAGCAAGAAAAAATTAGGCAGGCGCATGGTACTAGCTCAGCGAACGCAGGAGCTTCACGGCTTCATCGGCCGAGAGTTCGCCCCGCGAAAGCGATTCCAGTATGTCTTTGCGCTTTTGGGGCAGGTCGGCCCTCTCATCGGTAGCGTCGACCCTAAAGCCTAAGGCGACCAAGACATTGTCGAGACGACTACGCACCGTGGGGTAAGAGATGCCGAGCTCGCGCTCCACGTCTTTGATATTGCCGCGACTCTTAATAAATACCTCGAGAAAAGATTTGTGCTCATTGGTCAACGCACAAAAGCGGCAGGGCTCAAAGTCCCCGCTCAGGCTGCTTTTACACCGATGACAGTCAAGCTTGGCCACATGAAATTTTTCGCCACATACAGGGCACAGCCCAGGAGCCTGCTTACGCATGGTAGATCCTCCTCCGAAATTGCATTTTGCTCTACGACAACTGTAATACATGCAGGTAACCTTGTCAAATGCTAAATGATAGTTTAATAATATTAAAACGGCAGTTTTTACCTGCCGCTACGCATATATTTTTCGAACGGACAAAAGGAGAAAAAAGGGACAGGCCCTTTTTTCTCCTCGGTGGACCCCCCAGGTGGCCTTGATATTCTTCGAACCGATAAAGGTCTTAGGTTCTCGACCTGCTGATAGTAGTTAGCGGCCTAATAGGATGGTGATTTTTTTGCCCTCCGGCTCGCTCTCCCCGTTTTTACTAGACCAAAGGAGCCCAACAATAAAACCCCGCGCTGTCGCCGGTTGTTCGAAGGCTAATTCAGTTTCAGAATAGTGGTAGGTTATGTTGAAATGCGAGATTTCGCGCAGCCACAGCTCCGCCGGAACCTTATTGTTGGCGTCAACAACTCGCAGTATCCCGCCCCCATAATGATTTGTTCTGTGCCGGAGTCGTACCCGGACCGGGCTGGTAACGAATTGCTCAGCCTGTTAGTGGCGAAAGCATCTTGCGTGTCGCGACCCTCCGTCCCTGCGGGTCATTACCTGTCGAGGTCCTGCCCCGACTTTTCCTTAACGCTCACCACCATGGCTCTTGACCACACTAGCTTAAGGTAAATTGAAACTGCCGAGCATAGGAAAAGATGGTGCAGTCCTTCTTCGTCAAGTAGAAAAGCGCGCCAAGAAAAGAATCGCTAGAATAGTCGTTCTATCATCCGCACATCCTTGAGAACCCTGAGGGAGTGCCACCCTAGTATGACGGCCATGACAAGCACCACTAAGAGCGACAATCTAATGTCAATTATGGCCGCAAAGCCCAGATGGGGCCTGAGTACATTAACCGCATGAGTGGCCGGATTGAGGAGCATGAGCATGACTACTAGGCGTGGTAAATTGTTGGTGGCGAAGTAGATTGGGGCGGTCAGTAACATCAGCCAAGTCACCAAAGGGAAAACACCCTGCGCTTTGAAGGGGTTTCTTACTAATATGCCCAGAAAACATCCGAAGGCTGCCATTGCGAGCAAGGCAAGGAACATGCCAAGGAAGGAAAGAGCCAGATTGGGCTCGATAACGCGCCAAGCTGCCACGCCGAAGAAAAATGCTATTTGAGGCAACACTAGCAGGGTATAGGCCCCAACAATGCCCAAGACTGCCTGTGACAAATGGACAGGCAGAACAGCGTAGAGTTCCAGCACTTGAGGCTGCATTAGGTTACTCACTCTCATGGCAACGACATTGCAGAAGACACCAATCAGAGATGCCACCACCAACCCCGAAAACACGAAAGCCACATTGTCAGTAGCCCCGCCTAGTAGTACAACA
>JAGXSS010000078.1 GCA_018334055.1 Peptococcaceae bacterium
AACATCTATTACATCCGCGACTTTCTTGGCCACTCGTCAGTAGTAACAACTGAGCGTTACGCAAGAAACAACCCTGAAGTTGTTCGCACTGCAATTGGCAAGGCATCTTCTGATCTCGCAGGCGACACAGATTACTATGATTGTAGCGAAAAATCCGCGATGCTTGATTTTCTAAGGTCCTTGCGCTAACTTTTATTATCTAAACTTGGGCCTTCAAATGTTCGCGGCTACTTCAACTCTTCTAACCCAACTTTAGATAACGTACAGCTTTCGATAATCGATAAACTCTAAGGCTTGCGGCCTAAAGTGGGCGAAGTAGCTTGCGAGCACTTCCCTGTCGCCTTGGGCGACCACGGTGTAGATGCGTCCATGCTGCTTCACGCTGATAACCCACTCTTGCTGCCAGAAATCGCTCGGCGGAGACTGCTCGAACACAACCTGCACCGTGCACACTTGACGCTTTAGGTCTTCCAGTTTAGCCACGTCTAGCAACTTTCCTTGGTGGAGGATGCCCACATAATCGCAAATCCGCTCTATGTCCCCCAGCTGATGCGAGGAGATAAGCACAGTTGTACCATTTTGCGCCACCTCATCCATCAATAGAGCTAGAAACTGCCTGCGTACAACTGGGTCTAACCCAGCGGTCGGCTCATCTAAGAGCAAGAGCTTGGGGGCATACGACAGATTAAGCACAATTCCCAGTTGCGCTCGCTGACCGCGCGACAGCCGCTTGACCTTAGCCCCCATGGGCAGCCCAAACCCTGCGCAGAGCTCTTGGCAGCGGGAGTTTTGCCAGTTAGGGTACGTAGCGCGGTAAAAGCGAATTGTTTCACTGACGGTGAAATCTGGGTAGTAAATCTGGGCATCGGCTAGATAACCCATGGTGGCGCGCAGGGCATGGCCATCGCGTGGACTCGCCCCGTCCACCGCAACAACACCGGAGCTCGGCTCTATTAACCCCATAATAGTCCGGAGAAGCGTGGTTTTTCCGGCGCCGTTTGGGCCCACTAGGCCAAAGACTGCGCCCGGCTGCACCTCGAAGGAGACTCCGTCTAGGGCCTTGTGCCCGCCGAAATCCTTGCTAACTTCTTTGACAACAACGCGCATTACTCATTCCCCCCCTATACTTAAGTCGTGCAAGTGCTCTTTTACCATGGCCATAATCTGCTCTGCCCCGAGCCCTAGGTAGTGCGCTTCGATTAAGGCTTTGCGTAGCGCTTCGTTAACCTCTGCTTGCCGCGCTAAATCGGCATGAGCTTCAATGTGCTGACAGACAAAGGTGCCCCGTCCGCGCAGTGACTCGATAACCCCCTGCCGCTCTAACTCCTGATAAGCCTTTTGAATAGTGTTAGGGTTTATCGCCAGCTGGCCTGCCAGTTCACGCACAGAAGGCATTTTGTCGCCAAAGCGCAGGCCACCTCGTAACAGAGCTTCCTTTACGCCTTGTATCAGCTGTTGGTAGATGGGAGTAGAGCTGCGTTGGTCGATGTGGAACAATGTGCGTCACCTCCGATATTCGCAGTGTACTACCTGATATAGTACATATATATCACATGCCACACTCGCTGTCAACATGAACGAAACAAAATTGACATAACACTATGCGCATAGTGTTATGTCAATTTGCGAAGCAAAAGGAACCTTCCCCAACGCTTCTTTCTTAAGGCCGCAAAATCAAGGCGACCGGGCAGTGGTCACTTCCATGGACATGGGGGTGAATCTCAGCACCCGCCATGCGGTTGACGAGTGCATCAGCCACGACAAAATAGTCTATACGCCAGCCTGTATTGCGCTCTCGCGCTTTCATCATGTATGACCACCATGTATAGGCGTTGGTCTGGCCCGGGTAGAAATGACGATAGGTGTCGGTGTACCCAGCGTCTAGCAAGCGGGACAATTTCGCGCGCTCTTCGTCGGTAAAGCCAGCGTTTCTGCGGTTGGCGGCCGGGTTCTTCAAGTCTATTTCTTGGTGCGCGACATTAAGATCGCCGCATAAGACAACCGGCTTGTGGCTGTTTAACGCTTGTAGATAGCCAAAGAAGGCGTCCTCCCACTCCATACGGTAGCCTAGCCTCGCTAGTTCCGGTTGTGAGTTAGGGGTGTAGACATTGACTAGCCAGAAATCGTTGTACTCTAATGTAACTACTCTGCCTTCGGTGTCATGCTCGGCCAGCCCAAGGCCGTATCGCACGGATTGCGGCGCGTGCTTGGTGAAGATAGCTGTGCCGGAGTAGCCTTTTTTTTGCGCATAGTTCCAGAACTGCAGGTAGCCCGGCATTTCGAGCTCGATTTGGCCAGCCTGTAGCTTCGTTTCTTGTAAGCAAAAGAAGTCTGCATCCATGGCCGTAAAGTACTCTAAAAATCCCTTGCCCACACAGGCGCGGATGCCGTTGACGTTCCATGAGATTAGTTTTATGGGCATAAGTTTTGCTCACCCCATAGCAGGGCCAGTGCCGCTAGCGTGCGGGTAGCTACCCCTGTGGCGCCCTTGGGCTGGTAGTGTTTCTCGCTCTCGGTATAGGCGGTGGGAGCAATGTCGAGGTGTGCCCAAGAGGTTTCGCCGACAAACTCGCCAATAAAAAGGCCACCGGTCATTACGCCGCCCATGCGTCCGCCGCTGTTCTTGATGTCGGCCACAGGGCTCTTAATCATCTCGCGATACTCGTCGTGGTTAGGCATGGGCCAGTACCGCTCACCGGTTGTGGCTGCGGCAGACTGCAGGTCTTGCGCGAGCTTGTCGCAATTTGTGATAACTGCGGAATATACGCTGCCAAGCGCGATTCCGCAAGCCCCGGTCAAGGTGGCGATGTCCACAATTTTGCCGGCCCCAAGCTTCACCGCATAGGCAACTGCGTCCGCCAAGATGAGCCGACCTTCGGCGTCGGTGTTAATAATCTCGATTGTTTTGCCGGTCATGGCGGTAATGACGTCGCCCGGCTTCAGCGCATTACCGGCAGGCATATTCTCGGTAGCGGGTACAATCCCTAAAATATTGACCTTCGGCCTGAGTTTGCCGACGGCCTGCATTGCCCCAAGCACCGCTGCGCCGCCCGCCATATCGTCTTTCATTAAATGCATATTTTCGGCGGGCTTAATGGAGATGCCGCCACTGTCAAAGGTTAGCCCTTTGCCGACAAAGGCCATAGTTGCGCCTCCGGGGTTGCCTTCATAGCGCAACACAATTAACTTTGGCGGTTCGGTGCTGCCCTGGGCCACACCTAGCAAAGCACCCATCCCGAGGCGTTCCATGTCGGAGCGTTCCAGCACTTCGCAGTGCAGCACACATTCCTTGGCGATTTGCTGGGCTTTTTCGGCCATATGGGTGGGAGTCATGTGATTAGCGGGCGCATTGACGAGGTCGCGCGCAAGGTTAGCTGCCTCGGCCATAACGACGCCGCGCTTAACCCCTTGCTCTATCGTGCCTATCGCCTCCGGGTCCGCACAAAACAAAATCACCTCTGAGAGCGTTTTTTCTTCTTGCTTGCTCTTTAACACGTTATAGCTGTAAGTAGCGAGCAATGCTCCCTCTACTAAGGCGGCTGCTGCATCTTCGAGCTTTATCGACGATGCCCCCGCGCCGAGCACGGGCGCAGCAATGGATTTGACCTTGCCCTTAGCAGCGGCTTTGATGCCGTTGGCTGCCGCTTGTCGCAGCTTTTCGACATCGAGTTTGTTTGCAGCACCCAACCCAACCACAACTACCTTGCGTACCGTTTGGCTAGGGGGATAAATCGTCGTCACTTCATTTAATTTGCCGGTGATTTCTCTGTTGTCTAACAGTTGCCGGAGCAACCCACCGCACAAGACGTCAACACTTGCCGCTTCTGAATTAGGCTGACCGTCCTCATATACACCCACCATGATCGCATCTGCTAGTACATCGCGCGGCACCATACAGCGCACCGAAACATTCATTGTTCATCATCCTTTCGTTGTGGTTCAGGCAAGCCTGAACTAATCCCCTTTAAATTCTTAATGGTTACGCCTATTTCCTCTAAAAAACACCTCAGAACTCGCAGCATGACCCACTGTACAGCAGCGATTTTAGTGGGTGAAGCGAATTGAAAAGGTGTGCCTATGCTCTAAGGGCGAATACCGGTGAGTGTTGCGGCGATAGTCATCTGGGACATAGAGAAAAACTACCAAGCTCTTGTTTGATACGCTGCCCTGTTGGGGTGCCCGCCAAGCCGCCAATGGCAGTTTCCCTCAGTTCACACGGCAAGGCACGTCCCACGCGGTACATCGCCTCCACTACCTCGTCAAAGGGGATGATGCTCGCAACATTGGCTCGTGCCAGCTCGGCGGCAATAAGTGCGTTCGCCGCGCCGAGGGCGTTTCTGTGCTCGCAGGGGACTTCCACCAAGCCGGCTATGGGGTCACAAACTAAACCTAATACATTCTGCAAACTAATGGCCGCGGCGTGCAAGGCAGCCTCGGGCGAACCGCAGAGCATCTCTACGACTGCGGCCGCGGCCATAGCTGCTGCCGAACCGGTTTCAGCTTGACAGCCGCCCTCGGCACCGGCAACGGTGGCGTTGCGCGTGATAAGGAACCCCACTGCACCGGCGGTAAGCAGACCTTGAATTAGCGTGTCGTCGTCAAGCGCAAACTCCTCGGCCACCGTAAGCAACACTCCCGGCACAACACCGCTGGAGCCGGCGGTAGGGGCGGCCACAATCTTGCCCATGGCGGCGTTCACTTCGAGTACGGCCATAGCGCGACTGATCGCACGGCTCATCAATGAGCCACACACGGATTTGGCCTTGTCGTTATGCTCTTTAACCTTTTTGGCGTCACCGCCAATCAAACCGCTGACGGACTTTACATCTTCTGTAAGGCCCCGCTCCACTGCCTTCCGCATAATGCCCAAACTTAAGAACAGCCTAGCCTTTATCTCTGCTTCGCCTATGCCTGTGAGCTCTACTTCTCTTCTTAACATTATCTCGTGCATGCCAATCTTGTGCTCGCGGCACAGGGCCAAAAGCTCTTCACCCTTTGTAAAGTTCAACTCCGCACCCCCTTTCTTAGTTGAGGCTCACTAGGTAGGCGTTAGTGACACCGTCAGTGCGCGTGATCTCACGAAAGACCTCGTCCCCTATGGCGCCATCAGTTTCAATGATCATGTATGCGGCCTTACCTTTTTGCTGGCGATACACCCGCATGAATGCTATGTTGACCCCATGCTGGCCTAAGATTGAAGTCACTCGCCCCACCATCCCGTGTATATCTCTGTGGGGAATTATTAACGTGGGGTATTCCCCAGTGAAGACTAGATTAACCCCGTCAATTTCAGTTACCCGGATGTTTCCCCCACCAATGGATGCGCCGAGGATGGTCATGGCCTGCCCATTTACCTTGCGAATTTCTATCCGCACGGTATTGGGATGCTGATCCGCGCCTAAATCCGCTTCGATAAAACTAAATTTCATTCCCTGCTCACGGGCTAAGTGAAAGGCGTCCCTGAGCCGTTCATCGTCCGGAAGCATGCCAAGTATGCCTCCTAGCAAGGCCTTGTCGGTACCGTGGCCGCGGTAGGTCTTGGCAAAAGAGCCGTGCAGGTGGAAGGCTACCTCTGCAATGCTTCCCCTAGTGAGCTTATGCGCCATGTATCCCAGTCTACAGGCGCCGGCGGTGTGCGAACTTGAGGGGCCAATCATGTTCGGCCCTAAGATATCAAAGACGCTGTACTCCTTCACTGGACTTCCCCCTTGCTTATCCCTCTTACTTGCTAATGATAGCAAAAAGCGGCTCGTGTTGCGAACAGAAAAAGCTCTGGTCACGCATCACTCCCATTGGCGTGATGGCATTGTCAATAGAACCATAATCTGGGCAAAATGGCAAGGAGCGAACATCGGTCGGCTTTCTGGGGAAAATCATTGTCGCGACAGTGCCATAGGCCGATGTGTTTATCCAGTGAGCAGAGCGAGCAGTTCTTTCTCATTCATTCCTGGAAAATAGTGACCTAGGTCGAGCCCGGACAGGGCCTGCGCTAAGTCCTCCTCGCGGTAACAGAGACCAATTAGCGCCGACGCCAATTCTCCTATGTCGGCATGGGTAAAGAAATCGCCATAAATGCGGCATTCACGGATGACGCCATCCTTGACATTGAGCCGTAAGTCGACTTCCCCAAACGCAAATCTTTCTACTCTCTGCAGATTAAAGGCCGGAGCCCGGCCAAAATTCCACTCCCAAGTGGCGTACTTGGCCAATTGCAAGGCTTTGACTGCCAGGTGGTCCTCGTTCTTTAACTCCTCTGACTGCCACAAACTGCCGAATTCTTCTTTGGCAGCTACAGTAAGGGCATCTTTAAAGTCCTGAATACTCACCGTGGGGGAGAGATATTCGCAGATGTTTGTCACTCGACTACGCACCGACTGAACGCCTTTGCCAGCTATTTTTGATTCTTTAACCATAAGCGCTTGGCTAAGCATGGAGAGATCAGAATTAAAGAGCAATGTCCCATGGTGCAACAACTTATCCCCTAGCCGATATTCCGCGTTGCCAGAAAATTTACGTCCCTCGATAGTAATGTCATTACGCCCAGTGTGCTCCGCCCTAACCCCAAGCGCCCCTAAGGCGCGAATTACTGGCTGGGCAAAACGTGCAAAGTGAAATCCTGCCTTTGACTGCCTGACCACAAAAGTAAAGTTCAAATTGCCCGCATCATGGTAGACTGCACCGCCACCCGTGAGCCTTCTGACCACAGCGATGTTATTATCACGCACAAACTGCGCATTGATTTCCTCTAAGGCATTTTGATTGCGTCCTACAATTACCGCCGGACTATTCTGCCACAGCATAAAATAGCTATCTTCTTGGCTGAGCACACGCAAGACATGCTCTTCGAGCGCCATGTTGTAATGCGGGTCGGTGTTTTGGTTATTAAGCTGGCGCAAAGTATTCTCCCCCTACTCTTTCCTTGGAGCTAAGTGCAGGGCCCTTTTGTCTACGTCCAAGATTGCTTCCAGCAAAGACTCGCCTAGAGTGGGGTGGGGATGAATTGCAGTAGAAACCTCGTCCGTTCGCAGCCTGTTCTTGACTATCACGCTGGCTACCTGTATGAGATCAGCGGCATGCGGACCGAGGATGTGCACACCTATAATTGTGCCCCCCATATCCGCTAGAACTTTCACCACGCCTTCAGTATCTCCCATGGCCACCGCCTTGCTATTGGCGGCGAATTGAAACTTGCCGACCCGATATTCTATGCCGTCTGCCTTGGCCTCCTCCTCGCTATAGCCGACTGTCGCCATTTCGGGAAAAGTGAAGACCACCGAAGGCACCGCATGATATGGAACCGTGCCCTTATACCCCGCCATTTTTTCAACCGTCACGCGCCCTTCTTCTGACGCCACATGGGCCAACATGCGCCCACCGATGACATCGCCGACGGCGTAAATGCCGGGCACGCTTGTTTCGAGTTGCTCATTAACGATGATGAAGCCTCCCCGGTCAACCGCCACCCCCAAGCTGCCTAGGTTCAGTCCCTCGGTGTTCGCCTTGCGTCCAGTAGCGAGGAGTACGAGGTCCGTTTCGATTGCATTGAGGCCGACTGAATTAATAGAGGCCTTCACCTGCAAATTATCGCCGTGTTGAGCAATCTCCGTTACGGCAGTGCCCGTGTGAACGACAATGCCCTGTTTTTTTAAGGCTATGCGCATGCGCTTAGCTATCTCGCGGTCAGCTGCACCCATAATCTCTGGCGCTAATTCGATCACGGTCACTGTGCTGCCAAATGCCGCCAAGATGCAGGCAAATTCCAAGCCGATGACCCCGCCGCCCACAACCACCATGCGCTTGGGCACATAGTCGAGATTGAGCAATTCATCGCTAGTCACTACCTTGGGCAAATTAGCCCCGACGATGGGGGGCCTGGCACTAATAGAACCAGTAGCGAGGATGATGCGCCGCGCGGTCAAAGTCTCCCCATTGACAACGACCTTGCCCGGCTCGGGAATATACGCCACCCCCTTGATCACCTGCACCCCATTAGCGGCCAGCAAAGCCGAAATACCCCCGGTAAGGGTACTCACTATTTTTTGTTTGCGTGCCAACGCCCCCGCCATGTCAAAAATAACCTCGCCAGTGGTAATGTTAAAGGCCTCGCTCTGCCGCAACAGGCGCAGTATCGCGGCGTTTTGGTAGTAGGTCTTGGTGGGGATGCATCCTCGATTTAGACAGACGCCCCCGAGGGCCTCCTTTTCCACCAAGGTTACCGACATCTTCAGTTGAGCGGCACGGATGGCGGCAATATAGCCACCCGGACCCCCACCAATGACTATTAAATCCACCATTTATAGGCCCTCTGCTTTGTACCTGAGAATGGGCTTGCGGGCAGCTCCCACTTCATCGACGCGTCGCACTGGAGTTAGACTGGGGGCCTTTTTGAGCATTTCGGCATTCTCTCTGGCTTCTTTTGCTATGATCACCATGACTTCCACAAAGACATCAAGTCTTTCCTTGGTCTCGGTCTCGGTTGGCTCAATGAGCATGGCCTCCGGCACAATCAAGGGGAAGTACACTGTGGGAGGGTGGTAACCATAATCCAGCAATCGCTTGGCAATGTCGATGGTACTCACGCCGCACTCTGACTTTAGTTTGCCGGGAGTCGCCACAAATTCGTGCTTGCACAGGGTATCAAAGGGGATGTCGTATACTCCGCGCAGCTTATGCCGCAAGTAATTAGCGTTAAGGACTGCATTTTCTCCTGCCTCGCGAAGCCCCGGTCCACCCAGCGCTAACGCATAGGCATAGGCCCGCACCAAGACGCCAAAGTTGCCGTAGAAAGCCAACATTTGACCAATGCTATGCGGCCGATTGCACTCTAGGTAGTAACCGTCGCTGCCCTGCCTGACTATGGGCACAGGCAAAAATTCGGCTAGACGGGCCTTTACCCCTACCGGCCCAGACCCCGGCCCGCCGCCGCCATGGGGGGTACCAAAAGTCTTATGCAAGTTCAAGTGCGCCACATCGAAACCCATGTCGCCCGGACGAGCAACCCCGACCATGCCATTGGCATTGGCTCCATCGTAGTAGAGCAAGCCACCACCGGAGTGCACTATATGAGCTATTTCGGCCACCTCGTCCTCAAACAACCCCAAAGTATTGGGATTAGTGAGCATGATACCGGCCACCTGTTCGTTCATCGCGGCGCGCAGGCTGGGCACATCCACCCTGCCCCGCGCGTCAGATTTTATCTGCACCACTTTGTAGCCGGCCATATTGGCGGTGGCTGGGTTAGTGCCGTGGGCCGAATCTGGAACCAACATCACTGTCCTCTGCGTTTCTCCGTGCTTAGCAAAGTAGGCCTTCATCATCAATATCCCAGCTAGTTCACCATGCGCCCCCGCTGCAGGTTGCAGCGAAAACTGGTCCATGCCCGTCACTTCACACAGGATACGCTCCAAGTGATGCATGATTTCCAAGGCCCCCTGAACCGTGTCTACGGGCTGAAGGGGATGTATGCTCGCTAAACCAGGCAGTCGAGCCGCCCATTCATTTATTTTGGGATTGTATTTCATAGTGCAGGAGCCAAGGGGATAAAAGCCAGTATCAACTCCGTAGGCTTTTTTTGATAACTCTACAAAATGCCTCACCGTCTCTACCTCCGAGATCTCTGGCAAAGCCGGGCCTTCTGTGCAGAGCATCGAGGCTGGCAGGGCAAGCCCCTCCGGCACTTCACTCGGAGGTAGCCGAAAAGAAGTGCTCCCTGCTACGCTCTTCTCAAAAATCAGCTTACTCATCTTGCACCTCCAATGACCGCGACTAAGCGGTCCACTTCTTCTTTGGTCCTTTTTTCTGTAAAGGCCAACATCAGACCATGGGGGAGTTCACACCCGCCGATAATCCCCTCCGCGAGTAGCTTCCGGTTGACAGCCGCTGGATTGGCTACCTTAATGATGAACTCGCGGAAGTATGGCTCGGGGTAGAGCAACTCGATCCCAACGCGCGACAGTTCTCCTTCGGCATAGCGGGCCAATTGGTGCGAGCGCTCCGCAATATCTCGGAGTCCCTTGGGCCCTACGAGCGAAAGGAAGATGGCCGCCGCCAAGGCGTTCAACGCTTGGTTAGAGCAGATGTTAGAACTAGCTCTTTCGCGCCGAATATGCTGTTCGCGAGCCTGAAGAGTTAGGACGAAGGCTCTGCGTCCCTCACGGTCAGTGGTCTGCCCGACAATGCGCCCCGGTATTCGGCGCAGCATTTTGTCAGTGCCAGCGAAAAACCCTAAGTACGGCCCGCCGTAACTGAGGCCCATTCCTAGGCTCTGTCCCTCACCTACCACTAAATCTGCACCCAGTTTCCCTGGGGATTTGAGCAGGCCTAGCGAGATGGGGTCTACCGCCATGATGAACAGACCCCCCTGCTCGTGAACCAAGGCTCCGATTTCTTCTGCATCCTGCTCCAAAATCCCATAAAAATTGGGGTTTTGCACGGCCACGGCCGCAGTCTGATCATCAATCGCCGCTCTCAGCTCATGGCCAACCTTTCCTTTAGAACAGTGAACCGTAACCAAATCAAATACTCCGCTTTGCGCGTAGGTTTTTAACACGGCCAGATAATCAGGGTTAACCGTGTCTGGGACCAAAATCTTTTTGCGACGGGTTACCTCAGCGGCGATATTACAGGCCTCCGCCAAGGCGCTGGCTGCATCATACATAGACGCATTGGACACGTCCATGCCGGTAAGGGCGCAAATATGTGACTGGAATTCGAAAATGCCCTGCAATATCCCTTGACTGATCTCTGGCTGGTAAGGAGTGTAGGCGGTATAAAATTCAGAGCGCATAAGAATCTGATCGATGGCCACCGGGATATGGTGATCATAGGCCCCAGCCCCGAGAAAAATCGGGTATGACGAGATGTTTTTTGCCGCCAGCTTTGTCAGATGACGCTGGATCTCAATTTCAGAGAGCCCCCGACCTAGGTCTAGGCCCTTGAGCCGATATTGCTCAGGAATGTCGAAAAAGAGTTCCTCCATCGAGCTGAGACCTATCTCCTCCAGCATTTGTTGACGCACCGCAGGAGGATTGGGAACATAGGCCATCTTTATCCCTCCCCTATTTAATTGCACGCAAAAATTCTTGATACTCGGCATAGGTGAGGAGGCCCTTTAACTCCTCCGCCTTGGCGATTTCCAACACCGCAATCCAAGCGGCGTGTGCATCTAGGTTAATCTGCTGGGGCTCAATTTCGAGGTCTAAGTTGATCTCTACCACTTGGCCTGAAACCGGGCAGTGCAGGTCAGCCACCGCCTTTACTGACTCTATAATGCCCAAGCGACCACCCGAGGCCAACTGCATGCCTTTACTTGGCAGCTCAACATAGACGATGTCTCCCAGTTGTCGTGCTGCATACTCAGTGATGCCCATGTAGGCCATCGTTCCTTCTATCCTCACCCATTCATGTTCCTTGGAGTACAACAAGTCCTCACGCACGCTCATGGCGTCATTCCCCCTTCTTCCCTTTCCGGCGATAGACAGACTCGTAGAAGATGTCTTCATTTATTCTGGCTTGAACCATGCTGTTGCGGATGCTTACCTCCACCATGCCCCCCGCACTGCTGTGCTCTACTTCAACTAGCGCAAGGGCGACGTTTTTTTGGAGCGTAGGCGCAAAAGAGCCCGTAGTAATGAACCCAATATGGCGCCCCTCCTTGTATACCTCATAATGCGCCCGCGCAATGCCTCGCCCAACCATCTCTAGCTCAACCAATTTCCGCCTGAGACCAGCTTTCTTCTGGCGCCAGAGAGCCTCCCGACCTACAAAATCACCCTTGTTGAACTTCACAAATGCTCCCAAGCCCGCCTCAAGAGGGTTGATACTCTCGCTCAGCTCCTGCCCATAGAGCGGCAGTCTCGCTTCAAAGCGCAATGTGTCGCGTGCGCCAAGCCCAATAGGGGCGATATGCTGTCCTCCCTGTCCTAATAAAGCCTCCCACACAGGCAGAGCATCTATAGCGGCGAGATACAATTCGAACCCGTCTTCACCGGTGTATCCGGTGCGTGACAGCAAGGCGGTGCGTCCAGCCACCATTGTTTGGTCTACAAACCAAAACGGCCGTAGCGCATTCAAATCCGCCGTGCACAGCGGGGCCAAGATCTCCTGGGAGCGCGGTCCCTGCAAAGCCAACTGTGCATAGCCCTCCGATGCATCCCAAACGGCCACATCTGACGGGGCCTTTGCTTTAACCCAGGCCAAGTCCTTTTCTATATTGACCGCGTTCACCACCAGCAGGAAGCGCTGAGATGAAAATTTGTAGACCAGCAAATCATCAATGACGCCCCCCTGCTCATGGCATAGGAAGGAGTACGTCACTTGCCGGTCGGACATTTTGGCGCAATCGGCGGTGACTAGCCTTTGCATAAATGTTTCCGCCCCTATGCCCACTACCATAATTTCACCCATGTGCGAAACGTCAAACAAGCCGGCTAGAGTCCGGACACGCTGATGCTCCTTAATGATGCCCTCGAATTCTAAAGGCAACTGCCACCCGTTAAAATTGACCATCTTCCCCTGGCCCTTGATATGGGCATCATAGAGCGGCGTCTTCCTTCCATCCATTTCTACACCCCTCCTCTGCATGCTACGCCAAGAATGCGTGCAACTTTCTTGATACAAAAATAACAGACAGGGCGTGTAATGGGTCCTCCCCTTACAGCTCTGTCCTCCCCCTTCCTATGCCCCGCCATAGGAAACTATTATAGCGGCGCAATCGCCTTAATTTAGTAAAAATTTCGACTAAGCCTTGATTCATTTTACTACATATCCACCTAGAGTCAACACGCCTCACAAAGATATGTTTTTCACTATGCGCGGGCTTCTGCCCTACGCATCGCCTGCGCGTGAAATTTTGTTTTGCCGCAATTTAACGCCAAATGTGAGATAATTAGCAGACAAGCTTGGCGCAACTAGCTCATGGAAGTGATGGGCACAAAGACTTAGAGATGGAATATCGAGTGGCACTCCACGATAATTTCGCCAAATAAAAAATGAGGCGGTGCTATAGACAATGTGGGAATGCTCGAAATGCGGACGGAATTTCAAAAACACCGAACAGGCTCATTATTGCGGCAAAATTGAAACTATTGACCAGTATATTTTCGACCAAACCGAGGAAGTTCAACCAATTCTAAATAAAATCCGTGAAATTATTCGCGCCGCCGCACCTGAGGCAACAGAAAAAATATCATGGCGGATGCCAACATTCTGGCAAGGTGGAAACATTATCCACTTCGCGGCATTCAAGAAGCATATCAGTATTTTTCCCGGCGGTGAGGCGACCACGGTTTTTGCCGACCGCCTGACCGAGTACAATACCACCAAAGGCACCATTCAGCTGCCGCTTAATAAACCTGTGCCATACGATTTGATTAAAGAAATCGTACGGTGGCGGGTTGCGTTGGTAGAGGAAAAACAAAAGTGAGTGACAAAACATATGAGTAAGGTGCACTTATCTACCCAACAGACGAAGACGGAACTTATGACGGGAGCGTTGTCAACATGGGCGGGCATCAACATCCCCGACACAAACGGCATTGATAAATTTGTGGCGTCCAAAGAGAAGTGGGCAATAGATAAACTGGCGATGTCAATAGAACGACAGAAACAGCGGGCAGCATTCACATTGAACTACGGCGATATGGCGCAGTATTGTGGCAGGGAATACCCAGTCTCCGCCAAACCCGGAGGGCGTTTGGGCTTTGACGATGAACGGTTCTATATGCCGCCCGACCTGAACTCAGCACAAATCAAGCAAGCATGCGTCCAAATATACCGCATGCTTGCCAAACGCGACCTGACCAATAAGGTTTTGCTCTTCTCCAAACAAATGGGGGTCACGCCCACCGCTGTCAAAATCACCAGTGCGAGGACCCGCTGGGGGAGTTGTTCCGGCAAAAAGAGCCTGAACTTCTCGTGGCGGCTCATTATGGCAGAGGGTGGTGCGGTTGATTATGTCGTCGTCCACGAGCTAGCGCACATTACCGAGATGAACCACTCGGAGCGGTTCTGGGCCATTGTTGAAGGCATGTTGTCGGATTACAAAAAGCGTCAGCAACGCTTGAAAGATTTGCAGAAAAAGCTCTGCTTGGAGGACTGGGAATAGTGGGCAATGACAATATCAGATGCTTCGGCGACACCCCCATCTACATAGATTACCACTACAACGAGTGGGGAAGGCCGGTACATGTTGCCCGCAAGCTGTTTGAAATGTTGATTTTGGAAGGCGCACAGGCCGGACTTGCATGGATTACCGAGAAGCCTTTGACGGTTTTGACCATTACGAACGCCAAGCTGTTTTTGGAAATCGCAGAAAGATACGGGAGCTTCGATCGCTTCATCTCATGGAGCAACGGTAGCGTAAATTAGCCAACTGTTTCCTTGCTTACGTTTGTCGCCCCAAATGTTACTCGAAAGTGTTACCTATGTCCTGACCGTCCTGTGACGGCTTTCCGCTTCCCACTACCCATTGTGCGCCATCGCCTGCAAGCCGTCTGCTCCTAGCATAGGGAATACCACTTACCTGTAATGCGCTCGGGCCTTGTCTAGCACACGCTGCTCTAGGTTCGTTTGCTGCTTAGGATAGTCAAACAGTCGTTGCTGATACTTTGCGGGGAAAAGCGTTTTGACGTCAGCTGCGTACTGTGTTCCTGAACCGGGGATTTCGTGATCAACAACTTTGTACCCGAAGGACTGTCTTTGTATCGTAAACTTCACCGGGAGACTTGCTGCGGAAACAACTTTGAGCTCCCTGTCCACCTCTGCCATCAGACACCATCCGTACACGTAATAGATCGATTGGCTGACCTTCGTCAGTCCAAAGAAGTCAAGTTCTGCAAAAGTAGTACCCAAATCGCGAGCAGGGAGCATCTGCGAACTCGCATAGCTTTCAATGCTATCCTTCATTTGCTCGGAAAACTGAGCTTCCTGGCATCCGGTTAGCGCAAAAAGCACGACGAGCAGAGTGCTTAGCAACACAGCGAAACGTCTAGACTCTCGTAAATGCATAGTCCCTTTTCCTCCCTACCTACCTAATGGAGATGCGTATTAACCTCTTAGCGCCGGGGTAGTTTCCGATGCAATACCGAGATCTGTTATCGGCACCAGATCGCCACGCGCAATCAACACAGGGTCAGTTGCAGTTGTTCCCTTAGGTCCCCCTAGGGGGTTAAACATGAGATGTTTGTGCAATCTCCGCCCAACAGGGAGAAATCAATGTACGCTGGATTGTACTGATTCCCTTAAGCATCTGCATACTGACGGCCTTAATCCGGTCGTACTTTATAGCTAATGACGATGGGCCATTCACTGATGTGCAAGCCTCATTATCGCCTTCTCCATATGCGACTATCGGAAGCGCACCGGAATTCGCACCCCGTCCTCGAGGGGCATTGCCCCATCTTTAGCATTCCAGCGGAGCGCAACAATGTAGCCGCGGCCGCTCGTTGGAAGCGTGGCGGATAGGTCGAGCAGAGTGGGCTGCAATATCGTGTTGTAGTGGTCGTGCTCCCACAACAGATACTCGGCTAGGCGTCGTCCCTGCGCATCTAAGATAACTAAGATCTGGCCTTGGAAGTGGTTTGTGTCGTGCCACACCCTGAGTGTCTTTGGTAAGACCACAGGCTCCGTTGGGTCAAGCACCAAAAACACCCCCCCTAGGTCTAGCAGGCGTTTCTCCTGCAATAGCTCCAAGGCGTGCTGTCTAAGGGAGTGACGCGAGCCAGTGATGTCAAACACCGTGCTTAGCGGTAGCTCCGCCGCGCGACTTAGCGATCTTTGCTCGACGGCCGAACGGTACGCCTTCATAGCAGCGTCCGCTTCACGTAGTATTCTATCGTCAAACGGTTTAGGAGGCATGGCTGCCAGTCCTGTCCCGTCACGCCAAATGCTGAAGATGCGTGAGTTGTGCTGTTGCAGGGCGGGGGCTGCGGTAAAGTGGAGGATGCTCTCATCTGATGTCCAAGCTGCAGAGTGCGGAACAATGACCGGGTCATCTAACTCTGGCAGGGCTTGTTGCACATCGCGCCGACTCACGGCAAACAGCGGTTCAAGGATGCCGCGCCGGTAAATATAGATGGCAGTCGCAGCGTCATCGCCTGTGGCAGTGACAGCCACATAGTTTCCTCGGCGAGACCAGGCCAGGCTCGTGTGACGCCCCTGATATGCTCTAAAGAATGAAATTTCACCTGTGTCTGTGTAAGTGCCCACGATAGTAACCGCTTGCGCATCGGGTGCGGTCGTTAGAACAAACCCTTGCCAACGAGCTCCAAACTGCGTGGATGGGTCACCCTGCGGGAGGCCGTGGCTATACATTGTGACGCTTGCGACCGCATACTGATGTTCACCCCACAGAGTGAGGCCAAACCTGTGGTCGCTGAAAGCGCCAAACTTGTTGGCGGTAACCTCGGCCCACCTGTCACGCAGCGCCTGGGTAAAGCGTGTGCCGGACGCCAGAGTCTCGCCGGTATAAATATCAAGCAGCAGCGACTGGCCTTCATTCCAGTTGTACAGGTAGATGCGTGGATAGTCGATAGTGGCCTCTGTCCAGCTGATGTCGAGAATATTCCGATGTAGCGATAGTGGCGCTCCGCGCAATTTCAGAGCCGCTACTTGTGCCCGCGCAATGCTTCTGCGTTCACCTATTACTACATCAACTACTTTGTCTACCGGAGTAAGCCCGGGAGGCGCAACAACTGCTGGCGGCCTAGAATCTTCTTCATCACTTTTTCGGACACAGCCCACCATATTTAGTAGCAAAACCAGCAAACCTAGCGCGGCGAGAAGTCGGTTGTTGAGCGACACACTACCCCTCCTTTAGTCTGCAGATGCTTTTCATCGGGCGCATGATATCTTATTGGTTGCCAAATGCATTATATAATCTGCACAATATGTTGCACAAGGATAACATTGTGACGCGATGACACAATAAGAGGGTGATGCTACTTATCGTTGGGAGCAAAGATTCGTAGGACGTGACAAGCAGCGGGAGTAACCCACGCTGAGCTTGCAGGCACTGAGTTATCCCGCTCATTCACTAGCGAGATCGAGCGCAACGAGAGAAACCCATCGCTGTCGACTGTACACATGTTAGCCGAGAAACTCGCTAAGCCGCTAGGCTACTTTACGGCCGACCTAATGAAGCTGAACTAATACCGCGCGCAATTGCTGGCCTTCTGAGAGAAAGCGGCATTTCACAATGGTTCAGTATCATGAATTTGTCCAGTTGCCGGGACTCAATACAATAATCGTCCTCGACTTTTGATATAACCAGGTCCCTAATTAGCCTCCTATGGTCCTCCTATCCCAACTTAGAGTCGCGAGCAGTTAGCTTCTTATATAACTCTACACTTTGTATTAGCTCCTCATGACTTCCATACCCTACTACTCTTCCTTTCTCCATGACGCAGATTCTGTCTGCCAATCTGACAGTAGACATTCTGTGTGACACCATCAATATAGTTAACTTGTCATCCATATCTTTCAGTGCTCTTATTATCTTCTCTTCTGTTCTATAGTCAACTCCCGAAGTTGCCTCGTCCAAGACAAGAAGACTCGGACGAGCATAGAGTGCCCGGGCAACACCTATTCTTTGCTGCTGCCCGGTAGATAGGTTACTTCCGCCTTCTAACAGAACATCATTCAAGTCGCAACTCTTACTATTAATAAACTCATTGCACTGCGAAATTTGAAGCACTTTGCTCAGAAGATCTCTGTCTGCGCTCTCTCTTTCCAAAATAATATTGTTCTTCAATGTATCTGTAAACATATAAGGGTTGTGGCAACTAGCTGCAACACTTGAATTGCCAAGTAAATCCTTTGAGTCCACCCTTTGACCATCAACATGGATTCTCCCTTGGTCTGGCTTTATTAAACCTGTTACAAGCTTGAGAAGAGTTGACTTTCCGCACCCTGTCGGCCCTACAATTGCCACGGTGCTGCCTGCAGGAAAGGTAATGCTAATATCTCGCACCCCCATATCACTGCCAGGATACGTAAAGGAGATGTTCTCAAGACTAACACTATCTAATATCTTAAAATCCTTGCAGTTGATCGGGCTCTCTCCGTAGAACCACCTAGACAACTCGCTAATACGTTCAACTGATGCTAGACTCTTTTGCATCTCACTCTTATAGACAGCTAACTGACTAATCGGGTGTATTACCCACTGTACATACCACATGAATGAAACCATGTGCCCAAGTGTTATGTACCCTTCTATTACTCGATGTCCTCCTACTAATAGACAGATTACGGTTGCTAAAGGCCACAATGCATCAATTGTTGAATCCACAGCACTCTTCACTCTGCCCCCTCTAATTTGATAGGCAGTTAAATTAGCGTTGGATGCGCTGAAAGAGGCTGCCTGTCTATCCCAAGTCTTCGTTAATAAGATGTCTCTAGCTCCTGCAATTGATTCAATGATTGTACTGGCAAGGTAGTCTGTATGCTGCTTCTGATTCTTCCATATGACCTTGTTTTTCTTGGCTGCCCAATGCCCAACAAAGAGCATTAGTATGCCCAAAGCAATACAGCTCAATAGCAGGACATAGTCAATACGATACAGAAATATACACGCCCATATAAATACAAATAAGTGCTTCCCAACAAATGTTGCTGGGCCAATAATGAGATTTCCAATATCTTGTACATCATTGACAAATCTTGTGAGTGTTCCGGCTGATGTCTGAGCGGCTATCTGCAAAAGGTCCGACTTTCGTATTCTGTCGAAAATCATGTCTCTCAATTCTGCTCCTAACATTGTGGAGAGATACACTGACATATAGGAAGAGCAATAGTTCATTAATGCGCCCAATACTCTCAGCCCATACCACATAACGACACTCATTATTATATACCCATACTCACTTCCCAGCCCGATATGATCAATAATTTGAGACATGTATTTTACCGGATATATTTCGAGAAGTGCAGACGCTATAAGCGACAGGAACAAGAGAACGCAAATTGAAAACCTAGTTCTCAAGAACTGAAGAATGAAAGACTGAGTAGTGTTCATTTTACCCGTTCAACCTCCTTCAAGAGCAAGCTGATATGCTTCTGCAAGATATGTGAGCTGTTGGGCGAGTGGATTAGCTCTTCAAAGCGGTTGAACTTCACCTCTACTTATTTCTAGAAACTTGGAGTGACTCAAATGATAATAGGACTTGAATTTTGTAAGCGTCAAATGACACACACGTGTTCATTTCCCCTTTCTCATGGGAGAATCTCCTTAGGAGATTTGGTGAGGGGGGAACTTTTTATGACTCAAGAAGAACGTCGCAAAATGTGGGCCAGCCGATTGGCCGAGTACCGGTCCAGTGACCAGAGCGTCAGTCAGTGGTGCCAGCAGCATGGGGTGAAAGAGCAGCAGATGTGGTACTGGCTGAAGAAGGAGCGCGGAGCAAAAGCACCGACCGAGTGGTTGCCGGTGGACCTTGGCGAGGAAGTCGGTAGTGTAACTTTACG
>JAGXSS010000079.1 GCA_018334055.1 Peptococcaceae bacterium
CAAATTGGTCTATATAGAGCCAGAGCTTGCTCAGGGCAGTAGCTACGAGCACCAAGGTGAGAGCAGGAAGCAGACTAAGTAACGCCCTAGCGGCTTTGCTGGTAACCTTGCTCATGTCAGCTGTAAAATGCACACCGAGGATGAGCGCGAGATTGATTAGGGCGACCGCGCACAGTTCGAAGAACCCCTGACGGGCAAATTCGGCATAGGAGGCCCAACCTTGTGGCAATTGCCCGAAAAATGCCGCAAAGAAATATGGCAACTGGGTGAGGATAAAGGTCGCGTATAGCAGGTTCACGATGCTCAAAAGTGCGACAGCGGTCGCAACGGGCATCACACGATACTGCATGGCTGCATCTACGCCTTTACCTGCTGTTTTCCCTCGCCGCCCTCTGCCTCGGTAAGCATTGCCCACAAGCAGGGCAAAGATATAGGCTGCGGTTGGGATGGTAAGGAATAGTTGCGCCCACAAAAACCCGGAAATCTCTAGGTCAAAATCAAACCGTGACAACCATTGGTTAATGACGCTAAAACCACCCGCGTCAGCAGCCATGAGCAGCGGAAGCACTAGAGCTGCCACCAATACTCCCAGACCAATCCCGACTACAACGGGAAATATGCGCTGCCCCGCCTTAAGCCGAGGGGCCGGTATGCTCAATAATGCAGCCAATTGCAGTCCTAGTCCTGTCAAGGGAACCACGAGTACGCCGCCCAAGAAGTCACGTATGCTCCAGTCGCTCGTCCCACCGGTTACGGTGTTGTTGCTCGCGATGACCACCCAGTAGGTCGCCGCACCAAACAAAAAGATGAAGCGCCACGGTGATATGCTGGGCGCACTCCACACGGCAAACGAAAGGGCTGTGGCCAACACAACCCCTAACCACAGCTTGGCTTCGCGGCTCTGCTTGATGCCGCTATGGCGAAAATAGACGCTGACCACCAGAACGTAGACCAGCGCAAAGGCGGTCACACCAGAACCCTGAAAGCCAGCCAAAATGACGATCATCAGCCAGCGCCAAAACAGGAAGCCCACCACAATGGCGATTAACGCCAACCACTGTTCAGGTTTGCCGAAGGCAATCTTAGCCATTCTAAGGGACTGGTCGCGCTCATGTGCCATTTCGCAATCAGTCATCATCTGTCATCATCCTCCTTTGCGCTTCTTGTACATTCCAAGATATCTCCCGGATGGCAGTATAGGGCTTTGCATATAGCCTCTAGGGTCGAAAACCTGATTGCCTTAGCCTTGCCTGCATTATAGCACCTTATTTATTGGTTAACAATAGTTTTTTATCGATAAACAACAAATATAGCGCTTGCCTACGATAGTACATGAACTGTCTTTGAGTTGTAGCCACAAGGCACTGACTTGTGGAGATTTTTCTGCGTGTGGGAGCATCCTTGCAGTTACACGGAGGACAACTAGGCTTTTACTAAGAGGAGACCTTCTCAACCCGGCCTTGCCAAAGGGTACAGGGCAGGAAAACGATCTCAGCTACGGCGAACGCCTCCACAACGCCGCTCTCGACGTCATGGAGGCGCTCTTTGTCCCGCACTACAAACGGTATTCCGTCTCCCGCCAGCTGACTAACAAGGTGATGGTTATACCGGGCACGCATTCGCCATGACTGCGGAGAGCTGCTAAGACAAAAGGGATAGTTCTTTTTGTCCCTGCTTCCGTGCTACCGTCCCCGGCGTAGCGCGAAATTGGCTCGCGCGGCGGCAATTTCGCCCTCCGCGTGTTCGCGCCCTGCCCAGCCGTGTACCGTGACAACCTTGTTCTCGAGTTGCTTATACTGCGAAAAGAAGTGCTCGAATTCCTTTTTTAAGTGCGACGCCATATGCTCAATCTCCGACATGTCGGCGAAGCGTGGGTCGCTAACGGGCACCGCGATAATCTTGACGTCGTTCCCCTTCTCATCTGACATCAAGAAGGAGCCGATTACCCGCGCGCGAATCACACACCCGGGGAAAGTAGGGTTGGCCATCAGCACAATAATGTCCATGGGGTCGCCGTCATCGGCGAGGGTTTCCGGAATAAACCCGTAGTCTGCCGGATAATGCATGGGCGAAAATAGAGCCCGGTCAAGAAAGAACAGCTTTCTCTCTTGGTCATACTCGTACTTATTGGAACTGCCCTTAGGTATTTCGATAAAGGCCTCGACTGTTGACGTCATGGGAGCACCTCGTTTTCATTCTGTTTGCCTGAGCCTGATTCGGCACTCACTTACCTGAGGGCAAGACTTTCCCTTATCATCCACATGGACAAAATTGGCCTCGGCACCGGTGCAAGCATAGCCGCCATCCAGCAACGGTTGTGATTGTTTTTCCATAAAGCTTTTGACCGACTTAAAGATCATGTGGTCCTGCAAGGGTTACGCGACTTTAGATTCGGCGACCGCCATCACGAACACCGCCGACACCACACACAGCGCGCCGAGGAAGGCGAAAGCTGCACCGTAGTTTGTGCCGGTATGGTCCAAAATCATGCCCGTAGCCACAGGACCCACTAGGCCCGACACAAAGCCAAAGGACGTAAATACCAAGCCAAAGATTACGCCAAAATGCTTTAGCCCAAAGCACTCGGCTATAAGCGGCGCGGAGCAGGCAAACAGCGTCCCGTAGCCAAATCCCACGGCGGCGGCGAGCAGCATAATGATGCCAAGCGAGCTGGTATGCGGCAATACAAAGTAGGCAGCCCCGGCCAGAACAAAGCTAAGGGCTAAGGTTTGTTTGCGGCCCAGTTTATCCGACACGACACCGGAGACGAGGCGGCTAAGCCCATTAGTTAAATTGAAGCTCGCTAAGATGCCGGAGGCCGCTGCGAATCCAAAACCTAGGTGCAGGCCAAAGCGTACAGATTGGGTTACCATGGTAATGCCCGCGGCGCCCATCAGCGCCCACACCACCCACAGCAGCCAAAAGTTGCGCGTGCGCACGGCTGCGGCGGGAGTGAGCGCACCGTTTTTTGCATCGGCCTTGGTGACCTGCGGCAGAGTTACTGGCTGCGGCAAGACAATCAACTGCGAGCCGAGGAGGCCGAGAACCAGTGTTAGGGAGGCCGCGGCTAGGGCCATAAATTCTACACCGTAGCTATCGAGCCACAAGCGGTAAAGAGGCACCATAATGGCGGCGGCAATGCCGAAAGTCATGTTGACAATGCCGGATACTGTGCCTTTTATATGCGGGAACCACTGCTGCACCACATTGATGCCGGGGGAATAAACAAAACAGCTGGCGGCACCAATTAAGAAGGCCCACGCGTAAATCATCCACACACTGTCTACTATGGCCGTCATCGCCGCCGCTGCCGCTGCCAGCACCGTGCCCACCAAGATTAGTCTCTTGGCGCCGTACCGCGCGGTCCACTTACCCACGAAAAACATAAAAATCCCAATCGCGGCGAGGAGAAAAAACATCACTAAACTGAGGGCCCCGGAACTTATACCTAATTCCCGGCCCCACACCGGCGACATCAGCCCAGGCAGACCAAACACTAGGGACCCATGAAAAAAGATGCCTAGCGATGCGCCTACTAGGGTACGAAATCCGTTGGACTTAACTTCCATACTTACCCACCTTCACTTGAGCAGCGGCGCCTACGCCCGCTATTGCTGTACCGTCACAGCCGGGGAAGGGAATGCCTAGCACTTGGGCCATCGTTGGGGCAAGGTCCACCATATGCAGAGGCCCCAGAACCCCCCGCCGGGTAACCGCAGGCCCTGCGCCAATAAACACGCAGGTGTAATTCGGTTTATCGAGCGAATAGCCGTGGTTAGCGAACTTCCCTACTGTGGGGGGTATTTCTAGTATCGCAGGCTCATCAAATGCCTCCTCGAACGTGACCCCAGTCTTAGCCTCGACAGCCGCAGCTATGCCGCTCCCGACGCGGAGCGCGGCTAGGCACTCGCCCGTCAACACGCGCTCAATACCCCACTTGCTTGCCGCGGAAGCCGCTTCAAGTGCTGCAATCGCCAGCGCGCGCGTATCGACATCACCATCTTTCACATAAAGATAAGCGCTGCCGCCGTTACACTGCAGGTAGGCTCGCCACTCGGTGGAGCCACTCTCTTGCCCTTGTAACCCCGCCTCGCGCAGCAATATGTTTGGCCTGACGCGGGTGTTGACGTCAAGCTGCCCGTGGTCGCCAACAACTAAGAAGGTTGTTTCAGCGTAGGTTCCGGCAGCTTTTGTCGCCGCGATAATCTCCGCTAAACGCCTGTCCATGCGCTCGAGCGCAGCCTTTGCTTCCCCGCTCTTGGTTCCGTAATAATGCTTCCTGTCGTCAAGGTCGATGAGGTGAACCATAGTCAGGTGCGGGCGGCGCGTCTTGATGGTATGCACGGCGCAGGCAGTGGTAAAGTCGTCAAGATAAGGCTGCCCGATACCTTGCCTAATGTGGCGAAAGCGCAGCTCTAGTTCCATGCAGTACAGAGTGCTCCCGTTACGCAGTACTTTCAGGGCTTGGTTTTCCCCCTTTAGCGCCACGATTTCCGGCAGGTTATAGTGTATTTTTGCTCTGCCGGTGGTCGGCCACAAGAAGGCGGCGGTAGTCAGCCCATGAATACGTGCCACATCGTAAATGGGTTGCGCGCGCAAGTCCCGGCGGTACCAGTACCACTGTTTCTCTTTCTCCGGTACAAAAGGCTGTAGCGGGTGATTATGCAGGATGCCGTGGTTTTCAGGAAACATGCCCGTGACCATAGTGGCATGCACGGCATACGTCACTGTGGGGAAAACGCTACTGAGCTGATTACTGTAGGCCCCGCTCTCTATCAACGACTTAAACGTCGGTAAGGTTAATACATCGTTCCAGTTGTCTACCGAAAGCGCGTCAACCGAAACAACAACTAGGCGACGAGTCATGCTGCCACCTTGGGCACGGGCGGTGCCGTTCTAACCACCCGTTCCGACAGCCACAAGAATATCGCTCCCATTGTAAATTGAAACACAACGCTCAGCACGCCAAAGCGAGGATTGCCCGTTGTTTGGGTGAGAAAGGCAAACATCATGGGCCCTAAGATGGCAGCAAAACGAGAAAATATATCGTACATGCCAAAAAACTCGTTAAACTTCTGTTTGGGAATCATCTTGCCGAAGTGGGAGCGAGAAATTGCCTGTATCCCACCTTGGGCGGTAGCGACCAACAGCGCTATGGCCCAAAACTCGGCCGCTGTAGTCATACGGAAACCGAGCACGCTGATGACCATGTAAATAGCAATCCCCGCGAAAAGCATGGTGGCGCTGCCAAACCTTTCGGCTAGGCGTCCGAAAATAATGGCGCAGGGGAAGGCGACAATTTGAATGACCACCAATGCCGCCATCATGGTAGTCGTGCCGATGCCCACGCTCGCCCCGTAGATGGTAGCCATACGGATGATAGTACCCACCCCGTCAATGTAAAAGAAGTAGGCCACCAAGAACAAAAACACGCGTCGGTAGGACTGCACATTGCGCAGAGTCGTACTTACGCGCCTAAAGCTTGCGGCTAAAAGCCCTTGCTCGTGCTCGAGATAGTGCTTTTGTTTGACGTGCGTGAGCATGGGTATAGAGAAAAAGGCCCACCAACCCGCGGTAATTACAAACGACAGTCGCGTCGCCACGACACGCGGTATGCCTATATGCTCGCCAAACATAATCAGCGCGATGCTCCCAATAAAGGGGATGGTACTGCCCCCAATATAACCCATGGCAAAGCCATAGCTAGAGACTTTATCCATGCGCTCCGGTGTAGTGACATCGACAAGGGAGGCGTCATAAAAAATGGTGGCACCTGCGAAGCCCACTGCAGTGATAATGGAGATGCCAAGAATCACTTGCCAGCCGGTGAAGAAAGCGAGAGCGGCGGTGGAGACGACGCCGATGGCCAAAAACACCCGGAGCAAGCGCATCTTCATGCCTTTATAGTCACCCAGTGCGCCGAGTAAAGGTGCGAACAGAGCGACAATCAGTGACGCCGCCGCTATGGCATACCCCCAGTAAACACTAGACATGGCTCCGCTGATGCCGGCTGCGGCGGTGAGCGACGTAAAGTAAATGGGAAGCACCGCAGCGGTCACTACCGAGGAGTAAACGGAATTAGCCCAGTCGTACATCATCCAACTGCGTTCCTCAAGCGAAAATCCCTTGAGCATATTTAACACCTTCTTTCACTTCACATGGCTTTATCTTACACCATTAGCGATAACCACACCGATGGCCAAGTGTTAATACTATGTAATAATTTCGTGAATTAATTTTGATCGACAACCTTGAGCTTTCCTGCTTGGATAGCATATTGCCAATGCAGTTTGCGCTCGCCCACGGCAAACCTGACGCCGATAAGGTGTTCTTCGACATCTTTGTTCTTCTCCACGGCCACACTGACCACGCGCCCCAGCCCAAAGTCGTTATGGCGGATATTCATCCCCACTGTTGGGGTTAAAACCGTGCTAGGCTCTGCACTAGCCTTTGCTTCGCAGGATGCTCCTTCCATCACGAAGCGTGACCGCACTACTTCGCGCCCCCTAAGTTTCTTTGGGGAAACTATGCATAGTCGGTCTCGTGCCCGTGTGCACCCAACGTAAAAAAGACGCCTTTCCTCTTCAAACTGTTCGCCCTGCACAGCTAGTGCGTGCGGTAGTAACCCCTCGATGGCCCCTATTATCCACACGGCATCAAATTCTAGCCCTTTCGCGGAATGTAACGTCATGAGGTTTAGGTTGCCCGGCACTGCGCCCTCACTACGGGCCTGCGCTAAGATTCTGTCCATACTAGCAGCATGTTGCAGGTAATCCGCTGTCGAGCTAAATACTTCCATTTCTGCCCGCAGGTCTTCACATATATCAACAAACTCGCTCCGCGCTAAGCCCCGGCGGGCCGCATATTCCTGCAAATAATGCCGAAAACCCATATCGTCCATGTAGTAATCTAGTGCGGCAGCCGGCGCTAAGCGACTGGCGCGCTGCACCCTCAGCTCAAACTTGGAGACCATCTCGGGCGTCGCGAACCCTGCCGCGCTTTGCCACAGACCTCGTGCTCCGGAAAGTCGCTTCAGTTGGGCACACTGTTCAACCGTCAACTTTAGCTGACGGCGGGCCAACAACAAGAACGGCTCAACCTGCACTCTATCAACGGTAAGCGCAAAAAAGGCCAGTAGTTCCCTGACAACCCAATGTTCTTCTAAGAAGCGCTCTTTGTCCCGCACTACAAACGGTATTCCGGCGCCCGCCAGCTTACTAATTAGGTGATGGTTATACCGGTTAACGCGGTATAACACTGCCATATCTTCTAACGCAGTTCCAGCCTGACTTTGGCCTAGGACCATAGTGACCACGCTGGCCGCCTCGGCGCACCGCGCGTATCCCCACCTCGTGACGCAACTTGTTACGCGCTATAACCTTATTCGCATAACCAACGATGGCTTTGCTGGAGCGGTAGTTTGCCAACAGCTCCACGCGTTTTGCGCCCGGGAAATACCGCTCGAATTCGAGCAGGTACTCGGGCCTAGCCGCACGCCAGCCATAAATTGCTTGATCGACATCGCCAACAACGCAGATATTGCCATGCGCAGGCATTATCATCCGCAGGACTTCAAATTGAGCATAATTAGTGTCCTGGAACTCGTCGACGAGAATATGGCTGGCTTGGCTTTGCATTAGACGTACCGCCTGCCCATTGCGACAGAGCAATTCGTGGGTCAAGCTCAGCATGTCGTCAAAATCTATAGCCATAACCTCGGTCTTAGCTGCCTCGTAATACTCCCACACCCCGCGTAGCAAGTGTTGCTGGGCAGGAACATCGCCAATAGACACGAGATTGTTCTTGTGCCAACTCACACCGCGCTGCAACTCGTCTAACAAGTCATCGCGCACGTCTTCGCCATGCCTTACCGCCCGCCACTGCGCTTCATCAAGCCGGTCTTCCGGATTACCCTGTTTTCTGCTGCCCTGTCCCACTGTACCACCTGCCCACATCACGCTACTCAACTTCTGTTAAAAACTACGCACCCGCCGATTTCAAGTTCAGTCTCTCCGCAAAACCCCGCGCTTTGCCACCTTTTGCTCGCGCATTACCTCAGGGGCAGTCTCTTTTGTTGGCACTGCTCGGCCAGAGCGGTCGGCATGTGCGCCGATGTAGCCTATTACCCCAAGGGGTTTGCCTCCCTGTAACATCAAGTCGCGTCGTAGAGCAGGCACTTTGCCTTGGCTCTAGAATTTAGGCAATAGGCACAATGGGCGGAAGGCCATGATAATCTAACGCGATGGTGTAGATTTTTTCTCCATCCTCAATCTCGCCGGTGAATGTAAAACCAAGTTTTATGTAAAACTCCTCGGGTGAGCCCTCACCGGGAACGCAGCTCAGCTTAAGCACCGTGGCGTCAGGCTGTGTGCGCACGTGGTCTAGGATAAGACGCATGGCTTCTTTGCCGTAGCCCTTGCCATGATGCGCTTGGTCAATCATAAAGCGCCAGAGGAAGTACTCCCCTTTATCCGGCTGTTGGTGCAGCATCACAAACCCGACGGGGGTATCGCTGCAATATATTGCTCTAAACCATGCTTCCTTGCAGAAATAGGCCTCCGCAATGGATACGGCGTTTGGTGCGACGAAATTCTCTTGGGCTTTAGTAGTCGTTAGGTCACAGATGTCGCGGACCGTGTCTGCCGTAATCTCGCGCAGCGCGAGCCTACTAGTGATAGTCATGGCTACACCCCTTCCTAAATGGCATTTGCATATTTCGCGATAGATGGTGATGGTCCCTGCAAATCTCACTTCTATGTTGTCTTCCACCTCCAGTGTGGTAAATGTTTCCTCACCAAAGATGTTGTGTTACAGCCTTCCCTCCGCAGACATTATCCTGCTCCTTAGTGTACTGCCGTAATCCGACTCAAAAGGGGCGTCAAGGTCTCTCACGTTCACAGTGCGTGTTGTGTGTAGCCCGCCACGGTCTTCGACCCCGGGGAAGTGCTCTAGCACTCGGCTTTGCGGACTAGGAACTGTTGCCTGCTACGTGTCCCACCGTATCGGCCTTCCCGGTTAGGTTTACGGGGCTCAATGCCTTTAACTTTCGCTTGCGGTTCGCTACCTTCCCTGCCTACGCCTTATCGTGTAGTCTTCACAACTTCCCTCCCGGCGCTTCGTGACGCGCGGGACAGGCCCTTTTGTCCGCTATGCCGCATCAGCGTGTCGCAATCCTCCGTCCCTTAGTGCTAGCAGGAAACCTCATTCTCTGCGAAGAATTACATGGAAGCGGTCATCTGCTGCACGTGGCAGAAGTAACCACTCACCATGGCGACTTTACCGCCTGCGCTGCAAGGCGATTTCGCATCGTCACAAGTTAGGAGAGATCAACATTGCGTCAGCGGATGCCCCGTCTCGCGTTTGTATCGGGACTAGGATTTGCCACTATCTTCGGGCTCTCGTTCATTTTTGCCAAAGAGGTCATCGAAACAGTTGACCCACTCGCTTTACTGGCCATGCGCTTTAGTCTAGCCGCAGGCGTAGTGACCGTTTTGCATCTAATCGGGTTGTTCCCCTTGACCTTGCGTGGCAAGAACATACGATCGCTACTGTTGTTAGCTGCCTTTCAGCCTGTGGGATACTTCCTGTTTGAGATTTTTGGTCTATCCCTTACGCACACGTCGCAAGCCGGGATGATGATCGCCCTAATCCCCATCGTAGTAGCGATTATGAGTAGGACCTTGCTCGGGGAGCACATCGCCCTCCTGCAAGGCGCAAGCATATCGGTGTCAGTTTCCGGTGTGCTACTTATTGCCATTAACGACGCGGCGAGAATCGGCCAAGGGAACGCACTTGGATTAGCCTTGCTTTTTATGGCCGTCTGCTCCGCTGCCAGTTTTAACATCATTTCTCGGCAGGTATCGAGTGAATTCTCGCCTTTTGATAGTACCTTTGTGATGATGTGGACGGGCGCCGTTAGTTTTTCGCTGCTAGCACTTCTTACCGGAGGGGTGGCGTCGCTTACAGCAAGCTTTGCAGCCGTAGCCTCATCGCCACAACTCATCGGAGCTATGCTGTATTTGGGAATCTTGTCGTCTGTGGTAGCTTTCTTCCTCGTCAACTACACCCTTTCGCGCCTGCCTGCCACACAGTCAGCCATCTTCGCTAATGTCGGTACAATTGTGGCTGTTGCTGCCGGCGTTCTCTTGCGCAACGAGCCATTTCATTGGTACAGCGGAATGGGCACTGCCATGATTATACTAGGCGTCTGGGGTGCTAATTGGTTTGCAGCGCGTCCCTCGCTTTCTACTTCTGACAGTACGACAGTTCGCTAAGCCCCGAGCATGTTCTTTTCTCTACGGTTGCACGAGCGCGAATGTCACCGTTGATCACATAGGCACCTAAAACCCCAAGAGATTGTAACGTGTTGGCGTCCAAAGAGAATGCACCAAGGATCTCGCGCTGCGATTTGCTGACCTCTGACACGATATCCCGGATCTTACCCTGATAGTGAATCCGGATCAGCGACTCCACCTCCCCCAACAAAAGCCTAGACGAATAAGGCCCCGACACTGAGTGTTGCCTGATTGTTTTATGAATCTGGCTAAGAAGAATCAGCGCAATGAATTGGATGCGTAGACGCTTAATGGTGCCTGCAGAGCCTTCTTGGTGGAAATAGACCCTTAATTTGCTAAGAACGACACTCTGCTAGTTTGTCGGCGACACCGCCTGGGCTCATCTCGACATTACTACGCATCGGCCGACTCCAAGACCAGTCTCTCCACAAAAGCCCCGCGCTTTGCCGCCTTTTGCTCGCGGGTGTCCTCAAGCTGTTCCCAAGTGGAACCTTGTAAGGCGAGGATGGCCCTTATGACTTCCACTATGTCTGCGAGTTCTTCGATCGAGGGCGACTCTTGGTACTCGGCTACTTCTTCGGCGAGCTTGGCCTCGAGCAAGGACAGAAATTCCGCAGGGGAAGCCTGCCGGACAATGCACTCCTTGCCGCTAGCGCGAATGATGTCTGTGATGCGGTCACGCACAGCTTTGTTGTAGTTGATAGTCCGCATATATGCACCCCTTTTAGTAATGGCGGCGGAAGTAGTCCGCCGTTTTGTATTGTAGAACATCAACTACGTGTTGCGCCATAAGAGGCGACAGATGGGGCGCGACGGCAGGGACAATACTAAACTCTCGCCTGTCCTTGTCATACGCAAAGAACCCATTGCGCCCCTGAGAAAGAAAGTGGACGGGATTTTCTTCGGCTAACTTCATATAGTTTCCAAGTGACCAAGTGCGCCATGCCGCATGACGCTTGTCCTGTAAATCTACTTGGTGCTTAGTGGTGGCGTAAAAGTCCCTAAAACTTTGCCCAATGGCTTCTAATGAAACCCGGGGTACGATGGTGTCGCCTACCAAGAAGGCCTGAATCGTCGGCACCTTGTACGACTTGCTCATGGCGGTGCGTTCCATCTCGCGCAGGAACTTTTCGGCCGGAGTTCCCAGCCAACTCTTTTCTTCGTCGGTGAGGTCACCCGTCTCCTCAAGAAAGCGCAGCCAACTATCGTAGCGTTGATAATATAGTCTAAATGGCAATCCGCCTTGGAGGTTGGTCTCCTCGCGCGTAGGTCTGCGTCCAAGCCGCTTAGTCAAATCGCGATACTCCGCGACCAATTGCACTTTTATCGGTTCGCGCTGCTCGAGACGCTTAAAAAGATCAACCAGTCGAAAGTCGATATTGGCGGTGCACCCATCGGGTAGTGGGATGTCGTCCGCACTGACTCCACCTCTCGCCGTTTCATAGCTTATGTCGCCGGACAGGAAGCTCGGCTTGAAGTGCGCTTTGCGGTAATTGCCGATGAAATCGAGCACGAGGAGGTACTCTTTCCCCTCTACTTTGCGCAGACCGCGTCCGAGCTGCTGCATAAAGATTGTGTAGGATTCGGTCGGTCGCAAAAAAATGACCACATCAACAGCGGGGATGTCTACCCCTTCATTAAACATATCCACCGAAAAAATGACTTCTATTTTCTTTTCTTTGAGACCATTAATGGCTTCACTTCGATTTTGGCTGTAGGATGAAGTGCCTGTGCTGACGACGCACGCTGCTTTCACACCTTGTTGGTTAAAGTATGTCGCCATATACTCTGCATGCTTCACGCTCGCGCAGAATCCTAATGCGCGACTCCGGCGATAGCGCGTGTAGTTCTCAAACACTAGCTGCGCCCTCTCTAGTCTGGATAGGCTATCCTCGAGCTGGGCGACATCGTATTTGCCGTTTTGATACTCGATTTGCTCGTAATCAGTAGAATCGAAAATCCCGTAATACCTAAATGGCACAAGCCAATCGCGATTTATGGCCCCCTTGAGCGAAACTTCATAGGCAACGTTATGCTCGCATAGCGTGTAGATGTCTTTGTTATCCATGCGATCAGGTGTAGCAGTCAGGCCGAGTAGAAACTTTGGCTTAAAGTAGCTAAAAAGGTTCTGGTAGCTGTTAGCAGCGGCATGGTGAAACTCGTCTACCACCATGTAATCAAAATCCGTCGGATTAAAGTATGACGCATTAAGGTACTCGGCGCGTCCGAGCGTTTGAACTGATGCAAAAATCAATGATTGATCGGTGTCTTTGCTGGTACCCATAAACAAGCCCGTCGTTGCCGCTGGTCTCACCGCCCTAAAGCTCGCCTCAGCTTGCCTCAAGATTTCTTCGCGGTGGGCGACAAACAACACCCGTGAAAAACCGAGTGAATCGAACGCTGCTAGATAAGTCTTGCCCACACCTGTTGCAGCAATGACTAACGCTTTGTCAAATCCGTCTTCACGAGTTCGCTCCAGCTCGTAGAGCGCTTCGATTTGTGCGCCGCGCGGCTCTACAATGGGGAGCACCGTGTAATTGTCTGAATCTGGGTCGTCAAGCAAGTACAGTTGCTTGGGTTTGCGCCAGTGCTTAGCATAATTGCGCAACGCGGTGTCGTCAGCTAAGACAGCGCTATTCTTAATCACCTGATAAACACGCTCGAACTCGGCATACGCAGCTTGGTCCACCGACCTACGCAAACCGTAGTTCCACTCTATTCCGGTAGTGAGCGCCGCTTGGGAAATATTTGACGAACCGACGAAAACCGTAGCATCTCTGGATTGCTCAAAAAAATACGCCTTCAGATGAAAGCTCTTGCGCCTGTCGTCATATAGACGAAGCTTTAATCTATCGCCAAGTTTGTGCCGCAACAAGTAAAGCGCACTCGGCTCGGTCACATTCATGTAGGTACCTGTAATTATTTCTATCGGGATTTTGCGGTCTGCGGCGCGCAAGAGTGGCTCCAGCAAAGTCTTTACACCGGACTCGCGCACGAAAGACACGGCAAATCTAATGGCCGTGCTTTGTTGGCACTGCTCTGCCAGAGCGGTCGACATGCGTTGGGCTGTGTTAGTAACTGCCGGCATCTAGCACCTCTCTCATGCTCGACCTTGTATTACGTAGATTCCGCACCCCGGTGCTGGTTCCTGCACTTTTCTTACCGAGATGACCATCACTGCCACCTTGGCCCGGCACCGTGGTGACGTTTGAGACGGTGGATGCATTTGGCGGGCAGGTACGTGAACCCGACCAGCCTTTAGCTGCGCTTGACTGGAGCCGCGTTAATCCGGCGACGGGTCCGCTGTATATCGAGGAGGCGGAGCCGGGAGATATGCTGACGGTTGAGATACTGAACATCGATATCGCTCTGCAAGGAGTTATGGCGGCGATACCGGGTGCGGGGCTTTTTGGCGACAGAGTGAGCGTGGCCGAGGTGAAGCTCGTGCCCTTGCGGGACGGCTTTGCGCATTTCAGTGAGCATTTCCATGTGCCGCTTAAGCCGATGATTGGGGTTATTGGGGTGGCTCCGGCTGGAGAAGGCGAAGGGTGCGGTGTGCCGGGCGCATTGCTGACGATAGGTGACCTCCATGCGGTGATGGGCGACGGCGAGGTCATGGTAACGGGAGTTGAGTGCAGCGGCGAGGTCACAGTGCGGGTGGATGTGGTGAAAGGCGTGAGCATAGCCAATCCCCGCCATGCCGACGCCGAGCGCTTTTACACCATTGCCTCACATGAGGACTTGGATGTGGCGGTACGCATGGCCGCCAACGATATGTTAGACATCGTGATGGATAAGCTAAAGCTCTCGCTAAACGAGGCCGGCATGCTGCTCAGCGTCTTAGGCCATGCGGAAATATGCCAAGTGGTAGACCCCAAGGTGACGGCACGCTTCTCGATGCCGAAGCATTTTTCTCCTAGGAGCTAAAGCGCGATGGTGTAATCTAGCGCAGAGCGGGCCCACAAGTGGTAGGCGTGTCCAACACCCCTTTCGTGCATCGCACGTGCCTATTTCGCGATAGAGAGCGATGTTCCCTGCCTGCCCAACGCCTAGGACTAAGCAAGCTAAAGCCACCCCAAGTACTCGAGGTGGCTTTAATTTCGCTTAAAGGGCGCGCGTGCACGGCTACCACCGGACAAAAGGGAAAGGGACTGTCCTTTTTGTC
>JAGXSS010000080.1 GCA_018334055.1 Peptococcaceae bacterium
CTCCGCTCAATATGCAAACGACAGTGAATATACCAAATACCTCACTATCAGGAGGTCGGAAAAAGCGGAATCCGGTTATACCGTAAGCATCCGTGAGGATGCGATAAACAGCGAACTTGAAACCGCAGGTTGGGTTGTCATCATCAGCAACGATATCGACAGCGCCAAAGAGGCAATACGTGTTTACCGGGGAAAGGATGTTGTCGAGAAGGGTTTTCTTCGGCTGAAGAGAAGCCTCGACCTCGGAAGGTTGCGGGTACACAGCCAGGAAAGCATGCAAAACAAGGTGTTCATCGGCTTCATAGCACTGGTTATGCTGTCGGAAATCCATAAGGTTATGTCTGATGAGGGCATGTATAAAAAAATGACCTTGAAGCAGCTGTTACATATGCTTTCCAGACATCGCATACAGCAGATAAACGGAACGCGTATTATCTACCCGGCAACGAAGGAACAACGGAACATTTATAAGGCGTTCAATGTAGAAGAACCGGTGTAGTTATAATTTCAGTAGGGAGTTTAGGACAGAAGTATTGCAATGCGCAACCTCTATATAAACCATCTGCATCAATTGATTGAAAAAGCATCACTTATTCCTTTTTACAAATCAAATAGTGAAAGTTGTTGTGGCTTTAAATTATCATTTGAACTAATAGATTGACTTATAAACCAATCGTATATATTTACTTTATCCTCACTAAAAATCTGCTCGGTTATGGCATTAACATTTTCTTCCTTTAAAAGATTGATATTTCCTTGTGGTATTTCATCAGCTTTTCTAATAAACATAGGCACCCAATTATTCCTAATATTTTCAGTAGCGCCTGCCCAAGTTCCACCTTTATTATAATCCGATGAAATAACTACTACAAAATCCGAAAGCGAGTATACGTACTTATTCCTTTCCATCGCAGCATATGCTTGAAATGGCATATCAGGTCTAAATGGCGATAAAATCAAAGATTGCTTTTTCATTATTGCTTCTCTTGTTTCCTTATTTCTAATCTTTTTTTCCATGCTATCAGCTACAACAATTACTGTTGTGCCATCTGATTTATTTGCAATATTTTCTGCAATAGAGTCAACTCCTCTAGCACCTCCAGAAATAATATTTAATCCATCGTTTGTACATCGTCTTGATAGCTGCTCTGTAAACTTTAAGGCTGTTTGATCAATGTCACGCGAACCAACAATTGATATACCTTTATTATTAAAAAGAGATAGATTTCCTGCATAATACAAAACTGGAGGAGCATGTTTTTTTAACTTGTTTTTAAATGATTCTGGATATTCCTTATCAAACCTTGTTAGCGTAAATATCCCTTTATCATTCAATGCTGATAACTCAATACCAAATTGCCCCGAGCGAGACAGTAACCTTTCAACTCTTGCTATTTCGTCCTCAGATAAATTTAATGTCTTTTTTATATTTTCTGATGCTACATCAAAAAGTGCACCAGGCATTAGTTTGTTTTCAACAAGACGTTGAGCAAGTTTTGACCATTGCGAAACTGTAAATGCCTTAACACCATCACCTATATTTTTCAATGCTAAGTCCGAGCATATTAGTAACATTGCATAACTATCATTTGAAATATTCAAATTTATTCAGCCCCTCTCATTCCTGCGGTTGATGCTATTGCATATGGATATATCAATCCCGCTCCTTTTTTCTTTAACATATACCCACAAACAGTCAACGTCCATTTTGAATCTACCATATCATCAATCAATATAATATTGCAACTAAGGGAATCGCTTGTTACAGCAAAACCATCAAATGCATTTTGGCATTGATAAGCACTATTTTCTAGCTCCTTTTGGGGACGTGTTGTCTTTGTCTTCTCAATTATATCAAGGCAAGGTATCCTAAGTTTATCAGCCAATCTATGTGCAAAAGATCTAACAAGCTCTGGCTTACGTAATGAAGGCACATAAGCAATGCACATTTCAGTAATTGTATCTGGCATCCATTCTAAAAACAGTTCTACACTTGCATCAACCAACTCTTCTCTAAAATAAGAATTCACATATTTATCATCGTGAATAAATTTACCCCAGCCAGCATCTCCAAATGCACACAAAGCTCGTCCATCCTGCAATTGTTCATCAGCCGATATCTTTTTTTGTGTTTCACCCATAATACCTGCTGGCCATTGTTTTCTTCGTTCTATCTCTATATGTTCACCCTTTAAGAATTTTACCGCTTTTAAAGCAAGTTTTGCATTTATATCTGTTGTAAAAAAATTCTCTCCTATACAGATGCTACATTTACCGCATTCTTTCGCATAAGGATCATCAAGTTTTTGTGCAATAAATTTCATGTAGCAACTTTTAAGTTCAACAAACTCCTGCATCTCTGCCAGTTCCTCGTATCTATGTCTTATTACAGTTTCGCTTTTCCCTATGTCTGGTGTCCAAAGATTTACTGTCCTAAAATATCTACTGTCTTTATCTTTACTTATTATATTTTCTATTTCAAGAAATTTAATACATTTTTCTAAACGGTTTAATCGGATATTAATCAATCTTAATATCTGATTTTGTTTAAGCCCACTTGTGGATTTTTCTATTGCAGAAACTACATCACTCATCTCTGTCTCAGTGGGGAAAGCGGTTTTTATAAAATATTCTTGAATATCATCATCTTCAACTCCATTTAACAATATTGCAAAAGCATTGTCCAATCTTCTTCCCGCTCTGCCTATTTGCTGGTAATAGGATACTACATTTCCTGGTCTTTGATAATGAATAACAAAGCCAATATCAGCCTTATCATAACCCATGCCAAATGCCACTGTTGCGACCAAGCATTTTAACTTGTTGTTCATAAATAAAGATTCCAGAGTCTTTCTTTCTTCTGTTTCTAATTTCCCAGTATATGCTCTTGCGTCAATACCGTTCTCCTGCAACCATTTGCTGACCTTATTGCAATCAGAAACTGTTAAACAGTAAGTTATCCCAACGCCAGACATTTTAGGAACATTATCTGCAAGCCATGCCATCCTTTCAGCTTGATCATTAAGCCTTATAGTTTGCAACCGAAGAGATTCTCTTACCAATGGACCTCTGGATACATCAATGTCACCAAGTTGATGTGAAATGTCTTCTACAACTCGTTGATTTGCAGTAGCAGTTGTTGCTATAACAGGCACATTTGGGGGTAGTGTCTTTATGATATTAATAATCCTGCGATAATCTGGTCTAAAATCATGTCCCCAGTCAGATATACAATGAGCCTCATCAACAACAAATAACCCTATACCTTTACTTAAATAAGATAACAGCTCCGTCAAGCGCTCTCGATTCCCAAGCTGTTCTGGTGAAATAAGTAAAATATCGCAAGTATCTTCTCTTAATTTACTCTTAACGCTTTCCCATTCCTCAACATTTTGGCTATTAATACTCTCTGCAACAATACCAAGTTTTGACGCACTTTCAATTTGATTTCTAACCAAAGATAATAGCGGGCTAATTAGTATTGTAGGACCTTTTCCCGCACCCCTTAATATCTTTGTTGCAATAAAATATATGATGCTTTTACCCCAGCCGGTTTGTTGTACAATTAATGCTTTTCTATTATGTAAAGCTAAATCAATAGCTTCCCATTGACCGCTTCTAAATTCTGCGCCCTCCCCAAACATCTGTTTTAAATATTTTGTCGCCTCTTTATACATTCTGTTTCCCTCCCCAAATCACATAGCACATTTTCAATGCGTTATACTAGATGTCTACCTTCAGCTTAATAACATTGCCCGGTAACGCCTCAAACAAATCCGGATAATGACCGCATCTTGCACGAATTTGACTGTATTGAGCCTTGCCTCCATTTTTCTGAAGGTAAAGCTTTCGATTGAAAATTTCATCTGCAAGTGCAGCTGCATGCATTGTATTGCTTTCAGCTTCTTGGAGTACAATTTTCATTGCCTCATGGAGTGTATGATTTACAGCTTTAACAGACGCTTCTTGTTGCGCCATATCTGTATCTTCATTATACTTTAAAATTATATAGACAGGCTGATTTTCCTTAAGCAGAACTACTTTACCGTTTTTCTCAACAATATTAAACACACTATCAGTGTCAGATTTGATTTTATCAAAGGGAATCAAACTATCCAATTTAACATCCATTTCTCATCACCTCGAATATAAAAGTATCATATATTGTACGTGCCTGTCAATACATTTATATATACATTTGTATGAATAAAAAAATACCGATCAAGTCACATTCCTGCAACTCAATCGGCAAAAGTACAAACTACTCAGCCCAGTATCTCTCGCAATTCAATCCCGCTTCTGAAAATAAAGGTAGCTTCCACAAGGGAGTGAATGATTACTTTTTCAACCAGCCTTCTAAATAATTTGTCATCAAATTTTGCAAGAGAAGCGTCTGCAGAACCTAGGTATTTCTTCATTTCCTCAATTCTTTTTTGTCTCAGAAGCTCTGTCAACTCAGCTTCCTCTATCGCTGCCTTCCGCTCTCGGATTTGTTCCATTTCCTCTGACACCCTTAGGTATTCTGTTTCATAAACTGAGGTGCCAGTGCCTGCTCGTACATTCAGTCTTACAAGTCCCATCATCTCTTGCCCAAGTTCCTCCAGCCTTGCATTCAGATCTTGCATACTGCGGTTCCGGAGAGCCACCGTCACGGTCGTATGTGAGCCAGCGTTACGGTGAAAATGAGCCACCCTCACGGTACAAGTGAGCCACCCATCTTTGTATCCTGCCCTCCCGCTGACACATAACGAGTCAGCGGAGAAAAGGCTAAGAGCCATTGATTTTAGTTGATTTGCGGTATATTTATAGTCGCCTTGTCCATCGTTATGTGATACAATATACGTAACGAGGAGGTGTTCTAATGGTCGCCATTATTCACCAGAAAGATAAGCGATCCGGAATTACATACGCATATAAGTCCGTATCCTACTGGGACAAGGAAAAGCAACAGTCGCGTTCTAAACGAACCCTCATTGGCCGGGTGAATGACAAAACCGGTGAAATTCTTCCGACAGACGGCCGGGGGCGGAAAGAGAAAGATGAATCCCTTTCTGCCAAAAGAGGTCCGGTACCTGCGGAAAAAACTGCCCGTTCTTTTTATGGCGCTACTTATCTGCTGGATGCCATTGGCGAAAAACTGGGCATCACTCAAGATTTAAAGAACTGTTTTCCGGAAACATACAGGCAGATCCTGTCCACAGCTTATTACCTGGTGCTGGAAGATCATAACCCGCTGTATCGTTTTGAAAAATGGGGAAGTCTCCACAAACATCCCTACGGTAAAACTATTACATCACAGCGAAGCAGCGAATTGTTCGGTTCCGTTACAGAAGAAGACAAACAGCAGTTTTTTAGGCTTCAGGGGAAACGCAGGAGTGAAAATGAATACTGGGCCTATGACATTACTTCTATCTCAAGCTATTCGGAATGCCTGCGACAAGTGCAGTATGGGAAAAACAAAGAGGATGATAGGCTTCCACAGCTAAACTTGGCTCTGGTCTTTGGCGAAACATCCAACCTACCTTTTTACTATCGTAAGCTGGCAGGTAACATCCCAGATGCCAAAACCCTGAAGCACTTATTGGCTGATTTGGACACCTTAGGGTTTTCCAAGGTGAAGCTGGTCATGGACCGGGGTTTCTACAGTGAAGATAACATTAATGCCCTTTTCAAAGACCATGTGAAGTTTCTCATCGCCGGCAAAATTTCCCTAAGCTTCATGAAGTCCAATCTGGAAGGCAGCTATGACAACTTCCGCAGCTTTGAACACTACAACGAGACCTATGAACTTTATTGCCGCACCGTTGAAACCCAGTGGCAGTACACCCAGTACCGGCCGTACAAGAAAGAAACCCTAAAAGAATCCCGCCGGATTTATGTCCATTATTACTACAACATCGACAAAGCCGCCGAAGAGGAAAAAGCTTTTGACAGAAACCTGATGAACCTGCGCCGTGAACTGGAATCCGGCAAAAGGATCTCAGAGCATGAAAACCAATACAAAAAATACTTTGATGTGAATACCACGCCCAAACGGGGCACAAAAACCACGGTAAAGAAAGAAATGGTTTTACAGGCCAAAAGGTACTTCGGATTCTTTGTGCTTCTCACCAACGAAACCATGAGCGCGGCAACCGCCCTAGAAATTTACCGGAACAAGGACCTAGTGGAGAAAGCCTTTGGCAACCTGAAAGAACGTTTAAACTTACGTCGCACTTTGGTATCCTCCGAGCAAAGCTTGGACGGCAAGCTCTTCATTGAATTTGTGGCACTGATCTACCTGTCTTACCTAAAAAAACAGATGCAGGATACAGATTTGTTTAAAAGCTACACATTGCAAGGAGCTCTTGATAAGCTTGATGTCATCGAATGTTTTGAGGTGCCCGGCCAAAAACTACGTGTCGGGAAGCTTCTCGAGAAACAGAGGGTAATCTATAAATGCTTAGGGGTTGACCCACCCGCCTCGTTATGAGTTGGCGGGAATCCAGGTTGTAAAATGAGCTTCTTCAGAGCGAGTATCATGTACAATAGCATACCAGCTAAGTGTCCCTTCAGCAAAATTCACAAGCACCCTATCAGAAAGAAATTTTGTAGAATCTTCATTCTTGATGATTTTTTTTAAAATATCATGATAGCTTGCTTGCAAAGTCCCTTTATCTCGAAATAACTCCTTTAATATAGAAGCTGTGTATTCCATGCAAGAATACATTTTTTCAAAGAAATCACCAATTTCTCCAGCTATATAAATATTGTCATGTTCATTAATGGTACTTTTTATATCTATGCAGGCTGTAAGTATTGTCTCTAATTTATATGCTATTGATTGGCTCTTTCTAGTAATACTGTTATAACTTGAATGGATTATTGGACTTGTAAAATCAATTTCAGCTAATCTCCCAATCTCCATATTCACAGTTCCTCTATCAGATCATTTAATGCGTCATTGACTGAATTAAGGAGCATTTTGCTATCGGAAATCCAATTGGGAGCATGCTCTTTATCCCTCTTCCAAAGCTTATTGTATTCTTTGATAGATGCAGAATGTCCAGCTAATTTATTTCTTGAGTTATACACAAGTTTTATCGCTTCTATCAATTTCTCAGCAATGGGTAAATTACATTCTTGAAAAAAGATCTGCAGCTGGGCAATGCTACCCAATTGCTCTCCCTTTACATCTAGAGTTTTATCTTTGGAAACATATTTACTTATGATTTTCTTATTAATTGATTCGGCGATAATTTTACAAAATTGCATTAAAAACTCTTTGTATTCATCAATATTATTACTTATAGGCAGGATAAAAGCGCTGTAAATAGAACTGTCCGCTTCTGATAATTTACTAAATATAACGTCTCCGAATTTTTTTGACGTTAAATCATTAGTTTGTTGTATCAAACGAAATAACCATTTTTCCGGTAAAATTTTGTCAACAAATACATTATTCATTTGCTGATCAAAAAAGTTCTTTTCTATTTCTCCTTTAGGTGTGGTATTTTCTTGTTTCCAATATAATTGTTCCGCAAACGGAATACGACCTAAATCTCCAAGCCAAACAACTACCTTATCATCCTTATTAATAGTAAACGGAATGAGCCAGTCATCTAAAAATGTTATATGCCCATCAGAAATCGCATAATTCCGTGTGTCAGTTTTATATTTATTTAGTACCATTTTGTTGAAGAATACTGGTGTTAAGAAATGTGGGGCATCCGGATTAGCTCCAAAGTAATTCGCTAATTTATTCTCATCGCAAGTAAAGGTAATTTCCTCACCAGTTTTTTCATCTATTCCAATTGTAAAATCTGCATACCTTTTTTTATCCAACAAATACTCTAAGCTATCATTCTTGCACTTTGTATACGGAAAGACGATAGCTTTCCCTATTATATTTGAATAAACATTATATTCTTTATAGTCATACTTTTTTAACGTATAAAGCATATAACTGCAAGGAGATCCTATTGGAGTTTGTTTTGGCTGTATCTTCTCATATATTGTTCCAAATCGTCTATGGTCAAAAGCTATGATACAGGCTTTATTGTATGTGCACAAAAAATTCTTTAAATATTGTGTCAGAACTTCAACACGATCATTAGCAATTCTTATCATACATTCATCAGTAACAGGATTTAAATATTCATTTCCGACTTTAACTAAATTCTCATACCATACTAATTTAGGATTGATTTCTATTTGTGTATCGTATTTTTTATTAAAAGTGCGATATGCAATCAAATATTCGAATTGGTCTTTCTTATCACCAACAACAAAACTAATTTCATCTTCAAATGTACCATTAATATTTCTTGATATTTTTTGATAATAGGAATTACCAAATGAATTCGTTTCAAAAGACCATTCGAAATCCTTTAAATATTTCTTAATCGCATCTTCTTCATTATTAACTAAGGCGCAAAAACCGAACATATCTTCTTGGATCTCTTTGTTTGATGATTTTATGTTTTCGTAAAGAGTAGTCCACTCTTGGCTGTTAATAGCGTTATATTTTTTGATATAATCTTCAAAAAGCAGTAAATCCATAAACCATTCCTCCATATATTGTATTTTATCTTGTACAAATATCTAAATTTACCATTGCAGAACAACAGCTATCTATATCTACTTATTAACATGATTATATTACTTATATGAATTTATTTCCATTAATTTTATGAAACTGTATATACAGAGTCCAGCACAACTGAAACATCAATTTCATCTTTCAGCACCTTATTCCTAAAATCGTCGCCATCCGTGGTGAAAGTCATATATCTCGCAAAGTGCTGAAAACTAAGGATTTCTACGTATCTTTCCTTTGCATTCCTATTACGCACTCCACATGACTTGTATGCGGGAACATGTCCACCGGCTGGGCCTCGACAAAGGTGAAGCCGTGGGTGGTGAGGTATTTGACATCGCGGGCGAGGGTGGCGGGGTTGCAGCTGATGTAGACTAGACGCTGGGGGGGGTGGGCGGCGAGTGCGGCGAGGAGTTTGGGGTCGCAACCGGAGCGAGGGGGGTCGATGACGTAGACTTCTGGGGCTAACCCTTGGCTGATCAGCCGCGGCACGAGTTCTTCGGCGGCGCCAGAGAGGAAGGTGGTGTTCATGATACCGTTTAGACGGGCGTTTTCATTGGCGTCATTGATGGCGTCGGGAATGATCTCGATGCCGGTGACTTGCTTGGCTTGTGAAGCTAGGAAAAGGGCGATGGTACCAACGCCACAGTAGAGGTCTAGGACATGCTCGCCGCCGGTCAGTGCGGCATACTCGCGGGCCTTCTCGTACAGCACCAGGGTTTGGGCGGGGTTGACCTGGAAGAAGGAGCGCGCCGAAATTTTGAACTTAAGGTCGCCTATTTGGTCGATGATAAAGTCCCGGCCGGCAATTAACTTCGTGCTTGGACCTAGAATTATGTTGCCGGGCTGGCGGTTGAAATTGATTTGCACCGACACCACTGCCGGGAGCCGCTCGACGAGTTCGGCCGCTACTTTTTCAGCTTGCGGCAGGGTTTCACCATTGACGACAAAGATGACCATGCTTTCACCGGTGCTAAAGGCATGCCTGACCACGATATGGCGAAGCAATCCGGCATGACTGCGCTCATCATAGATCGACAGCTGATATTTTTGGGCTATCTCTTTTGCTACTTGGAGGGCCTTGTTGATGTCTTCGTGTTGAATGTGGCAATGGTCTAAGTCGACAATGTTGTGGCTGCGCGGCTGGTAGCAGCCGGCGACTACCTTCCCTGCCAGCATGCTTACGGGAAACTGCGCCTTGTTGCGATAATGAAAAGGTTGTCTAGCCCCGAGGGTTTCACGAACCAGGGCTCCCTCAAGTCCGGCAATCCGCTCCAGAGCGGATCTACACTGCTCGTGCTTGTACTTAAGTTGCGCTGCGTAGCTGGCATGCATAAGCTGGCAACCGCCACAATCCTGATAGTAGGGGCAGAGGGGTGCGACCCGGTCCGGGGATGCCTTGGTTACGGTGCGTAGAAGCGCCCTAGCATACTGCTTTTTTACCGAGATAATTTCGGCCTCGACCTCATCGCCGGGAATCGCTCCCGGCACGAAAATGGTTAAACCCCGGTACCTGCCTACACCCTCGGCGTCGTGGGTGAGACCATGGATGGGCAGGCTGATGCGCTGATGAATAAACACGGGTGACTGCACAACAAATCCTCCAATCTCGTAAGGCCACCAAATTACCTTAGGGCAGCCTTATGGTCTGTAGCGCTGCTCTAGGGCGAGCAAGTGTTTCTTCACCTCAAGCCCCCCGGCAAAGCCGCCTAAGCCCCCATCGGCACTGCATACCCGGTGACAGGGGGTGACCATGGGCAGGGGGTTTTTGGCATTGGCCTGCCCCACGGCTCGCGCCGCGCGCGCCTTGCCCACTGCCTTAGCAATGTCCCGATAACTGGCGATTGAGCCGTAAGGAATCTCGCGCAGGGCCTGCCACACTTGGCGCTGGAAGTCCGTGCCCCCTTCATCGAGGGGGAAGGTGAAATGGGTGAGCTCGCCCTTAAAGTAGGCATCGAGCTCCCTGGCTACGCCGTGCCGGCCCTCGTTATCGGGTGAGGCGTCTTCTAGCGACAGGCCACGGCGGGCCAACAACATAGACAACTCCGCGCGGGGTTGCCCCGGCGTAGTGATGGCGACAGCCCCCAGATCTGAAACGGCATAATGCACCTCGCCCAAAGGCGAAGGGATTGTTCCATAGTAATACAACATGAGCAAACGACCTCACTCTCTCTTCTTCTCTGGATAATTCCTCTCTTCGGCCCCTCCTTCCTGCCAGAATAGCAAATTCACATGTCTATCGACCAATAGTGCGGCGTAGATTTGGAATGAGCGCGAGCATGCGGGGCAGGGGGTGATACCTGTATCAATCATCTTGGAATGGCTGCGGGAGCATTGGCCTTACTTACTGATGCTGCTTTTTGCCTTAGCCGGGGGAAAGACACTATCGGACGAGATTACGCTCAGGCACCCGCGAGGCAAGGCGGCACAGCTGGCAAGGACAGTGCTCGGTTTGTATTTCGCTCTGTTTTTTTATGGCATACTTTACTACCTTTTTGTGCTTCGCCAACAAATCTTTTCTGGCTGGCCATAAGAAACCGGCCTCGCCACCGCTCACACGGTGCCTAGGCCGGTTCTTCTTTACGCGATGGGCAGGCTAATTGGCCAAGTGGCAGGCCACGTAATGGTCTGGTCTGACTTCGCGCCACTCCGGTTCGACCACTTTACACTGGTCCACGGCCACGGGGCAGCGGGGATGGAAGCGACAGCCCGACGGAGGATTGATGGGGCTGGGCACATCGCCGGCCAGACGCACGCGGTCAAGCTTAATTTCTGGGTTGGCGCGCGGGATGGCTGATAGCAAGGCTTGGGTATAAGGGTGAAGTGGATGCTTGTACAGCTCGTCGGAAGTTGTGAGCTCAGCCATCTTCCCTAGGTACATGACGCCAACGCGGTCACTGATATGCTTTACTACGCTCAGGTTGTGGGCAATGAAGAGGTAGGTCAGGCCATGCTTCTGTTGCAGTTCCTTGAGTAGGTTTAGAATTTGTGACTGAATAGATACGTCTAGGGCGGAGACGGGTTCGTCGCAGATGATGAGTTTGGGGTTTGAGATAATGGCCCGGGCGATGCCGATGCGCTGCCTTTGCCCGCCGCTGAATTCGTGCGGATAACGACGATAATGGTATGGCGCGAGGCCGACCTCAGCAAAGACCTCGTGAACGCGCTTGGTGCGCTCCTGCACATTGGTCAGGCCATGGACAAGGAGTGGCTCGCCGACAATCTCGCCGACAGTCATGCGCGGATTGAGCGATGAATATGGATCTTGGAAGATGATGCTCATGTCCTTGCGCTTTTTGCGTAGGGCCTCGTCCTTGAGCTTGCGCAAATCCTGCCCTTCGAACACAATGCTACCCTTGGTGGGTTCATGCAAGCGCAAGACGGTGCGTCCCGTAGTGGTCTTGCCGCAGCCGCTTTCGCCGACTAACCCAAGGGTCTCGCCACGTCGAATGAAGAAACTTACGCCATCAACCGCCTTCACGAACTTGGTGGTCTTTTGGAGAAAACCCGGCTTTATAGGGAAGTACTTGACCAGGTTGTCTACCTTGAGCAGGATATCATCGGGCACAGCTTCCGTAATGCTTGGTTTTGCTTGTACATTCATGTGGTCTACCCCCTTGCCGTCGTGATGGGATACCAGCAGCTTACCTTGTGCCCCGCCACTTGCTCAGACAAGGTGGGCTGTTCGTGGCGACATTTTTCTTGGGCGTATGGACAGCGCGGCTCAAAGCGACATCCCTTGGGAAGGTAAAGCAAGTTAGGCACGGTGCCCTGAATGACGTGGAGAGTCCCGGCCTCGGTGTCTAGATGGGGAATGGAGTTAAGCAGCCCATGGATGTAAGGGTGCATCGGACTCTTGAAAATGGTGTAGACATCGGTCTCTTCTACTACTTTACCCGCATACATGACCACCACACGGTCCGCCATGCTGGCGACGACGCCAAGATCATGGGTGATGAGCATGATACTCATTCCTAGGCTCTGGCGCAAGGAGCGCATCAGGTCGAGGATTTGCGCCTGAATGGTAACATCAAGTGCCGTGGTCGGCTCATCGGCAATGAGGAGCTTTGGGTTACAGCTGAGTGCCATGGCAATCATCACCCGCTGGCGCATGCCACCGGACAACTGGTGGGGATACTCGTCAAAACGCTTGGCTGCTTCGGGTATCTCCACCTTGCGCAGCATTTCTATGCCCTTGGCGCGAGCCTCGGCCGGGGACACCTTTTGGTGGAGCACGATGGCCTCAGCGATTTGATCGCCAATAGTAAAAACAGGGTTCAGACTCGTCATGGGCTCCTGGAAAATCATGCCGATGTCATTGCCGCGAATTTGGCGCATTTCTGCCTCGCTTAGTTTAAGGAGGTTCGTACCGTCAAAGTGGATTTCCCCCCGCTCAATGCGGCCGGGCGGACTCTTAATTAGGCGCATGACGGACAGGGCGGTAACGCTCTTGCCGCAGCCGCTCTCTCCCACCACGGCGAGGGTCTCCTCCTTATTGATATGGAGGGAAACTCCATCAACTGCAGGAACAATTCCTTCGCGGATATGAAAGGCGGTGCGTAGGTCTTTGATTTCAAGCATAGGTCTAGACATTGCGGGCCTCCTCTCGTTGTGACCGACGTATTCGACAATGGTTTTCGATAATTGCTACTAAGGTTATGCCAATACTCAAGCTGAGTATCCACACATCAAGGTCGATAATTTCGCGACCTGCCACCGGAAGGTAAAGCGTTATCCCGATTGCGACCACCGCGGGTGCTAGGAGAACAAAACTCCAGAGCAGCACTTTTGTGACTATCTCTATCCTCACCATGCCCCCACCCCCAGTACGGCGAGCGTAACGAAGGCGTCACTAGCCATAAAGATAATGCCTGCCAAGCCGAGAGCGGGCCAATCCTCGCGGTCCATGCCGGAGACAGAAAGAACGGCGAGTGCCACCACCGCGGCCAGGGCAAAGGAGATGACTGCTCCCCACCCCGGAATGAATTGGGCACCGTAGTAAAAGAGAGAATGTGGTCGCTTTAGTCCAATCAAAATGAGGAACTGTATCGCGAACTTAGTATATATCCCAATGAGTGTCGGCGAAAAGACACCATAGCGCCCGAGGAGGCCGATAACCACCATGCTCACTGTGAGGGCACCTAAGCCCATAAAGGCCAAACCCACCGCCCCAATCATCAGGGTCAGGTACTTGAACACCGCATCAGACACTGGTGCATGGGGGTCAAGGCCGGCGCGAAAATACCACGGCGCGTGGCGAGGAGCACCAGTTTGAACGAAATAGAAATTGGCTCTGCCTTCGGCTGTGGGTACGGCATGTGAGATTACTCCTAAACGACCGGCAAATTGCGGGTAGGGACCATGCGCGTTCCCCCTCGCTAAAGTGGCAAAGCCGCTCTGCACAGTCTGTCCGTCCGCATCGCGTAGAACTGCATAAACCTGCCAGGTTCGCCCGGCCTCCGCCAGCCAAGAAATCAAGACTTCACCCTGGCGACCGAGTGCGGCGCGCACCGCCCCAATCCTGCCGCGCACGGCTGGAGCCACCAAATTAAGCGGCACTTCCCATTGTCCATTTCGCAAGGTCCCCATCACGGCCCCGCCGGCAAAGACGCGCCCCTGAGGTCCGGTCATGCGTTGCCACACCAGTTGCACCCTGCCCTCCGTTGCCGGAAGCAAGACCATGGGGTAGGGGAAATTGTCTGGCGCAAGGCCTAAGGTAGTTTCCACGAGCAAGGCGTGATCGGCCACCCTATGCTTCTGGTAGATAGCCCACGCGCCAATGAGGGTTTGTCTGTAGTAGGCCAGGTGGATATACCCGTCTCTTACCGCCAAAACCGGTAATCGAGCCTGTGTTGTCGGCAGGGAAACTTGCGTCACGAGGCTCGCTGTGCCGAGGGTCAGGTCAGCAGACAATATTTGTACTGTATGCATACCAGCTGCGGCTGAAGTAAAGACGATATGCATCTTTCCATCTTCACCAAAAGCGAGTTCCGGATTTTCAGCTGGGCTTTCTGATTGCCACAAAAGGCGTGGAGGAGTTGTTCTCCCATCGGCCGCAACCTGAACCACATAGAGGCGACTCTGTACCCCCTCCTCCCTTTCCACCCAGGCAAGGACAATGCCTGTACCGTCGCTGGCGACGGAGAAGCCCTTGAGCAGGTTGGTGAGGGGAAAGTTGAACTCGTGCCCGACTCTTCCGTTTTTAACATCAATTTCTCTTAGACTGATATGGAGGGCTTTATTTGCCGTGTCTACCGTTGCTGCCCACAGTCTATCCTCTCTCACTACTACCGTCTGGTGTCTGTACGTCAAGATGGCAGATCCGAGGGTGTATGGTTTTGACCAGCCGGACGGCCACCGTGAGAGTGGTTCCTCAGCCAGCGCTATACTTGGCGCAACCAAAAGAAATAAGCACAGGGCCAGGCAGACAGGGCGCAATAGCAGTCTACTTAAGCTGCGGGTCAAGGGCATCGCGCAGGCCATCGCCAATGTAGTTGAAGGCCAAGACGGTGATGAAGATCAAAGTACCGGGGATAGTCACCATCCAGATAGCAAATTGCATCGTGTGACGTCCTATCTCGAGGAGCGTACCCCAACTGGCCGGGTTTGTCACACCAATACCAAGAAACGACAACCCTGACTCTGTGAGGATCGCGCCCCCAACACGCAAAGTCGTGGACACTATAATGGGGGCCATTGTGTTTGGCAGAATATGCTGGGCGACGATGCGGCCGCCCTTAGCGCCGATGGAGCGCGCGGCTTCGACATAATCCATTTCCCGCAAGGAAAGAAACTGACCCCGCACGAGTCGTGCGGCGCTGGGCCAGGTGGTAAATCCAATGACCAACATGATGTTGAGCATGCTGCGTTCAAAAACTGCCACGACGGTTAGCAGTAAAAAGAAGGTGGGAATGGCCATGATTACTTCGCAGATACGCATGAGCACTTCATCCACTATGCCGCCAAAATATCCGGCGATGGCCCCGACGATGGTGCCGATGGTCATAGAAACACCCGCCGCGACAAAACCGACGGACAGACTGATGCGGGCACCGTAAAGGATGCGACTGAATAAATCACGCCCTAACCGATCGGTTCCAGCCGGAAACTCCCAAGAGGGAGGAGCAAAACGCGGGCCCACGCCTACTTCCATAGGATCATGGGGGGCCAGCAAAGGAGCTGCTATTGCGACAAAGTAAAACAGCAATAGAATTGCTACGGAAATCATTGCCATCTTGTGGCGACGAAAGCGATACCACACCAGTTGCCAGAAGGTTTCTTCCTTAGGGCTCATGCCGACAGCGGCGCCCTGCACTTTGGGTTGAGCAGTAGCCATATTTGTCACCTACTCCGCTTAATATTTGATACGTGGGTCGACTACCACATACAAGATGTCTGCTACCAACATCCCTATTACAAGCATAATTGAACCTATCAGGTTAAACGCCATAATTACCGGGTAGTCTCGCGTGAAGATCGCTTGAATGGCGAGCAGCCCCACTCCCGGCCAAGCAAAAATACTCTCAATAACTACCGAGCCGCCCAAAAGGCCGCTAAAGGCAAACCCGAGTGACGTGACAATGGGGAGCAAAGCATTACGCACCGTATGCTTGAAAACTACAACGCGCTCAGACAGACCCTTGGCGCGGGCAGTACGCACATAGTCCTGGTGGATAACGTCAAGCATGCTTGCCCTCATAAAGCGCACGAGTCCCGCCAAACCGCCAAACACAATGACGGTGAGGGGCATTATAAGGTAGCGCGAGCGGTCGGCTAGCCATGTCATAAAAGGCACTTCGCCCCATTCCACGCCGATGGTGGCCATGCCCGCTAGCGGAATTCCCGCAACCTGCATTCCCACATAGTAGATGAGGAGCATGGCGAAGAAAAACGCTGGCATGGCTTGGCCGAGAAAGGCGAGAAAGGTCATGGTATGGTCAAATTTAGAATACTGCTTCACTGCCGAGTAAATGCCTATGGGGAGGGCGATGACATAAATTAGCAATAAACCGATAATGTTCAAGAAGATTGTCGCCGGCAGCCTCTCCCCTATCATCTGGGCTATCGGTCGCCCCTGCGCGAGAGAATTGCCGAAGTTGCCCTGCACCATCTGCGTAGCCCAACGAAGATACTGAACATGAATGTGGTCGTCTAGTCCCCAAAGAGCTGTAAGCCGCGCTGTATCTTCCGCAGTGGCGTCAGGGTTTTCGCCCACCATCTGGGCAAAGCCACCCGGGGCCATCTGAATAATGGCAAAAGTCAGCATCGATACACCGATGAGGAGAAACAGCGACTGCACAAGTCGCCCTATAATATAACGTCCCATTTGCATCATCCTTTCTTGTTTTTTTTAAAAGCAAGGCAGGACTTTCACCCTGCCTTGCTTCACTACAGGATTACGCTAGATGCGACTACCGCCTAATAGACCAACTCTCAATGAACCAGGAACCAATCTGTCCCCAAGTTACGTTTTGGACGCGATTAGACACACCGGTGACGATGCTGCGCTGGAATATCCAGATGTAGGGCAGTTCGCGGTTCAAGATGACATCGAGCTCGCGGTAGATGCGGCGGCGCTCGGCGATGTCCATCGTGGCGCGTCCTGCTTCGATGAGCCTGTCGACATCGGCATTGATGAACTGACCGCGGTTAAAGCCGGCGATAACGCCCGCGGCATTTCTCGCGGCTTGGGAGGAATGGAAGAAGGAGAATATATCTGGGTCAAGTCCGAGAGCCCAGCCAATGAGCGTCAGGTCATAGTCGCTACGGCTAAAGCGGTCGAGCATGACCGACCATTCGATGATCTCAACCACTAATTCCACGCCAATGCGCTTCCAGTAGCTTTCGGCTAGGGCGGCGATATCGGCACGGATGGTGTTCCCGGCATTGGTCATCAGGCGGATGCGCAGGCGTTGTTCGCCCTTCATGCGCACGCCGTCGCGGCTACCAGCCGGTACGCGCCAGCCGGCGGCGTCTAGCATCTGACGAGCCCGCACGGCGCTGTGCTCGTAGAGGTTTAACCCCTGCGCGCCCGTGGCCCAAGAGCTAGGCACTTGGTGAGAGTGAATGACCCGGCCGCGCCGGTCAAGGACGGTGTCGACCATCGCCCGGCGGTCAAGGCCGACGACTAAGGCCTCGCGCACGGCGCGGTCGCTGAGGATGGGATGAGGCTCACCCGCGGGGGTTCTCAGACTGAAGCTCATGTAGTCATAGCCATGGTTAGCGAGTTCCCTAAAGGTAGCCCGATTGGCATGCTCCCTCATGATGCGGTCGATATGGTCGGTGAGGATAGCGCCGAACCAATCGATATCGCCATTCTCCCAGGCTGCCTGCATGACATTTAGGTCTGGG
>JAGXSS010000081.1 GCA_018334055.1 Peptococcaceae bacterium
TAGCGCTGTTCGGTTCTAATTTATTCAATATCGGAAACCTGAGCGAGAAAAGCCTTTGGGTCAATTGCCGGAACCGGTGAATTGCTGAAATCTTTCGTATTGCGGGTAACAATGCGCTCGGCCTTGATTCTTTTGGCTATTGCTCCGGCCACAGCATCTTCAAAATCTATTATTCTACTTGACAATGCATTCATAATGTCGGAGCCAGTTGTATCGGCGATAGCAACAAGATTCAAAAGCCGAATGATGGTCTCCTTTGATTTTCCGGCATCTTTGTTCGCCCTGTGCAGGAAGTAGTAAATGTCGGTAATAGCGCTGGCCGTTACGAAAGTTTCAGCTTTGCCAAGTGTTGACAGCTTCAGCACTTTGTATGACGCGTCAAAAAAGTCAGTGCGACGCAACAAGACGTCGAGGACGATATTTGTATCAATCAATATCCTCATTGTCTTGTCAACCTGTCTCTTCTGACGTCTTCAAGCGTGTAACCGTTGTCTTCAATGATGCCCACAAGGCTATCGAGGATTTCAAGCTTATTTTCTTGTATGCCTGTCAGCTTCACAATCGGTTTGTTGTTTTTGGTGACAATTATATCCTGCGTTTCGGCGAGCTGAAGGTATTTGCCGATATTTGCCTTCAACTCTGTGGCAGTAATAATCATGGCAAAGACTCCTTTCTTAATCAGTATGTTTGACACATTTATATTATACGCATTATGTGCGATATTGTCAATGCAAATAGCACGATTATGAAAGTGACATAACGGACTATAAGGTAGGGACGGTTTGAATCTCAAAAGCTTTCACCAAAGGCAACGGGCGGCGGGTCACGCGCGCAAAAACCACTGAAGCTAAGACCCAGTTGAACTGCCCGGAAGGGAGCCACCATCATTCAAAAACTGAAGAAATACTGGCCAACGGAGTTCATGGCGGAAAGAGGAATTGGAATTCCTTTCAAGGCTTCCTGAATGTCAGTATGGCATTTTAGCGGACTGGAAAAGAAAAATGGAAATTAGGACGTTCGTATCAATCATTATCTGGATAACACTTATCCCGCATTTCCTGACGCACCTCGTCTACCATGTCCACAACCTCCTGCTCGTCTTTGAGCCCCAGCCTTTCAGCCTCGCCCTCGAACGCCTTTTGCATATTCCTGAAAGCGAACTTGCCTGCGTTGGCGAATATAATGTTGTCGCCTACCTCTATGAAGATCACTTTATCTCTTTCTTTCAGGCCGAGCTTTTTGCGTACATCAATCGGGGTCATAATCTGTCCTCTTTTGATATTATTTATTTCTTTGGAGGCATTATTATCCGCCGAACTATAAAAAAGTCAAAGGTGTTATCTGCATGCTTGGGGAATATCTAAAAGCATTTAGATAAAAAAAGGATAATGTATGGATTACAAAGAGCTGTTTGAAAAGTATCGAGCTTTACTGGCTGAAAACAACAAGATGGGAGAACCCTAAGAAGGGTACTGCCGGTTATTCACCTGTATGTGCAAACGAATGGAAACAGGGTATTTGCCAAAAGGCAAAATCAAAATGTGCGAACTGCGCATACAAAAACTATCTTGGCCTTAATGAGAAGGTTAACGATGATCATTTACGCAGCCGAAACAATTTCGTTGCAGGGATATATCCCATGTGCCCTGATGAGACCTGCTACTTTTTAGCCATTGATTTTGATGATGGAGAATGGCAGAAAGATGTCACAACTTTAAGAGAAGTATGTGCAGAGTTTAAAATTCCTATTGCAGTTGAGCGCTCACGATCAGGTAAAGGAGCTCACGTATGGTTCTTCTTTGAAAGTTCGTTACCAGCTTCCTTTGCAAGGAAATTCGGAAGTGCATTGCTTTCTTATGCCATGAATAAGCGGCATGAAATAACTTTCAAATCATATGACCGGTTTTTTCCTAATCAGGATACTATGCCAAAAGCTGGCTTTGGTAATCTTATTGCCTTACCATTGCAAAAAGTGGCACGGAGCAATAATAATAGTGTTTTTATTGACGAAAATTTTCAACCGTATGATGACCAGTGGGCATTTTTATCTTCAATCCAGAGGCTTTCTGAAGATAATATTGAATTACTCATATCAAGGCTATGCCACGGAAATGAGCTTGGGGTATTGAGAAAGGACGAGGAAGAAGCACAAAAACCTTGGGAAACAAGCAGAGTAAAACTGACAAAAGACGATTTCCCTAAAGAAATCGAAATTGTTAAAGCCAATATGTTATTTGTACCAAAAGCGGGAATTTCTCAAAGAGCATTAAATTCCTTAAAGCGGTTGGCGGCTTTTAAAAATCCGGAATTCTACAAGGCTCAGGCAATGAGGATACCTATAAGAAAAATGCAGCGGATTATATCTTGCGCTGATGAAACAACAGAATATCTCTGCCTTCCAAGAGGGTGCGAAAGTGAGCTGAAAGACATATTTAAAGAACAAGATAGAATTATTCATTTTGTTGACAAGACAAATTGGGGTAAGTGTATTGATATTGAATTCAATGGTAATCTAAGGGATGAACAGCCACAGGCACTTGAAAAGCTGTTGAAGTTTGATAACGGGGTACTTTCGGGTACGACAGCTTTTGGTAAAACTGTTGTAGCTATAAAGCTTATCGCTGAAAGAAAAGCTAACACATTGATTCTGGTTGACAAGGTCAGTTTAATTGCACAGTGGAGAAAAAGACTTGCGGATTTTTTAATAATAAATGAAAGCTTGCCGGAAACAGAGGAAGTGAAAAAGAGAGGACGGAAAAAGGCAAGGAGCATTATCGGACAGATGGGGGCAGGAAAAGACAGCTTAAGCGGGATAATTGATATTGCAGTAATGCAATCATTGAACAGAATGGGAGAGGTAAAGGAATGTGTTAAAAATTACGGCATGGTTATTGTAGACGAGTGTCACCATGTTTCTGCCTTCAGTTTTGAAGAGGTACTAAAAAATGTTAATGCAAAATACGTTTACGGTTTAACCGCAACTCCTACCAGAAAGGATGGACACCATCCAATTATATTTATGCAGTGTGGCCCCATACGATTCAGGGATGATGCAAAAAAACAAGCAGAGAAGCGTCCGTTTGAACACTATATCATACCGAGATTTACACCTCTCAGAGTACCCCTTGATAAGATTGAGAAGGATGTGACCATTCAGGAACTGTACTCAGAGATCGTAATAAATGTAATGAGAAATCAGCTTATTATCGATGATGTGATCAGAAGCCATGGATGTGGCAGGAACTGTGTTATTTTGACCGAAAGGACAGCACATGTTGAGCTTTTGGCAAAAGAGCTTGGCAAAAGGATTCCAGATGTGATCTCTGCAACAGGAGGCATGGGCGCAAAGGAAACCAGGGAAACCATGGCTAGAATAGCGTAAGCGTCAAATAGCCCCCCCGGCAAGGTGGGGGCTATTTGACGCTTACAACCAAGGGGACGGAGCGCATGCATAATATTTTTTGTTTGCCGTATGCTAAGTAAGCAGGAATCAGAAGGTGGAAAAAGAATACGCTTACTGACAGCCCGTGTTGGATAATTTTTCTATGTCTGAGGCGGGACATTTTTTTTGATAAGCGGGACGTTTTTGGCCAACTATCTGGATCTGATCAGCCCGATCAGATCCAGATCAAAGCCAGATCTAAGCCAGATCTAAGCCAGATCTAAGCCAGATCTAAGATTACAGGCAAAAATCGTGCCTGAGCTGATAGAAACAGCGGAAACCAGGTATAATATCCTCCGGACGGTAAAGGCCAGCCGGTTGGGCGGCACCTTTTGGCCGGCAGGATGGGCCTTTTTGAGAGGTGGGCCAGAGCGGAGAGAAAACACTTTAAAATAAAAAATAT
>JAGXSS010000082.1 GCA_018334055.1 Peptococcaceae bacterium
AGAGGACAGCGGAGAAAGCAAAAGCCAGGCTGTAATCGCCTGGATAACGACTTAATGTCGTGCCCGAAAGGGAGCAGACTTCCGCTATGGGTCTTTCGTCACGAGAAAACTACAGAAGACAGGAATGAGGAAGTGTAAATGAATAAGACGAAAGTCTTATGTACCACCTCACCGAAAGGCTGGATGAAGTAGGCAGTATCGTGAAGCTCTCCCGGCAGGGAGAGACGGTTGCCGCTAAGGTAACTTTGAAAGGCTTGAGCCGGATGAGGGGAAACTCTCAAGTCCGGTTCTTTGGGGGGAAAAGGCCAGTAATGGCCTTACCTACCCGGCGACATGTTGGCGCTGGGCATTGGTGACTTGTTGTCATAGACGGATGCTGCGGGTGCGATACGGCGCCGAGCATAGGAGGAGTGTCCCTTGTCTACACGAGATACCCAGCACTACAGGAAGCTGTTGAACAGCAACCCTACCGCCGCCGTTGGCACACCCTTAGCCGCCGCCATGATCTACTCCGCGCGACATGGGTCCTGTGAACATGCCGACCAGACTACCGACGAATACAAGCAAATCGTGCGCTCCCTCCTCGCAGCATATGGAGACAGTCTTTCACCCATCGACGACGCCCGCAAAGAATTTGCCCGGGTGCTTCCTCGTCTAGTAAAAAAGGAGGAAAAAATGGAAATCGTTACTAACGCCGCTTATTTGCGCTCTCAACTGGCGCCACTCTACCGCCAGTACCCTAGGCAAACAAGCCCGCAGCCGGCTTACATCGAGCTAAATCCGGGTGACAGGATCCTACAGGCTGAGTACAACCCCGAAATCGGCAACGCCGTCCCGAGTCGCGTATGGCTTAACCAGTCCTATCGCCTGTCTATCCCCGCCACCTTGAGAGGCAGAGTGGTGGCCGACCTGCTGGCCGACCCCGACATTCTTAGGTTGGTTGAAGCCGTGTGCAGTGGTCACACAACTGAGTGGGACGGGCGCAACCAGAGAGGATATCTGACCGAGGCTGGAGCGGTGGCTCTTGAGACGCTAGAGCGAAACCTGACAGAGGATAAATTCTCCGAGGCCGACCACGTTTGGGTGCAGGACGTTAGCGACTGGTTACCCACGTGGGAACTTACGCCCGGAAAAACCCTTGAGCAGGAGGCAGAGATGATCGAGAGGGATGCCGAGAGTATCGGGGTGCTTCTCGTGGGGGATGTGGTAGAGTGGCTCCAAGACGCGGAAATTGAGGATCGCAAACGCAAGCTGGCCCGCAGCATCAAAGATCATCTCAAGGAGGTCTGGGGGAATAAACTAAACTTCTTCCACTCCGTTTTTCTGGAAAAGGACAAAGATAAGCCCTTTTTCGACAGATAACTGCCCACACAGGGACGGTTTGCCTGTCTTTCCCACCCATGCGAAAACAGGAGATAGAACGCGCTAGAGCGAGATGCTCCTTAAGAAGGAAACCGCCAAAACCAGTCCTAGAAGCCGAATTTGGCGAAATTCAGCCGAATTCGGGGAAACATCCCCGGGAGAGTCGGAAGACTTTTCCCGGGGATTATAGTGCAGGATAAGGGGGGTAGTCCCAACATCAGGCAAAGCCTGATGGGGACTGCGTTAAGGGCGTAGGCACTTCGTGTTTGCCGTAGTCCAAAACGTAGTCCAAGGTCCAAAATAACCAGCAAAATTTGCGTATCTAAAGCACCGTAGTCCAAAACGTAGTCCACAACAAAAAGGAGGGGATTGGCGTGGAAAACACAAAAGACAAAGTCAACGAGCTTACCCAGAAACTAGAACGAGGAATTAAGGACGTTTTCACAAGCGAACGCTGGAAGCAACACCTTTCCGCCGCCGCCAAGCTTCATAACTATTCCTACGGCAACATAGTCCTGATCTCACAGCAACGCCCCGGCGCGACAGTCGTCGCCGGATTCAACACGTGGAAGAACGCGTTTGGCAGGATGGTTAACAAGGGCGAAAAGGGCATCGCGATCTTGGCTCCGGTACCGTATAAATATGATGTTGAGCGGGAGGCGGTGGATAGCGGCGGAAACAAGACTAAGGAAACTGCAACCCATGCAGGTCTGCGCTTTAGGGTAGTATATGTTTTTGATGTATCGCAAACATCCGGGAAAGAACTTCCCCGGCTGGTTGACGAGTTGCATGCGAGCGTCACAGACTATGAAAGTCTTCTGACCACACTCAAATCTGTGGCGCGGTTTCCGGTTGAATTCAAAGATATCGCAGGCGGCGCAAACGGGTACTGCAGTTTTGCGGAAGATAAGATTGTGGTAAAGAAGGATATGAGCGAGGCGCAAACGATCAAAACGCTTTTGCATGAGATGGTTCACGCAGAACTGCACGACCGGAAAAGGAGCCCCACTCCCGAGACGGGCCTTAACGTCCGCAACACCAGAGAGGTGGAGGCCGAGAGCATTGCCTACGTGGTGGGAAGTCATTTTGGGATTGACTCGTCCGAATACACGTTCGGATATATTGCGGGTTGGAGCAAAGGGAAGGACTTGTCGGAGCTAAGAGAGTCCCTCTCCACAATTCAGGCGCATTCCCATAACATGATAGAAAAAATCCAGCGGGAGCGTGAGACCACAAAAAGCCGGTTAGGTGAAATCCCTCTGCCACCCGAAACAACGAGCACGGAGGCCGCCCAGGAGGCTACTCAAGGAGGGGCGCAGGACGGCCTCTTGTGGACAAGCACGACGCATTGCGCCCCGCCAAAAAAACGCAACACCCGCGACACAAAGCAAATCGTCGACCGCTAAAACAAGAAAGAGGAGGATTACCGTGTACACATTTGACTATACCGAGATAGAAATTCTTTGGGCACTCCGTGTCACTACCAGTCGCCCTGGAGCCATTGCCGCTTTAGAACAAACGTTGTCACAGACGAAAGACCCGTTAATGGTTGAGGCGGTGCAGGGCTTATTGCCCAAACTCAGACGGATGACCGACAAAGAATTTGCCACCGCCGACAAGCAACGACCTGGGTGGGAATAGGGAAAAGAAGGGGGACACCGTGATGATGGGCGGCATAAAACTCAACAGAGCACGTATGACGGCAATCCAAAACATCGCCGCGAAGTACAACATATCCGCCACGTTGCGACGTGAAGTCGAGTAATTAACTGTCTAAACTGAAATACCAGGATTAGACCCGATGTTTCCTCATCGGTAACCTACCGTCACATGCGTAGCTGGTAACGGCGGGGTATGAAGCTGACGGGACAATGTAGCCCACAATCCAAAACCGCGAGGTCAAGGAAGAACTGCTAGCATTAATGCAGAAGGGCGCTAGGTTTGGACGGCATGACCAACATATGTGAACTGCTGATAAACTCCGTTAA
>JAGXSS010000083.1 GCA_018334055.1 Peptococcaceae bacterium
TTCGATACTTCATCGGCGGTTCCTTTTCAGTCGTCTCCGTAGAACATACCTGCCGAGGTCTTCGCCCCGACTTTTCCCTTAACGTTCATCACCGTAGCTTTTGTCCACCGCAGCTTAAGGTGGTTTGGAGCCTCCACCTGCATGGCGGCTCCGAGGGTGCTACCCTCATCTCTTGTGTAGCACGGCTTCACGATTGCATCAGTCGACGCAATCACTTGCCTTCGTGGCGCAACGTCCCCACCGCTTGCCCATTGCTTAATGGTACGTTTTACGCTAGGCCTGCCGCTCGCGCCACATACCACTCTATTGTTGCCTCAAGTCCCTGCGCAAAGTCAAACTCGGGTGTATATCCTAACAGGGTTCGGGCCTTAGATATATCGGCGAGGGAATGGGGAATATCGCCAGCGCGGATAGGCCCATAGATTGGCTCAAGTTTCTTATTGAGCAGTCGACAGAGGGTAAAGTACAGCTCGTATATACTGGTGCATTGCCCATACGCTATATTGAAAGCCTGACCGCATGCTACCTCAGCGGCTAAACAAGCTCTTAAATTGGCCTCTATCGCATTATCGATATAAGTAAAGTCGCGCGATTGCGTGCCATCCCCGTGTATTACCGGAGACCGGTCAGCCAACAATTCCCTGACGAACAAAGGTATGACCGCTGCATAGGTGGAATGTGGGTCCTGCCTGCGGCCAAATACGTTAAAATAGCGCAGCCCCACAGTTTGTAGACCATAAATATCATAGTAATTCTTGGCGTACAACTCATTTGTGGTCTTGGTAATAGCGTATGGCGACAGCGGCATGCCTTCTCGGCCTTCCACTTTAGGCAGTGTGGCCTCGTTTCCATACACGGACGACGAGCTGGCGTAGACGAATTTTTTCACTTTGGCCTCAAGAGCAGCTTGCATCATATTGAGGGTGCCATGCACATTAACGGTGTCGTAATGCAGGGGCATCTTTATCGACCGCGGCACCGAGCCCCACGCAGCCTGATGTAGCACATAGTCAATGCCAGAACAGGCCAACCTACACACTTCAAAGTCCACAATGCTGCCTTCAATCAGTTCGAGTCCCTTGATTTGCATTAGCGGCAGCACATTCTCTCTAAGCCCAGTCGAAAAATCATCCAGTATACGCACCATGTAGCCCATAGTTAGCAGGGCTTCGGCAATATTCGAACCAATAAATCCTGCCCCACCCGTTACCAAAAAACGTGTGCCGTGCGGAAAAGATAATTGTCGGTAACCCATCACCCCTACAGCCTCCAATAAGATAAACCTAGAGCTTCGGCTGACTGGCGCTCAAATACACCCTTTACATCAACCAAGACATTGCGCTTAGGTGCAAGTTTGGCCTTGATATCTGCTAGAGTCAACGACCTGTAAACGTCATGCGCTACAGCCAAAATGACGGCATCATAATTACCCACTTCCTCAAACTCCACCAGGCTCAGGCCATACTCCTCAAGCGTATCTGCCTTGTCTCCCACCGGGTCGCATACGCTAACCTCGATGCCATATTCCTCTAACTCGCGTACGATATCTATAACCCTGCTGTTGCGTATGTCCGCCACATTCTCCTTAAAAGTAATGCCCATGATCAAGACCTTAGCGTGCGCCGTGATACCATTCGTTTTTACAAGTTGCTTAATGGTTTGCTCTGCCACATACTTGCCCATACAATCGTTAATGCGGCGCCCCGCCAGTATAATTTCTGGGCGATATCCGAGCTCTTGCGCTTTGTAGGTCAGATAGTAAGGGTCCACCCCGATGCAGTGCCCCCCAACTAACCCGGGTCGAAAGTTTAGAAAGTTCCACTTGGTCCCCGCAGCCTTTAAAACTTCGAGCGTGTCAAGGCCCATGCGGTGAAAAATCATCGCGAGCTCATTAACAAAGGCGATGTTGATATCTCGTTGCGCATTCTCTATAACCTTAGCAGCCTCCGCCACCTTAATAGATGTAGCCCTGTAGACACCTGCAGTGATGATCTTGCCGTACATGGTAGCAATAGAATCTAAGGCATCCGCATCACAACCCGCCACCACTTTGACAATGCTCTCTAATCTATGCACCTTGTCCCCCGGGTTGATGCGTTCGGGTGAATATCCGACCTTAAAATCGATTCCGCACTTTAGGCCCGACTCTCGCTCCAAAATCGGCACACAGACATCTTCCGTTACCCCTGGCCAGACTGTCGACTCGTAGACCACCGTTGCTCCCCATTGAAGGTTCTGTCCAACAATCACGCTCGCGCGTTGTAGATGTGATAGGTCTGGGGTCTTGAATGCATCGACCGGTGTGGGTACTCCGATAATAATGAAGGCGGCCTCCCTTAAATCGGCAGCTTGAGTAGTATAACGAATTGAAATCGAGCTTAAGGCTTCGTCGCCAACCTCGTTTGTTACATCAATCCCACGCCTGTAACTGTTGATTTTTTCTAAATTAACATCAAACCCTATAACTGTATGCACCTTAGCAAAAGCCACCGCCAATGGTAGACCTACATAACCCAATCCAACGACTGCTATGACCACATCCCACCACTCCTTCACGCCTTATTAAGTCTGAGCCATCACACTCTCGTATGCCGACATAATCCTGCCGACTACAACCTCCTCATCAAAAAACATCTGTGCCCTCGAAGAGGCGGCCTGGGACATCGCACTGTATTGCTCGGAAGAGATTGTTAGCGCCCGCCTCAAGGCATTAGCTAAAGCTAGAGAATCTCTCGGCGGAACAATAAAACCTGTGACCCCATCGTAAACTACTTCCCTACAACCACGCACGTTGGTGGTAACGGCAGGTACACCCGTGGCATGAGCCTCGATAAGTGACCGAGGCACCCCTTCGCGGCAGGATGGCAAAATCTTCCATTTTGCACCACCGAGCAAAACATCAACGTCATCCCTAGGCCCTAAAAACTCTATCCTGTCGCGAATTCCGTACGTACAAGCATGCGTCTCAAGCACGGTTTTATACCCCAGTACTTCCTCTGACCCAACTAGCTGTAGGTGCCAAGCTAAGTCTTTGACTACGTTTAATGCCTGAAGCAATTCAATCAGTCCCTTTTCTGGCGTGAGTCGTGCCACAGTGATGAGTAGGGGGATCGCCAGGTTAACTGATTGCCTCTGTTTCCTGAAGCGTTCAATATCGACTCCGTTGCCTATGTGTGTTAACATCTTGCCCCGCGCACATATGCCATACTTCTTACCTATTGCTACATCCTCAGAACTCTGGCTTAACAACATGTCTGTACAGAATTTAGCAAGCACCATCTCAATTGCAACATATGCCCAATACAAACCCAAACTCTGCCCCGCAATGAACGGGAACCCATGGACAGTGTGTATGATTTTTGTGCATCCATACAGTTTAGCGGCAATTCGGCCTACAGCGCCGCCTTTGGAGGTATGAGTGTGGACAATATCCGGTTTCCATTGCTCTATTAGAGCTACCAGCTGCTTTACAGCTCGATAATCCTTCCACAGGGAAACGGTTCTCGCTATGTCTACGTGTAGCACGTCAAACCCTTCAGCTTGAAGCTCGGTAGTCACCTCTCTCTCTGCAGAGAAGGCAAAGCCTACCGTGTAGCCTTGCTGTTGAGCTCGACGTGCCTGCGGCAGTATCAAGTGCTTTGCTGTGGTTCCTATCGCCATAACATGTAGAATCCTTTTTTGCATTAGTGCCCCCCCAGTACGATTGTTAAGAAAATAGTGAGCCACTTTCAGTAAGAATCCGTGTCAACTCAGTTAAGAATCTAACCGAAAAGAACTGATCACTCACTTAAAAACCTTCCCTGACAAACCAAGAAGCTGATGGCGGACAAGGTAGCGGCTGTACATCCCTTTCCCCCGAGGGGGGAAGGGATGTTGGGAACATGTCCCAACAAAGACGATTTAACGGATAGACCTATTTTGTCAATCGGTCCCCACACGCTTCTTCTCTAACTGAGTTACTTCAGTGTTAGTGCAGAGGGATGATGCAGGATAGCGTCATCCTTTTTACATCCTTCTGGAAAACCAAGCGTTATTATCTAAAGCATTACATAATTTCGCTTATCGAAAGCTGTACGTTATCTAAAGTTGGGTTAGAAGAGTTGAAGTAGCCGCGAACATTTGAAGGCCCAAGTTT
>JAGXSS010000084.1 GCA_018334055.1 Peptococcaceae bacterium
TTTATGTTTTTTGTCACTCGGGCGGGTTCTGAGGGGGAGAGCCTTTTTGTTCTAGTGATGCTGTATCGGAAATGGAAAACCGGTCAACGACGATATTTCAACGTGCCGCAAGGAGGGGGTTTTTTGTGAAACTGCTATCTGTGTTGAAGAACCGCCACAAAAACAAACAGGAAAAAAACAGCAGTGTGCGGGATTGGCTCCCAATTGCAGACATTCGTCCGAGGACTATTAAAAAAAGGGACGGTAGTTGTGTTGCAGTCATTAGAGTGCATCCGTTAAACATGTCCCTGAAAAGTGATAATGAAAAAAAACGTGTGGTGGCGGCCTTGCATGAAGTGCTAAATGGCATCAAGGCGCCCCTACAGATTTTTGCGGTAGGTCGTCCGATTGATCTTGACGCCTATCTGAGACACCTTAACGAAAAGGCCGCCGATGAGCCTACTCAGACGCGCAAACGACTGCTGCGGGAATATTCTAGGCACGTGGCGTCTGTGGCCGCCGGAGGGGAGACGGCGGAACGGCGGTTCTATCTACTGCTCTCGGGAGAGGACGACGCGCACACCGTCGGCGCCGCGCAGGAGTTGATGACCAGTCTCTCCGGAGCCGGCCTCACGTCCTCGCTCTGCGACGGACAGGAAATTATGGAGCTGTTGTTTTGTTTTTTCAACCCGGACAAAACGGCAACCGAAAGGATAGGAGGGCCGGGAGCGATTCTGCCTCCCACCTATCAATTTTAATTTATCCTCTGGAAGGTTGTAATATTGGTGGTAGTGTGCTAATATTAAAATCATCGGAGGTGGCTGCTATGAAGCACTACAAAGAACTGCTGGCAAAGGGCTGTTTTACAGGGGAGGATGTCTGCAACATGGTGGGCAACCCAAACACAGCGAGCAATCTGATACAGAACTACTTGAAGAAGGGGTATATAAAAAGAGTAAAGCGCAACTTGTATGTTGCCGTCAATATGGCGGATGGGATGGCCGTCGCCAACCGATTTGTCATAGCAAGCCATATCACCCAAAGCGCCTATGTTTCGCATCATTCGGCTTTCTCGTATTACGGGTACACCAATCAGGTTTTCTATGACGTATATGTATCCTCTGGGGCGAAATTCAATTCCTTTGAATTTGAGGGAGTGACTTTTCGCTATGTAATGGCGCGGATAGAAGCGGGCGTAGAAAAGAAGGCGGATGGTGTTAACGTAACTGATCTTGAGCGCACAGTGATAGACAGTATCAACGACTTTGAGAAGATAGGCGGTTTGGAAGAACTGCTACGTAGTCTTGCCATGATGCCATACGCCGATGAAGGTAAGCTACTGCGCTATTTAGAAAGCTACGACAAGCAGGTCCTATACCAAAAAGCTGGGTATATATTGGAGCACTTCAAGAAGGAGATGTTCATCAGCGAGAGGTTTTTTGAACAGTGCGCATCTCGTCTTTCTAAGAGTGTCCGGTATCTATACAACGGCCTGACCAAGGATAACGTGCATTACGATAAGCGTTGGCAGCTGTATGTACCCAACGACTTGTTGTCCATCCTGTTTGAAGGAGGAGGTCAATTTGCCTGATTATGATAAGCGGAAACTCGGAAAACAGGCGCAGGAGCTTGGCTTTGTTCGTGATACATTAGAAAAAGTGTATCGTTTGGCGGAAGTCTTGAAGTATCTGAACACCAATCCATTGCCAAAAAACGCTCTTGCGTTGAAGGGTGGGACCGCCATCAATCTGACGTTCTTTAATTTGCCAAGACTATCGATTGATCTTGACTTGGATTACCTGCATAACAATACCCTCGACGAAATGCTTGCGGAACGGCGACGCATATCCGAAAGCATCATCAAGTATATGGAGGCAAACGGCTACGAGCTCAGTTTGCAATCAAAGACGACGCACACCCTAGACTCTTACGTTTTTTCCTATATGAACGCCGCCGGAATGAAGGATAACATCAAGATTGAAATCAACTATTCCCTTCGCGCTCATATTCTGCCGACCGAGCATAGAGGCGTAGAAACACTAGGTTTGTTTGACGAACTGACGGTGCATTCATTGGCGGCACTGGAGATATTCGGGAGCAAAATAGTCGCATTACTTACAAGAACCGCAGCAAGGGACCTCTACGACCTCAACAATATGATTTACTTTGGGCTGTTTGATGAATGCCAGTGGCCGATGCTGAAGAAGTGCGCTGTTTTTTACAGTGCACTCGGCGGCGAAAAGGCTTCAACGTTCTGTCGGTTTGACAATATCAATAGCCTTACGAACCACAAAATCAAAACTGATTTGCTGCCCGTTATCCGCAGGACGGAGCATTTTGATTTGCAATCTGTTCAAAAGCGAGTAAAGGGATTTCTTGCCACATTGATGTGCCTTGATGAAGGAGAAAAAGCCTTTTTGCGGTCATTTGCTCAGAAGGAATATCGGCCCGATTTGTTATTTGACGACAAAGAAATTCTGAGTCGTGTTCAAAATCATCCACTGGTTTTGTGGAAAATGCGAAACCCACTTAGGGAGCCCTTCCGGTAAGGCAATCGCGTTGCATGGTCTCGTGAGGCATTGAGAAATCAGTGCCTCTATGTTTTGCAAGAGTGGCGACTAATTCCGGCATGTCCAGGCGGGTGGGTTGAGTTGGCACAGCGAGGGCATGGACGATAGTGGCGGAAAAGGAAAAACAAACTGATCATCTCTGCGAAATAGTGTCGTGAGGCGTAGCGAGGGGGCAAACAGTTGGCGGCCCGCCAAGTGGGGGGCGGTTTTGCTCATAGGCGTGTCAAACCGCATCGCCACGATGCCCTGCAATGCCCTTCTGCCGAGACCCTAAGGTGTTTACATGCCCCTACACCCAGAACGCCTCCTAGGGGCGTTCTGGCGCGTTCTAGGGGCATGCGGACAAAATTCACTCAACAGAAAGGGGAAACACCATGGTACAACTAAAAAACACCGCCCTGCCGGATATGCTGGACATAATTTTACCGCAAGCGCTGGAATTCGCGGCTAAAACCATCACCTTCGGCGATCAGGTTGCGCGAGTCATGGCTATAACCGCCTACCCCCCCAAAGTGCCTGCCGCATTTTTGGCGCGCTTGGCCAACATGCCCGGCGTGTCCCTCTCTATCCACCTCAATCCCACCGACCCCACCGACCTCGTGAAGGGTATCAACCGCGCCATCGGAGAATACTCCGGCCGGATTGAGGCAGGTGGAAACGCCCTAACCATTCAGCGGCTCGAACACCTGCTGGAAGATGCACAAGAGCTATTGCGGAAACTAGACCAAGAACAGCAGCAGGTGCTTTATGTGACCGTGATGCTGCTCCTAACGGCTCCCGATGCCAAAGACCTAGAGCGCCGCACGCGCCAAATTGAGTCCATGTTGGCCGCAACGGGGATGCGAGCGCGGGGAGCTATTTTTCGCCAGGCCGAGGGCCTACGTGCAGTAGGGCCATGGCTGACCCTCCCTGACGGGATTAAAGAATCCTTCTCCCGCAATATGCCCGCCGAAACCGCCGCGGCGATGTTTCCCTTTGCCGTCGCTGGGATTAACGATGGCAAGGGGATTTTGTTAGGCAGAGATCGGGACGGAGGAGCCGTCTTGTTGGACATTTGGCGGCGTGAGGGGGATCGCACCAACAGCAACATGACCATACTGGCCAAGCCCGGGGCAGGCAAGAGCTTTGCCGCCAAGATGCTGGTGCTACGAGAGTACCTGCAGGGGAGCAGGGTTATTATTATTGACCCCGAGCGCGAATACAAGGACATGTGCCATCTTCTCGGGGGACACTGGATCAACTGCGGCAGTCGCGGACAAATAAACCCACTGCGGGCCAGACCCGCACCTCCGGACGATTCTTCCGGCGCGATTGAACAAAGTTCCCTTGCCTTGCATATACGCACCCTGAGAACATTTTTTAGTCTCTATTTGAAAGACCTTACCGACCTAGAAAAAGCCGTCCTAGAGGAAGCGGTTATGGACGTCTACAAGGCCGCCGACATATTTTTGAACACCGATGTGTCAACGGTACAATCGTGGCCGACCATAAAACACGTATATGAGCATCTTTC
>JAGXSS010000085.1 GCA_018334055.1 Peptococcaceae bacterium
AGAGCTGTTCGACATGCTGATGCAGCTTGATGGGATTTCCAGCTTCCAAAGCACGTTCTAGCAGTGTTTTTGCTGTGTCGTGGCTCCTTCGCACTCTGCTTCCGTGCCGTTCTTTGGAGATTAACTTCGGGCTTGGCTGGAATAGGTTGACATATAGATCGTATTGCTCATGACCGGATGCAGCCTTTCCGCACAGATATAGCCGAGGGCTTGCCATATCTTAGGAGTAACGTGCAAGGAGGTTCTATATTTAAGTGGTCTCGTTCGCTTACTTGCCGATTTTAATCGGGCACGGTTTAGAACTTGAATGACGTACTCCCGGTTGTACTGAAGGTTATTCACCACCTCCGAGATGATTTGGTTTTTCTCTTGGCGTGGCGTTTGGTGATGCTCGGCACCAAACGGGCACTTAATGGCGCGCGTATTACGGCCCAATTGATCGCCAGAATTCGCATTGGTGCTACCTCTTTGCCAACGCCCGTTCGTTCGATTTGAGATGTTCGGTTTTGAAGTTGACATAGGCAAAAGCCACATATTCTCTTTTAGGGAATCATCGGGATACTTCAAAAGACGGAATATGCCCTACCTCCGTGCTTGGTAAAGCACGTCTAGTATAACATAAATACCCATTTGGCTAGAACACGAAGACCCCAAATTGTCCTTGACAAAGGGTACAGGGCATCGTTAGGCGTCGGCGGGAATGCAGGTTAGAACCTAGCTAGATCACCCTGTTGGTGCATCACACAAGCTCTCACCCATCTTAACTATACGCGTTGCAAAGGATTCTGGTAGATTATCATGTGAGATAATGAATGTAATTCTATCTTGTGAGTTGGCAATCAGTGTGTAATAAATATCGGTTGCAGTTTCATTATCGATACTACTAGCAATTTCATCTAAGATAAGAACTGATGCGCTACTATTAAAAGCTCTCAGTGCAGCTATCTTTTGCTTTTCTCCTCCAGATAGGTTTGTACCATTTTCTTCAATCATGGTATCCATTGATTTTGTCTCCAGTAGTTGCTTTAACAATGCTGTTCGTTGTAGTTTTGACTCCATTTCCTCGCTCCATTGCAACCCAAAGAACAGATTATCTCTCAACGTTCCTCTTATGATAGGAATCTGTTGTGACAGGTAATCAACATCTCCGCGAAGCGAAGAATTTTTGATGCTACTCAGCACTACCCCATTAATTAACACATCATTGCTTATTCGAAGCTTTGGAAGGAGCTTCATTAGGCTGGATTTACCTACTCCTGAGTTACCTTGTATCCAAACAACATCTCCGAGTTTAAACTCTTGATGTATTTTACATTTAATTTTTGTATTTCCTACATTCAGCTCGTCAATATTAAAAGCAATCTTTTTCACCCGCTCTAATTCAAAACTTCCGTCAGCTTCAATATTATCATGTAACTCCTGGAAAAATTGGTCTGATGTCTGCATTTTGGTTTTACTGAGATTCGCGTTTGTTATCATACTGATATTTGAAAAATACAGGGGTAGGAGAATCGGATACAAAATAAGCATATAAGGACTACTGCTTTCTCTAATAAAACTAAATACTATTACTACCATTACCATTGTTTGAACGATATGATTCAGCGACGAAAGTATTGTAGAGGCTGTTTGGGCTAACACATTTACACTCGCAATTGTTTTATATATAGCACCAATCTCCGGATGTAAAAATTTCCGCACTGAGTTGTAATTATCAATCTGTTTAAGATAGTCTGTTTGAGACAGCACCGATAGCATAGTTTGAAATCCCTGGCCCATCATCTTCTGCGCTCTTTGTGTGCGTTTAGCCAGCTCTTTGTTTAAGAGTTTATATCCAAAGTAATTTACTGGAACCATGATGAGTAAGATGCCAGCTAACATTACATTGTTTGTTGAGACTATAGCAAGAACTACGATTATAATTAATAGACTTGACCATATTTTAATGAAATCACCCGTCATAAATTCATAAGTGTTATTAATTCCTTGCACGATTCTTTCTAAAATATTAGTCGGACCCTGTTCGTTTAAGTAATCGTATCTTAGGTTATAAAATACATCTAACTGTTTTTCCATATTTAATTGATTATAAGTTGCCGCGAACCTTTCGCGAATATAAACAAAAAACAATTGAATTAGTGTTGCGCCTATTAAAACTGCCAATAAAACAAAAACACGACTTGAGGTAAATCCTATTGAATCACTATTCCAAATATTAATTAAAACTGGTGTTGCCAGTGCAGTAATACCCCCTAAAAGAACAATCAAGAGCATACATGCAAAAAAACTTTTGTACTTTATCATTTGTATATACCCCTTCCTTTTATACCGATACTACGGTAACAAGACATAATTCATTAAGGTTATAGCGGAGTTTTGGCGTTAAATATTTCCATGTCAGCAGCATCAAGGGCCCTGAGTCGTGATTCTGGTGCTTTCGCTACTACATGACAGACTGTCTTAGCAATTTGCTTAAGTACTTCTTTTCCGTTAAGTGATTAAGGTGAATTTCGTTTAGTATCTTGACCTGATCCTTGGTCAGCTGCGTGATGCTCTCCACGAAAGCTTCCCTGTCATGTGGACCAATACGGTTGACTTGGCACTCGCGGAGCATCTCCAACGTCGATGGGCCACTGAGCTTAACGGATGAAGACACAAGCTTTTCTTCCAGTGCATTCAGTAGGAGATAACCGAGCACGCAGATTGTCACATGGGCCCGGACCCTTCTCGCTCGGGTGAGATAAAAAGGCCTTAGGCGAAGGTAGTTTTTGATCTCCCGGAACGCCTCTTCAATCTTATTCTTTCGTCTGTAATATTCGATCACCCTATGGCATGAGAGATTGTCCGAGAGATCATTGGTCACGAAACAAAACACGCCGTCCATCTTTCCCTGTTCCTGAAGTGCCTCCTGGTTGATTGAATACACAATACGGAAAGTGTTAACGTCTCTGGAGTTTCCTTGAGAAGGCTGGAAACTAACAACAGTAGGCTCTAGATGCCACGTGATTATCTTCTTCATTCCCCATCGCTTGAGCCCTTTTTCTACCTTGACCTCTGTCGTATCGCGGGTAGCGAGAGGCTTCGGCTATGCCCCTCTTGTGTCTGCTACACACTGCTCTGCCAAGGGTTTTAGACCGCTATTCGAACGTATGTTCTGCCACTTCCCGCTCACGTTTGCTGGCTTCCGTTAGAACTTTTGTTAGAACTCGTGCTCGACACCGTGCTTGATATCGTAGTGTCCTCGCCTCGCCCCACTGACGCCTGTGGCATGCCCGCTGCGGCTAAGTAGGGGCCGCCCCCATTTGTGATACAATGAAGGCGGTGCTATAGGGCGTCGCCGCAGAAATAATTAGGAGGGGAATTGTGTTGCCAAGAGGTGTTATTGGGAAGCTGTCTGTAGTTGTTGCCGTGGCATTGCTATTGATGAATATTTCACTTGTGTCAGCGGAGCAGCCCATAAGCGTAGTTGTAAACGGACGACTGTTGGTTATGGATGTGTCGCCAATTATCCGAAGTGGACGAACCCTAGTCCCACTAAGAGCGATCTTCGAGGCATTAGGAGCATCCGTGGAGTGGAATGACGCTACACGAACCATTACGGGAAAAAGGGCCGAGACGACGATTACTCTGCAAATAGATAACCCCTCTGCATCCGTAAACACCACCAGAGTCACGCTTGATGTACCGCCGACCATTGTTGGCGGACGAACCTTGGTTCCAGCGAGATTCATTGCTGAAAGCCTAGGAGCCCGCGTCGGCTGGAATGAACAGACTCGCACTGTCACGGTAGATTCCGCTACCCCCACCGTTCGCACCTCAGCGGCGCAGGTAACAAGCATAACCGACGGCGATACGATACGTGTGCGCCTTCAGTCGGGGCAGGAAGAGAGAGTTCGCCTCATCGGCGTGGATACGCCGGAGAGCACTACCCAGATTGAACCTTTCGGTAGAGAGGCCTCCGCGTTCACCAAAAAACATCTTGAGGGAAAAACCGTCCACCTCGAATTAGATGTGTCTGAGCGCGACAGATTCGGTCGTTTACTGGCGTACGTATGGCTTGAACCGCCAACAGATGACAGCGTGGCGGAAGTTAGGGCGAAGATGTTCAATGCTCGCCTCTTGCTAGAGGGCTTTGCGAATCTAATGACCATTGCCCCCAACGTTAAGTACTCCGAAATGTTCGTATCATTTGAGCGAGAAGCGCGAAATACCAACAGGGGTCTTTGGGCGGCCACGGCTCCGCCAACGACTGCGGCAGTGGTGATCACCGAAGTGGACCTAATAGGAGAACGAGTGGTCATTGCAAATCGCGGCCAAGTCAATGTCGATGTCTCTGGGTGGGTCTTAGTAAGCGAGAACGGTAACCAACGGTTTACCTTTCCCTTAGGAACCGTAATTCCTGCTGGCTCAAGCATAACGGTTGTCAGCGGACCTGAGGCAACGGCAGGGACCGGAAGGCTAGTTTGGACGAGGTCGCATATCTGGAATAACGACGGAGATCCAGCAGTGCTACTCGACAACACGGGACGAGAAGTCAGCAGGCGTTAGGTGGTGCGTTCACCGCTCTTTTGTTGTGGCTGCAACTATCTCCCGCAGAGAAACATCAGGATTGGTGGCGTGTAGATACTGCAAGTCTATGTGCGGGAAAGAACGAATAGCCGCCATCACTTTGCTGTAAAACGTGTGGGAGATATATCCCGAATGGATAAAGACTACATTGACACTGCGGAACAGGCTCGGGTCGAAGTTCAGAACATCTGTGTGGAGAAAAGAAAAATTAGGCAACAGAGTTTTCATGCGTTGTTGCCACCGCTCGTGGCCGCCGGCGATGAGACCGCGAACATTACCCAGCTCCGCAAGTCCGGATTCGCTCTCACTAGGTGCATCATCAGACGCAGAGAGTCCAAATAAGAGATCCCGCAGGCCCGCCAGCTCACGGCGGTCGGCATCAGATTGTTCCTCTGTATCTTTCACCCTATCCGTAAGCTGTCGGATTTCATTCTGTTTCTCGGCAGTTGCGCTGTTATATTCAGAAGCCGCCTTGCGCGTAAGGTGATGAACTTGGTCTACCAATGCCCGGTTGGCTTGTTGGAGCTGATTGCGCTCTGCTGTGGCGGTCGCCACCTGGCGCTGTAGGCTATCGAGCTCAGGGAAGACCGTCTCCGCAGTGTTGGCCCAAAACTGCTGTTTTACCACGCCGTAGGAACGAATCAGGCGCTTGACAAAGATGCCCGACACAAAAAACTCCATGGCTTGGGCTTTATCGGGAAAACACATGTTGTAAACAGACGTGATTTCATCGAAACCATCATCTGTCAACAAAGCATCGTCGAGGATGGACGCTGTCACATTTTCAGTATCAAAAATGAATTCTAACGCCTCTCTCCACCTTTGAGCTACAGGATGCTTCGTGTTATCGAGGAGCACAAACCCGTCATTTGCGGCTGTGTTAGCCTCGGTTAGTAATTCTTTGCGTAGCTGGCGGGCGTGTCCTTTTTCGTCTGGCGGAAGGGTGGCGTAGCTGAATTTACTCATGTCACCCGCAACATGCTGTAGTCTACCCTGTAACATCTGAGCCCAATCCGAGGTGGCTTGATCACGAGCGGCGGGCTTGCCTAGGAGTTGTCCAAGACAAAAGATCGCTGCGACGTAACCATTTGCCTCGTCGTCACTCAACATCTGAAATTGCGCCTGGGGTAATACTTGTGAGATCATTCCGGCGCCGACAGATGGCGCTATAGAGACAACGTTATAGACCCGTGGCCAGCCCTTTCGTAGCAGAGAGATTACCGCGCCTGCTTCTAAACCCTCAAGCAGCCCCAGTGAACGGCGGGCGTATATCTCCGTTTTCAGGCTCGCCGTAGTAATGAATGGGTGATTGTACCACGGGCTGTTTTTTGCCAGCTCGTAGTACCTAGTTTTGTCTTTTTTATAAAGTCTGTCGATTTCACGGTGGAAAGTCCTGTTTGTGGCCAGCGCCTCCACTAGGTACGGCATAAAGTTTATTTGTACTTCTTCCTCTTTACCCATTGGCTAGGAACGCTCCTTTCCTTAGTTGGAAGGCGGTTACAAACAAATCGGCGGCGCATGTTGATCTTGTAGGCAAAACGCAGAAACTAAACGGCCATAGCCGCCCTTTCCATAAAACAATCAAGAAATTCCTCTGTTACACTCTGGCCATTCAAATTGCGCTTTTTGCAAAGGTAGTATAGCTCTTCAACGGCCGAATATGGGAAATAGAGCGCGTTTAGCTGTTTGAAAATATCCTTGCGAGCTTCTTTGATAACATGCTGCCTATCATCGTCTGGCGCGACGATAACATAGCGCGTCTGAAAGCGAGGCAGCTTTTCGTAGAAATTCAACATACGGAGTAAGCCGCTTTGTACTCCCGTGCTATGCTCAACTTCCATAATCGCGGGCATAAGTTTATGGTTTTGAAACCAAATACAGTCTATGAACAAGCCAGCCTGCACTGCCCCGTTGTGAGGATAGACCATGGGTTCATCCTGCAAGGTTTTGACAATGCCTTTTTGCTCAATCAAAGGCTTTTCGTTATAGATAATGCCTTTATCGTTTTGGGCTATCCAAGTTCGAAAGCCCAAATGTAATCCTATCAAGTACAGGGCTATTTGAATTTGAGCATGCCTTCTTTTTGTGTTTACATCAATTCCCGCGCCTTCCATTACAGAGGGTAAAACCAAGTCATAAGAAACCGTCTGCAATGGAATTTCGCTAATAGCGATATTCGTTTTCTTTTCCATCAGAACCCCATTTCTGTGTGGTTCTGATGGTCTCCAGAGCAGGTGTTTATGCCCTTGCTTTATTTCCACGTTTCCGGCTATATCTTCGATTCTACCCGGATAGCAAAAATAGAACTGCGGGGTATGGGCGACAAGACTTTCAAGCACTGACCGAGTGTTGTAGCTTCCGCCGAGCACCCTATCAACGTTGACAGGCTGATTTTCGGTAAAGGCGTTTGCAACGCGCCAAATTAACCGACTGGATATGCTCTCAACTCTTGCAGTGTCCGCCGATTCCCCTTTTGCGGGTGTCCACCGCTTGAAAGTGATACCACCCTCAGGCAAAATAACATCAATAACACGAATAAGCCCCTTTGTTTTGGGGTTAATATAGTTATAGTTTTGATTTTTTGGCAATTGATGTATAGCCGAAACTAAATTTGCCGCTGTTATTTTTTGCATACATAACCCACTAAGAAGGCGGCCATCGTTTTGGCAATCCCTTTTGACAGTAAGAAGGGAACTCCGTTCCCTATGGTTTTGAACATATCCGAAAGGCTCATATCCGAAGGCAATTCAAATTCTTTCGGCATTGATTGTATAGCCATAGCTTCAGCGGCTGAAATTCGACGTTCTTTATACGGATGTAAATGGACCTCATTATTCCCGTATGCAGCCGTAGGAGAATAGCGGTAACGGTGAAGTCGCTTATAAGATTTCCGACCGACATCCCCCTCTGACACGTTGCGCATTTTCGCAATACCAGCACGCGGCGTAAAGTGCTTCTCCGCGTTTGGATGGTTGTCAACATCGTTTTTCTCAAACCAGTATTGCACCGTAAGTGCGGGTATTGCACCATCAGTTATTTGCGGATTTGTTCCAAAGTCGGTAGTTTTACACCACGGCATGGCCTTAACTTCATTGGCATTATATTCCCTGAACTGCTCCCAAGGAAACATTACAATGCGCCCTTCAACAGAAACGTTTTCAGGAAGTAACTCGTTTTTCACACCAAACATAATAATGCGTGCCCTGTCTTGCGGAACCCCAAATTCAAGGGAATTGCAAAGTCGCTCGCTTGTTCCATACCCAGCTTTGTGTAGTTTATCCTTTAATTCCTCGAAGTGCTGCCTGTGTCTTACCGTACTCCACAGCCCTTTGACATTCTCAAAAAGGAAGAAATCTGGCTGCATTGCTATAATTAGGTTGATGTAAGCAAGTGAGAGTTTGCCATTCTCGCCACCTGCGCCTTTGTTCTTTCCCGCAATAGAAAAATCAGGGCAAGGAGGACCCCCTATAAAACCTACAAGTCTGTTTTCGTTCCTCAGCTCACTTACAAGGCTTAAAAGCTCATTTTTTCGTCCGTTAAGGAAATCGTTAATATCTACATTAAAATAACCATAGCGTGCTTTATCTTTCCCCATTTGAGCGCGGCTATATTGATACGCCCGTAGGAATGACGGCGATATCTCATTTACAAATACTATCTCATACCCAGCGGTTTCAAACCCAAGATCTAAAAAACCGCTACCGGAAAAGAACGAAAACACAGCAGGGACTTTTATTCCAGTTAACGTTTTCACACAATCAGCCCCTTTCAGTTTGCAGACGGAACTCGTATCCCATGGCTCTATGAAGATCTACGCTATTAAGGTTCTATTCTCTAAAACAACCTAAAAACCTTCTGTTTTTTTCTCTCCGGCAGCAACGGGCCAAGGAGGACTTTTATCGTTGCCTCCCCTCCCTCGGGAAGCGTCGCCGGATCGGGACACCATGCGAGTGGGAGGGGAACTATTCCGGTCACTTCCTGAAACATTTTCCGATCCTTATCGGTTCCGAAGGCAGAAACAACAGCGATTTTGTCGAAGTCCTCGTTCAAGGCATTGTGTTGACGCACCAAGTCCATGACCCGCCACGATGAAATAGACGTCACCACTATTCCGCGCCCTGATCGATACAGCTCTCTGAGACGGCCAGCATCTAGGACGCCCATGTCGCGCACCACATACTCATACTCTGCCAGCAGCGATAGCAGCTGGTCATACAAATATCCCTCCTTGTCGCTCCGTATCGACAGGGGGAAAATGTCTGCCCCATATAGCCTAAATCCGCGCTCGTTTTTGCACTTTCCCGTTGCCAGCCCGGCAATTGAACTAAACACCGGGCGCTGTGAGTCTTCCACCAGAGCCACCGCGTGACCGCTCTTAGCTAAAAACGTGGCCAGCATTAGCGCCGTGTGAGTGCAGCCAATGCCTGGGGCTAACCCCGCCACCGCAACAGTTACCCGTCCCACGGGACGACGTTCTATCACTACGGTTTCTTTTTGCGTCTGTGGGGAGTCCTCCCTAAAGCCTCGGTGCCAGCGCGCCGCCAGCGCATACGATCTACCGTCCCCGCGGAGGCAGTTCTCAAAGTCCTTGGCGAACAGATCCTCATTGTCGGTCTCGCAAATATTGTAGACGCCCAAACTCACCATGGCCGATATTGTCTCATCCCCAGGCTGGCGTGCCCCTACCAGCAAAATAACTCTAGTTTCGGGTCGAGAGATGCGGAAGGCGTGCACTGCTCGGACAAGGGCGTTACCCGACGAGATATCTATGTCCAGCACCAAAATATCTCCCGGGAGTCGTGCGGCCGCCTGAAAAACTTTTTTCACCTCATCCTCATTGTATCTGCCCACATTTTCGTACAGCACTTCCCCGCAATCCTCCACCAGTTCTCTCACGCTACTTGGCGCAGTGGGACTGAGTAGTAACAAAAAGGTCATTCACCTCATCCCCTCTCTCATATTGTGCGCCCATTCTCGTTGCTCCTGCGTAAAGTCTAGGATTCTCATCACTCCATCAAGTGATTCTACCCGATATATGGGGATCGGGATCATCTCGTACACCGGCTCTGTTCTAACAAGCCTTCCCTCCGAATCGTAGACATTGCGATAGCCTACCTTCACCTTCCGGAAATGAGTGCCCGTTCGCTCAAGAAACCGCATAGCCGAATCCTTGACGTCATCCACCCCTACATGGGAAAAGTCCTGGGTACGGCGCACGGCGTCTAATACAATAACATCGCGCCAATCAAGAGACACAGGCCCCGGGTAGCAGCCGGGGCAATCTCGCCCGGGAGGTGCCGGGCAAGTATTGGCGTCGCACCAGAGGCTGTCAACCGTGGCGTCTATCACTTCTTGGGTTCCCTGAACGTACATCTCAGTAACGGGCGGTGCCGCCAAGGGCACGCTTAAAAACAAAACAAACGGCGCCAGTATAACCAACAGTGGGAAAAGCAGGGCCACCAGCACGACCAATAACGTCTTGCCGGCGGCCTCGGGATTGGCGATGGCGGCCGATGCCACAGCTTTGCCAAGTACACTGATGAGGGGCACTTTTACCCACCCCCTCCTGTGAGATACTGCAACTCATACGGCGCTGCCTCGATTTTAACCCTAATCCTCTGCGCTCCCGCCACAAGCAGGCCTTCGCCCCTGTTGGCTGTCGCCAAAAACTCCTGTTCCGCCTCCGACAACAACATTAACCCGGACAACACCTGTAAATCTTTTTCTCCCTGCGCCAACAATAGCTTATAGGTTGGGTTGTCGAGCAGTGCCTGTCCGTGCCTAGCCACTTCGGGTGACAAAAAGTCCACCACATTCTGACTGATCACCACGAGAGCACCCATGTACTTACGGATGCGTTTGCTGGCATCCCGTAAAAACGCAAGTGCCTGTGGGGTCTGTGGATCAGCCAGTATCCATGCCTCGTCCACTACCAATATAGTTCTCTCCTGCCTGTCTTTCTCAATTATCCCCCACGCATGCGAAAGCACGTTGAAATACTGGGCTTTCCGCACCGCATCCTCGGCGTTTTTAAGGTCGTGGATGTCTAGCACCGTGATTCCTGCGTCTACGGCAGGGCCGCCGGTGTCGCTGGACCACAGTCCGGCATCCGTCCCCTCAGCAGCGCGCTTCAGCAGAACGGCGAGCCTTGCCAAGGGACTGCTTTGCGGTTCTCCTTGTGCCTTCGTGGAAAGATGCTCATATACGTGTTTTATGGTCGGCCACGATTGTACCGTTGACACATCGGTGTTCAAAAATATGTCGGCGGCCTTGTAGACGTCCATAACCGCTTCCTCTAGGACGGCTTTTTCTAGGTCGGTAAGGTCTTTCAAATAGAGACTAAAAAATGTTCTCAGGGTGCGTATATGCAAGGCAAGGGAACTTTGTTCAATCGCGCCGGAAGAATCGTCCGGAGGCGCGGGTCTGGCCCGCAGTGGATTTATCTGCCCGCGACTGCCGCAGTTGATCCAGTGTCCCCCGAGAAGATGGCACATGTCCTTGTATTCGCGCTCGGGGTCAATAATAATAACCCTGCTCCCCTGCAGGTACTCTCGTAGCACCAGCATCTTGGCGGCAAAGCTCTTGCCCGCCCCGGGCTTGGCCAGTATGGTCATGTTGCTGTTGGTGCGATCCCCCTCACGCTTCCAAATGTCCAGCAGAACGGCTCCACCATCCCTGTCTCTGCCTAACAAAATGCCCTTGCCATCGTTAATTCCGGCGACGGCAAAAGGAAACATCGCCGCGGCGGTTTCGGCGGGCATATTGCGCGAAAAAGATTCTTTAATCCCATCAGGGAGGGTCAGCCACGGTCCCGCTGCACGCAGGGCCTCGGCCTGGCGAAAAATAGCTCCCCGCGCCCGCATCCCCGTTGCGGCCAACATGGACTCAATTTGGCGCGTGCGTCGCTCTAGGTCCTTGGTGTCGGGAGCTGTCAGAAGTAGCATCACGGTCACATAAAGCACCTGCTGCTGTTCCTGGTCTAATTTCCGCAACAACGCCTGCGCATCTTCCAGCAGGTGTTCGAGCCGCTGAATGGTTAGGGCGTTTCCCCCTGCCTCAATCCGGCCGGAGTATTCCCCGATGGCGCGGTTGATACCCTTCACGAGATCGGTGGGGTCGGTCGGGTTAAGGTGGATAGAGATGGACACGCCGGGCATGTTGGCCAGACGCGCCAAAAACGCGGCGGGCACTTTGGGGGGATAGGCGGTTATAGCCATCACTCGCGCAACCTGATCGCCGAAGGTGATGCTTTTAGACGCGAATTCCAGCGCCTGCGGTAAAATTATGTCCAGCATGTCCGGCAGGGCGTTATTTTTTAGTTGAACCATGGTCGTTCCCCTTTCTGTTGAATGAATTTTGCCCGTATACCCCTAGAATGCACCAGAACGCCCCTAGGAGGCGTTCTGGGTGTAGAGGCATACTTTTACCCTAAACTTCCGGCAGAATGACATTGCAGGGCATCCTAGCGATGCGGTTTGACACGCCTAGGGATAAAATGGCCGTCGATTGCCGCCAACCGGAACTCTGTGCCCATTTCCGCGCACGGGAGACTAAAATTGGTAGATAGGCGGCAACAACGTCCCCGGTCCTCCTGTTCGCTCCGTAGCCGCTTTGTCCGGGTTGAAAAAACAAAACAGCAACTCCATGATTTCTTGTCCCTCGCAGAGCGAAGAAGTGAGTCCAGCTCCGGAGAGACTGGTCATTAATTCTTGAGCGGCTCCGATGGCGTGAGCATCATCCTCTCCCGAAAGCAGTAAATAAAATCTTCGTTCAGCCGTTTCTCCTCCCGCCGCCACAGACGCCACGTGCCTAGAGTATTCCCGCAGCAGCCGTTTGCGCGTCTGATTAGGCTCATCGGCGGCCTTCTCGTTAAGGTGTCTCAGATAGGCGTCAAGATCAATCGGACGACCTACCGCAAAAATCTGTAGGGGCGCTTTGATGCCATTTAGCACTTCATGCAAGGCCGCCACCACACGTTTTTTTTCATTATCACTTTTCAGGGACATGTTTAACGGATGCACTCTAATGACTGCAACACAACTACCGTCCCTTTTTTTAATAGTCCTCGGACGAATGTCTGCAATTGGGAGCCAATCCCGCACACTATTTTCGTTCCCCTGCGCATTTTTGCGACGCTTCTTCAAAGCATCTAGCACTTTCACAAAAAATCCCTCCCTTGAGGCACGTTGAAATATCGTCGTTGACCGGTTTTCCATTTCCGATACAGCATCACTAGAACAAAAAGGCTCTCCCCCTCAGAACCCGCCCGAGTGACAAAAAACATAAACCCTGTCGGCACCACAAGCAGAACCATTCTGACCAGAGGTGAGGCGCCAAACAACGAAAACACAAGGCCCAGCGCGGCCCCCACCACAAGGCCGACGCCACATAGCGCCAGCTCAGGAAGTCCAAACCCGGGAACCAGCTCAAAACGCGCCCTTACATTTTTAGGTACAAGGTACATACTACGTCCTCCTTTCAATCCAATCGCCGCGAGTTCTTGCGGCCAGCCCTCCCCGTCAATGGATTAGGGAGGGATACCGCAGCTGGTGTTCGACCCAGCGAGGATATGCTCACCCATTGACAGGGACCCCACGCTACAATATCCGCCAAGCTCCTGCATGGCAGGAGCTTCTGGCAAGCGCCGAGCGTCGGCTGCAGCCCACGGACAGCACGCCTATCTATCATCCTCTCGCCCCTGACGCTTCTTGCGCGGTTCTTGTGTGCTCGTCGCAACCTCATGAGACGCCAGCATTGTCTGTTCAAGTACAATGGTATATTCCAGCGCCTTCTCTTCCAACAAGGTGAAATTAAAGCAGTTATTGGTCATAAAAGGGTCTTTCCTACTCACAACGGATGAGTATACCCATTGCGCCTTAGCCCTAATTTGCTCCCTAATACCATTGCAGTAGGAGAGCTCCTCCCTTAGCAGTTCTCTATACTTAATCCCCTCTTTTGAGAAATCCTTAACCTTGGCCAGTCCTTCTGGGATGGGGAACATGAAACTAAACCGTATACTGGCCACTGTCCGCCCCGCGCTATTGAGGATAAGAATATTCGATTGTTGCTTCTTAGAAAAAGACGATATCGGAGCAAAATACTTGTGAGGACCAATTCCCAGTACGACACCACAGGTAAACTTTTCATGAGAGGTCGCAGAAACATTCGGAACTTTCGCGTCCCACCTTTGTAGGTATCTCAAATACTCATGATCAACCTCATAAAATTTAAGAGTTTCCATATTTCCCCCCAAAACAACAAGGCACGATCAGTTTCCCACTGACCGCACCTTGTTAAATTACGACTCGCCCTTAACGGTGGCGAAACACCTGCATCTACACCTCGCCCTTAACGGTGGCGAAACACCTGCATCTACACCTCGCCCTTAACGGTGGCGAAACACCTTGTATTAAGCTGTACGCTACTATTATCATGTACAAGGAATCCCGATGTCAAGGACAACTGGAAATGCTCCAAAATAAGTGTACTTCATTTTGCGCTTATATTCGCCTATTTACAGGCGATACCAGTCAAAAAAGAAAAGACATCGTCTTTATGGCCTACTTTGCGTCTCGCGTGTAGCGACACGCAGGATAGCCGGAACACCCATAGAATTTTCCCAAACGCCCAGAGCGAGCAAGAATATCTTTGCCGCAACGAGGACAGTCGGTGGTGGGATTTTGGATGTCCGGCGCAGAGATAACGACAGGAGGCGTGTGTATGAGGGCAGCACCATTGACGGCGGCGAATTGCAAAATGAGGTGTTCGCGGGACCACAGGGTTACACCATTTGCACGCGCGAGATTGACGGCCGCCTTCGTGAATCTCGAGTTAGTGATGACCATCGCGCCCCGCGCTCGGTAATACTGCTTGGCAGCTACAACCTGTTGTATGGCATCAATGCCCACAACCTGTTTCCAGCGTTTCGCTTGCACAACGGTATCAGTCCCGTCCTTGGAAAGGATTAGGTCGGCGCCAAAGTCGCCCGATTTCGGAGTTGTTTGTACTTTGTACCCATGTTCACGGAAGCACAACAAGAGAAACGCCTCGAAGCCCTCGCCGCTCAGGGAGTCTATCTCATCGATGCCACTTTTGCGTAGAGCAGCCTCTTTGGACCGCTTTTTTCTCCACGGCAGATACACAAAAATAACTGCCGCTAAAACAAAAAGTCCCCCCGCAATCCACGGATGGGAAAGTGCAAAGCCCGTCCCCAGCATTAGTACGATCAGTATGCCGTCAACTGCGCTGCCCCGCGCCCAGCGCTTTCTCCTCAAGACTAGTCCCGTCCCAACCCAGTGTCTCTGGCGTTGTCCTTGTTTGCAGTCTCATGTATCCAGCAACCGTTCCGAAAACGGCCCCTCGAGCCGTCTATGAGCTCAAAACGGGAGTGTGAGGATTTCCTCCCAGACGCAACGATCATCCCTCGATATCTGCGAAGAACGTCTCCGGTATCCTCATCACCCAAGGCATCTGCGCGCTCCAAGTCCTTGAACAGGCGATCAATAGAGTGCTCAAACAACCCCGACCAATCAATCTTGTTGGAGGCGTCGTTCCAGGAGAGGAGGTATATGTCCCGCTGTTTGGGGATGTCGGCCAGCTGGAATTCTCCCATTTCCCCCGTTTCAAGAAGCTGTCGCATCGCACGGGTATATCTCAGGTAGTTGTCGTTGTAGGTGATCTGTCGTTCAGGCAGGTCTTCCAACACAAAAGATTCCCATCGTTGTTTCTCCATTGGTCTATCTCCTTCCGCCCTGTTCTAGTGGTTGTTTTGTTTGTTGTAGTGGATTTCTCTTGACCGGTACGCCCAGCTTGAGTGCGTGGGTGATCTCGCCCTCCATGCCCGGGCTAAGCACCTGCCCAAACACCCATACCTCGTCAGCAATCTCCACCAGCGCCAGTCCTGCCGCCAATCCATTTTGGCGCTGTGCGGGAACATGGTCATTTAGAATTCCGTGCAACATGACGTGACTCGCCAAAGGAATGTGTCCCATGGCCGCCACAGCCCGGCAGTGTTCCAGCGCCCGTTCATAGTTTTCTTGCTTCCCGCCATACGGGGAGCACACATAGATTTTCATTTATAGCTACCTTCTCTCTATCCACAAGGGGATTATTTTTTTAGGGCTATCATTTTTATCAAGGAGGATCCCGTTCTGGCGGCCGTTGTTGTGAGGGAGCCTGCACCAGTGTGGTAGGCAAACTGTTTTAGCACCGCAGGAGATTTGTGCGCTACCCACAGCCAGGCAATCGCCGTAAGCATAGAAAAATGGTCCATAGTAAAGCCCGGTTGAGTCATCGAATGTCCTAGTGTGGCAAAAAACCCCGTGAGCATAAACATTTGCACTGCTTGCGAGAGAGCCACGACAATGAGCTCTCTCCACCACACCGCCCACACCCCCTCGTCCTGCCCAGTAAGGCCGACGGCCATTATAGGGCCGGCTACCGCCAAAAAGGCGACCTCCACACTCCTGATAATGGTTTGGATGTAGATGAGTAACCAAAACACCACCATGGCCCCCAGAGCCAAAATGAAGCCCATGCCGACGTTCACGGGCCGCGTCGCCAACGCCGCCAGGGGATGGGCGTCTGCTCCCACCAAGGGCATCTGTGAAACGGCGATGGCGAGTGAGGCCCCATACCCAAAGATGCTGCGGGCCAACCAAGGACCCGCAGCAATCATCCCCGCCGCATACATTGCGCGTTTTACGAGTTTAGCAGGGTTAGCATCAGGATTGCCGGTGCCAAAAAAGATATAACTACGAAGAACCTCAACCGATATTTTAAGTGCCAACAATGACCCCGCCACGGCTTGCGTAATTTGAATCGCCCCCACAACAAACGCGGAGTCAAGTAGACGCACCGCCATTTCGTGTTCCCGCGCCACGGTCCCAGAAAAAAACGCCAGGATGTCGTTGATGGCGGCGATGAGAAAACCGTTAATTGCGGCGATAAGAGCCTCTGTAATAAAGGACACCCAAAAAACCTCCCCTCCTTGAAAAGGCCCCCCACCGTCCTGCCTGTCGGCAGACAGGCTGGGTGGGGGGAGCTTTTCTACTGGAAATATGCCAGCACTACTCTCACGATTGCTGTCGCACTCATCCCGATGGCGCCACCCACTAAGATGTTTTTGATGGCCTTGTTGTGGGATGCCGCGCTATGAGCGTCCCCCTCCTCGACCTCCTTCATCAGGGCATGATATCCGATCATGACGCCGCCGGCTGTCGGGATGAGAAACATGATCCACATGGTGGCATCGGTGAGCAAACGACTAAAGTCTTGAATAAAATCAGGCATTATTTTTTCCTCCTCGAAAGTTTATTGATTACGGGTTCGTCTTCTTCGTCAAAAACTGCGTCGGGCACGGGCCGTGGTGACGGCGCCCCACGGCTCGATCTTTTCGGGGCGGGCGGTGGGGTTTGTTGTTTGGACAGCACGCCCATTAAGGGGATCTGGGCGGCTCCGGTATCGGTCCGTTTCTCCACGGTGCTCGCCTTGAGCTCGGTGTCTGCCGGCCACTGGGAGAGGTCGGGCAACCGCAACTTCGCTGGATTCTGTCCTGTCTGTAGCACTAGAGCCCAGTTTTTAGGCCAGCGAAGAACCTCGTCAGGCATGAGTAGTGCTCTCCCCGTCATGCTCTCGCTGGTGCTAGATTCGGTTGAAGAGCGCGAGGAGGAGGAGTGGCTCTCGGTTCTGACGGTGTGTTGGCCCGTTTTAGCACTGAGCATTTTCGCCGTTTCTGGGTCTGCCGTTGAAAGATAGACCCACGTCGCACAGTTTCCCAATATCGTTCCCTGGGCCTCGCCATATCTCGTTTTTATCTGGGAGACGTCCTGCACAGCCAGCAAAAACCGGATGTTTCTACCCGCTGATACCGTCAGTTTTTTGTCAAAGTCGGGTATGGCCGGGATGTTGCCGAATTCATCTAACAGGAAATTCACTCGCCTTTTCAAGCGCCCCCCCGTCTGGTTTCCGATATCGGCCAGCGCTTGATAACACTGGCTAATGTACAACGAGGCCAGCACGTTCCGCACACCTCTCTCATCTGGAATCACTAAGAAAACCGCCGCTTTTTCATTTCCCACCATCCCGACATCGGTTTCATTCTCGGCGGTCAGCCACTGTACCGCAGGATCGGCCCACAAACGCAGCTGTGCTGCCGTACCGGTAAAAATGGAGCTGCGGAGGCGCTCTGAGGACAGGCCAGCCACCCCATAAGCACTCCTAGCGGGATGTCCGGGCGGAAAGGCTCGTAAAAACTCATCCAGCTTTTCTCCGTCCCCGCCGCCCAGCTCAAACAGTAAATTGTAGCACTCGGCCATGGTTTTTGAGCCTGTCGGCGCCTCTGCCGCCACGGCCAGCATTAGTGCTGCCGTCAGGCTTTCCTGTGCTTGCGGCCAAATGGGATCGCCCTGATGTGGTCGTTGGTACGTTATGGTGTGTGCCGCATCCCAAGCAGCCTGTCCGGCGGCGCTAACATCGCCGTTTCCCATTGCGTCGATAATGGGCTGCAACAGGTTCCATCGTAAACCGCGGTGTGGGTCACGCAGATCAATTCTCACCACCCGATAGCCCCGTTGCTCCAAGTAAGTTTTACTCCGTGAATGGAGTTCGCCTTTGGGATCGGTCACCACCATGCTTTCGCCCGCACGCCCCAACATCCAGATGGTGGGCATAATGATGCGCCGAGACTTGCCGCTTCTAGTGGCTCCAATGACTAGGCAATGCGTGTCGGCTTTGTCTACCCAGGCATCAAACGCACCAAACAAGGGTTTCTTTTTTACGCCGACCACAAAGCCGCCGAGTTTCCCAGCGAGTCCCTCCAAGGTGCGGGAAACGTCCTTGGAAGTTCTCCATTTTGCGGTGCCGTACTGCCCGCCACCGACACTTTTAATGGACTCTGGAGAATCGTTTTCGCCTGTCCTGCGGTTCCGAAACAGCGTCCAGGCAATTCTAAGAGTGAGCAATCCCAGCGGAACTTGTAGCCACAACCATGGTTCCTGAACATGTCCCGAGACTAGCACGGTGTAGCCGTGTAAGGGATTTTGAGAGGCTCTCTCCCGCACAACAGACCACGCTACGGTAAAGCCAGTCTCTCCGGCAAGATAGAGTATCTCTAGGAATAGGGGAATAACCAGCAAGTTAAATAGAACTAGCAAAGCCAGTATTAACGTCTTTGTTTTCAATGGTGCGCTCCTTTCTTATGATCCTGCCACTACACCGTTTCGAGAAAACATGCAATTCCCCGCAGCACATGCTGCGCACAGGGGATCGCTACGCTGTTGCCAAGAGCCCTGTACCGCGCACTGTCCGAGGCGCCGGGGATGTTCGTCCAATGGTCGGGAAAGCCTTGGCATCGCTCGCACTCCAGCGGAGTCAGCCGCCGTACAAGCTTGCCGACGCGGACGGGATGCACGTTGTTTAGCGCGTACCCCCCAGTTGTTTTGGATAGGAGGGTTCTGCTTATGTCGCCGTTTTCCACACCGTTGCGAAGGTCCAAACCTGCGACATCCCCGTCGCTCGGCGTCGCGTTGATCACTAACACAAGGTCTGTCGAGTCTTTGTACTGCCTAGCAGTTTGGGTGCTGGTTACGTTATTGCAGATATACTTATTGCTCCGCTGTTGCGAGAAAACGCGGTGGCGGTCTGCGGTGGTCGGCATATAGCTTAAGGTTGATCTGTCGGACGGATTTCCGCTTGGGTTTTCAGCGCCAGCTCCAAGACGGACGGCAGCGCCTTGCCGCGCTTCGCCACTCTCCGGACTATCCCCAAACAGGCGGTCTTGCTCAAAAAGTATTTTGGGTGCGGTGTGTCCTCCAAAATCTGCGGCAAGGAAGATGCGCCTGCGCCTTTGCGGGAGGCCCCAGTATTGAGCGTCGTAAGTTCTCCAAGCAACGGAGAATTGGTCGCCCAATATGGCCCCAGCAGGTTTCCATACCCCTCCCGGAGGTCGAGGTACAGATACGTTGCCGTCAGCAATTCTGCAGATTTCCTCAAGAACCGTCTGGAAGTCCTTACCGCCCGCGGAGGAAAACGCTCCGGGCACGTTTTCCCAGACCATGTATCGAGGTCGAATAGAGTCTGCTGTCGCGCCTTTTGATTCACAATGGTTTCTCAGCTCCTTTATTACGCGAATTTGTTCGAAAAACAGAACCGAACGCCCCCCCTGTAGCCCCGCCCTGTTGGCGCGCGCCACGCTAAGGTCTTGGCAAGGACTCCCCCCACAAACCACATCAACGGGTGGCAACTCCTTGCCACTGAGTTTAGTAATATCTCCAACCTGGAGCATTTTGGGAAAACGAGTCTCCGTGACTCGGATTGAGAAGGGATCAATCTCGCTTGCCCACACAGGGACTAGCCCCACCCTCATACCCGCAAAGGGAAACCCGCCGATTCCGTCAAACAGGCTACCGAGGGAGTGCGCCACGGTTTTCACCTCCAATTAACTAAAAGTGCTACGCCCACTAAAAAAGGCGCCCCACAAATGACACTAAGTGGTACGCGCCTACGACAATCGCCAGTAGGACAAGGGTTATCCCCAGCTGTGCTCCGTACTGCATCACCCTCTCCCGCCAAGTTAGATTTGGGATGGTGGCGAGATGTCCCGCCATGGCCACCACCTGTTGTAGTAGCCGCGCGTCGTTTGTGTGGACTTCCTGTCTGATTGCCGCGAGGAGGTCCGTTTCTCTGCCGGGTAGGTAAGGCCATTACTGGCCTTTTCCCCCCAAAGAACCGGACTTGAGGGTTTCCCCTCATCCGGCTCAAGCCTTTCAAAGTCACCTTAACGGCAACCGTCTCTCCCTGCCGGGAGAGCTTCACGATACTGCCTACTTCATCCAGCCTTTCGGTGAGGTGGCACATAAGACTTTCGTCTTATTCATTTACACTTCCTCATTCCTGTCTTCTGTAGTTTTCTCGTGACGAAAGACCCATAGCGGAAGTCTGCTCCCTTTCGGGTACGACATTAAGTCGTTATCCAGGCGATTACAGCCTGGCTTTTGCTTTCTCCGCTGTCCTCTACCCGCATACCCATCAGTTCCCCTTACGGTTCCCCTGCCATTACTGGCGGGCATACGGGCTTACCGTGTTCCAAGCAATTAACAGAACGGGTTAGACCCTGCCTGTCCTCCGACGGCGCAACATTCCTGTGACGTTA
>JAGXSS010000086.1 GCA_018334055.1 Peptococcaceae bacterium
CCCCTTTCAGGATGTTATCCCAGTCTTTAAGGCAGGTTGCCCACGCGTTACTCACCCGTCCGCCGCTAACTAGAAGTTAGAGGTTGGAAATTAGAAGTTGGACCGAAGGAGTCTACCCTCAATCTAATCTCTAACCTCTAATCTCTAACTTCTAGTTCGCTCGACTTGCATGTATTAGGCATGCCGCCAGCGTTCGTCCTGAGCCAGGATCAAACTCTCCGATAAATTCTTACCGAAAAGCGATTGGCTCGCTTCGAAGTTACATATTTTTTGTTTTGTCAGCATGCTCGCGCATGCCAACGTCATCACTGCAATCGCAACTACTCAGGCTCGCGCCTAAAGTGTCTTGACTGCTCGTCTGCATTGTTCAGTTTTCAAGGCTCAAGGTCGCTGGACATCCATTGTACCATGAGAGCGGCTACTATTCAACACACCACTTTCATGGACTCCAGACGCGACTTCTTTATGCTAACATAGGGCAAAATCCGTGTCAAGAGGCAAAAATAATGACTCGTCTTTAATCGATGGCCAAAACGGTGTACTTTAAAGTTGTTCCTGAAGGCACCACGACTTCGATAGTGTCCCCCGATTTTTTGCCCATGAGGGCCTTACCCACCGGAGACTCGTTACTAATTTTCATTTCCATCGGGCTCGCTTCGGCCGACCCAACGACGGCATACTGCAACTCTTCCTTGGCGTCGACGTCGTAAAGCCTGACATTAGAGCCCAAGCTTACCACAGTGTGGTCTCTTTCAGAAATGTCCACCACCCGGGCATTGCGCAATTGCCGCTCAAGAGTCAGTATGCGGCCCTCCACAAAAGCCTGCTCGTTCTTGGCATCGTCATACTCGCTATTTTCAGAGATGTCGCCATGGGCGATAGCTTCTTTGATGCGCTCGGCCACCTCAGCACGCTTGACTGATTTGAGCTGCTCCAGCTCCTCCTCAATCTTCCTTAACCCTTCAATAGTGATTAAGACCTCTTTTTCGCTCACACTAACTCCCTCTTTCTTGCCACTGCTGCAGTGATTGTATGTCGGCGACAGGTCCTTTATGCATCCCTAATTTTCAAGTGGAGCACCGCTACGCCAGCAGTGCTCCAAGACCAAGTCTATTATATAACGCTCGCGCCCTTTGTCAATGATTCTGGCCTGAGCATGGACAATGCATGCTGCTAATCAGCCGCTCGCTTAGCCCGAGCGCGCTCACGGATGGCCGCTATTTTCTCGTCCGTTACCGCCCGCTCGAAGCTACGAAAACCAGCCAGCTTAAACTGGTGTTTTTCAGCTAAGCGCGTTATTTCTTCGACCTGCTCTAGCTTTATATCCCGCCCGAGGGAGAAATCTGCCACTTTCCCCTCCAGCGCTAGGAGCATGGTCTCGGCCATGCAGGCATAGGCCATACGGGGGGGGAAGCCGAAATTAAAGCCAAAGTCCACCGGCCCGGGCACTTCGACCACTCCGCCATCGACAATCAGCACATCATCGCGCAGCCTAGCCACTTCTTCGGACACGTCGCGCGGGCGAGCAACATCGCAAACAATGGCCCCGGGCTTGAGCAGCCGAGGGTCCACCACGCAGTCAAGGGCACTGGTGACGGCAATGACGATATCGGCATTCTTAAGGCTGGCGTCGACGTCGTCCGACACATAGGTCATGGTGCCGCTTTCAGCGTATATTCGCTCACGCACTGCCTGCAAGCGCTCTAAGTTCCGCGCCACCAAGGTAACTCTGGCCGCTTCCTTGGCCATCAGCCGCGCGCACACCTGCCCGATAGAACCCGTTGCGCCCACCACCACTACTTGAGCGTCGGCAATTTTGATTTGCATCTTGGCAGCAGCTAGGCGCGCCGCCATGAGGGCGGTGGCTACGGTGTAGCTATTGCCTGTGGTCACACCGATGTTGAGCTTCTCGGCCACCGTAAGGCCAGCGTCTCCGACCACCGAAGTCAAAGCGCCTAAGCCCACTATCTCCGCGCCTAATTTCTCGGCAACGCGCCCGGCCTGCACAATTTTCTTAATGGCTTCAGCGGCCGGCACCGAGCCTAGAAGTTGGCGCGAGGTCAAGGGGCAGGCGACAAAGTAACCCTCTACCTCAGCATGGGGGGACTTAACGCCCGTGATGTGCGATACCCTAAGCGGCGGCAAGAGCCTGACCAACCTCTCCTTCCAAGCGTCCGACCACTTGGCGGTAAACTTAAATTTGCGGGCAATGTCATCGGCGACAATAGGATGCAAAATAAAGGCGAACTTGCGCATATATTCCCTCCCTCTATGAACTATGAAATATGAGCTATGAACTATGAACCCATCGGTGAGCCGATCTCGACCACACGCGGCTTAAAGTCCAGACGGTCAAGGAGCACCTCATATTGCTCTGCGCTTAGCCCCGAGCCCGTCTGCCCCGACAAGGCTACCAAGAGGGCCTCCATGACATTGGTGCCAAAGGAGCGTCCGGCGAATTCTGGGGTGGTGGTGACTAAGAGCCGCGCCCCTTTTTGTTCTAGCCACAATATGTCACTCTCTGTCACCGTGTTGGTGACCACAACCTTGTCCTGCAAGCCGTCCGGCAAGTAGCGGCGGATGATGTGAAAATCGCCGGCGATGATGCTGTTTTGGCGAAAGTACTGCTCGCCGCGCCGGACCGTCCTCTCTTGGTCGGGGCCGGTGGGGTAGAGATACTTTATGGGGAGCTGGGTCATTATGGGCGCGAGCACGGCGGCCACCTTGCCCAGAGCCTGCAGGCTATAGAGGGGGAGGGGCAGGCCGATGGTAAAGATTAAATCGCCCAAAGTGAGCTTGGCGCCGAGAGCGGCAAAAGTCTCCGCCATGCCGAAGCGGTCGGCGGCGCAAACCATGAGGACCGATGCGCCTTTAATTTTTAGGCCATAGACCTTGTCTAGGTAGAGCACGGCTTTACGCTCCAGCGTATTTTTCAGCCCGGTGCCATCGAGTATGGGCGTGACCTTGGCGGCCTCGGCCAGCTGCCTAGCTTCGCGCAGAATGTAGCGCTTGCCGCCTGCCTGCACATAGAGGTCGATGCCGCCCATGCCAAAGGCGTCGACCTGCCCATCCAGCTTCTTAATGAGGGCGACGGCGCGGCCTAAGTCCCCATCAGTGCCGATGCGCTCGATAAGGCACTTTTCGCCTAAAAGCTCTACCTCAATCCGGTGGTCGCGCTTGCTTGCACCCAAGCTCACACTGACAACTCGCTTCATTGCGCACCCCTCCTATCCACGTAGCCCCTGCAGCAATTGGCGCAGCTCGTCTGGGTCGATGTATTTGTCCTCTCTGATGGGGGAGTCGCCGATGTACATAGGAATAATTTGCTTATCCACCAATGCTTCCGCCAACTTAATGCGCATATCTGAGCCGATTAAGATGACGGTGTCAAAGGAGCGCAGCGCCGTGAGCAACCCCATGATTTCGTTCAGCAGGTCCGCCCCGCTCTTCTCCCGAATGAGAGCCCAGCGCTCGGCCTCGGTGAGCAAGTAAATGTGGTCGACTCCAAAATCCTCTGCAATGCTGGCCACTTCAGCCTTGTTGCCAATCGGAAAGCCAATAAGCGCTATCTTGCCGCCCTTGCGAAGCTCGCCTAGGGTTTCGAGGCGCGAGATAAAGCTGCGGTCAAGCCCGAGCTCATCAGCCACATCCTGCTGCGACAGGCCGGACGAGCGGCGGTCGAGAACCTTCTCCACCATGCGCATGATTTTTTCGCGACTGACTAATTTTTCGCCAATTCTTATATATCCCATAACAACCCTCCGTCTGTGCACGGTTTTGTATACAACTATTCTATCACAAAATGGTTATCCCTGCACGAAAAAAAAGCGCCTCGGCGCGCTTTACGTCTGGGGTTACTGCTCTAGCTTTTTGACAAACTCCGCCGCATCACGAGGGTATGCCTCCCTGCTCCCTCTCCATTGTATGCCCTCCCCCACAATCTTTTCCGCCAGCCTATGCCCCTCTAGTTGCACCACGTCGACCTCTCGCCCCACCTCGTTATAAAGAAACGCCATGGCGGCAAAAAAATCCTCATCCCTCAGGCCGACAAAGGCGACATCTAAATCTGATCCCTCGCTAAACCCGTAGGGGCGCGTCGCCGAGCCGAATATATAGGCCGACTCAAACGCCATCTCCCCGGCCAGCTTGTCCAAAGCCTGCATGGCTAGCAAAATGAAAGCTTGCCGCTCTGCCTCGCGCGCGAGCCTTTTTTTTGCCAGGGCCGCTACCAACAACTCAGTGGAGCCCATGCCAAAGCCGCCTTTCTCTGTTCTCTTGTCTAGATTATAAACCAGCGCCGAACCGATTGCACTACTATGAACGAATGCAGACCAATATCCGTCAGTTTGGGCCTAACCACAGCCCTAGAGGAGGCCCAGCCAGCGCCAGTAGGGCAAAGCGGCGAGCACTGCGAGGACAGTTATGCCGGTAAATATGAGCGAGAACTTCGCGCCGTCACTTACCGAGATGGCCTTGCCCTCGGCGGCCTCGCAGCCTACAGCGTAGACGATGTTTTGGTAGTGCATAACAAAGACCCCGTGGGCCGCTAAATGGATGACCATCCCCAAAGCCCAAGCGCTCATGCCTGCCGCCGCGGCCACGGGGGTGAGGATGAGCATGAGTATGGCTAGCAAAGCGTTAATCGAGACCATGACAAAGCGCAAGAGAAAAGTGCAGGCCATGAGCAAGGCGGTAAAAAGAAGGGAGTTTTCGGCCAAGGGGCCTAGGAGCGGCAGCAACTCTGCCCCTAAAAATTTATCTATCCCCAGACGCGGGAAGACCTGCCCGAGGTTTAAAATGATGCCTAAAAATATGAGCGACGACCAACCTATCTCCGTGTGAAAGGTCTTTCTGTCCACCGTGCCCGTCGCCAAGAGCACCGTCAGGGCGGCCAAAGCCACCGCTGCCGGCTGCTGCCCATGCCAACCCTCCGTAATCCAAAGTATGAGTGCGAGGAGTAAGACCAAAAGGATAACCTTTTCCGGTCGGGTCAGCGGGCCTAGAGCCTGTAGCTCGGCAACCACCACCGCCCGGTCCGCGGAGGCCGGCCCCTTAGGCTGAAAGAGCATGAGGAGTGCCAGGTACCCGAGCATCGCCGCGAATAGCACCGGGGGTAGCGCCGCCGTCAGCCAAAAACCCCAGCTCATGCGGCTGACCTCAAGCGGGGGCAAAAGTTCAATTAGAAATAAATTAGTGCTGGTCGCCGTCATGTACATGGGTGCCGCCAAAACAAAACCAAGGTACATGGCCAAAAAAAGCCCCGCGCTCTCCTTGCTCCGCTCGCCAAAACCCATCGCTCCGGCCAGCCCGGGAATAAACTTTCCCGTAATGCTCACCTTGGCGGTGACGCTCGGAATGGCCGGGCAGAAGACGACCCCGGTTAAAAAGAGGGCCAGGGTCTGCCCGAGGTAACTTGGCGGCATGAGTCTTAACATGAGCAAAGTGCTCCTCTTTAGTAGGCCGCTCCTGGCCACGCCCGCCCCTAAACCTAGGGCCCCCACTAAGAGCCACCAAGTGCGGCTATGAAAGGTGGCAAAGGCAATCTCTAGCGGCACTATGCCGAGCACAATCCACCCCACTGCCATGATGAGCGCCACGATGTAGTCGTCGTAGACTTGGCCCACAAAGGCACAGATAGCCCAGGCGAGCAGCCCCAAGGCCTGCATGGCGGCAATCGAGAGAGCGGGGGGCGGCGTGAGGGTGGCTAGAAAAAGACCTAGGGCTATACCAAAGAGGTTTAGGTAGAGCTTCAAGCAGCAACACTCCTGTCGTTCGTAGCAACGCCCCACTGGGGCGTTGTCCTATGGGGGCGACTTAAGGAAGGGGGAAAAACAAGGGGGTGTTTAGCTTTAAGTGGGACGCAGCAAAGATAAGTGGAACGAAGGGGAGGAAAAAAGGGACGTTTCGCTCGAAGTGGGCCGAAGCAAAGACAAGTGGAACGAAGGGGTGAGAGGGTAACGAACTATTGAGAGGATTAATGAGGGTTTCCCTCCTCTGCGCTCCTCTACTCCTCGCTGCGGGCCACTTCGAGCAAAGGTTCTCTCTAATGAGGCGTTGTCCTATTATACGCCAGAATGAGAAGAAAATCAGCCTTTGAAAACAAAAAGACACGTCCCTTTTGTTTGGGGGCGGGAAAAAAAGAGACCCCGTGAGGGGTCTCTTTGGTGGAGAAGGGACTATCTCTTGGTGATGGTGACGCTGTCGTCAATGGGGTTCCAGTTGACGGTGTAGCCGAAGGTCTCAGCCAAGAAGCGGGCAGGCACGAGGGTGCGGCCGCCGGTGGCAAAGGCTGCTACATCGAGCGAGACTGGAGTGCCGTTGACTTTAGCGATGGTGCTGTTGAGGGTTAGCTCTACATGGACGTTGCCGAGGTGGAGAGATACTACTTCGGCTGCGCCAACGACTCTGAAGTCGACGGTAGCGCCGAGGATTCTCTCACCGAACCAGCGGAAAGGCACCATGAGGCGGCCATTGCGTACATTGGCAGGAACGTCCAGACCGATAGCGGGGTTAGCTCTGCCGATGACAATGGTGTGGCTAACAGGCGCAGGCGGGGTGCGACGCTCGATGGCAATGACGCGGGTGGCTACATTACCGGCAACGTCTTGAGCACTGACGGAGAAGACATTCATGCCTTCGCGCAGGTTGACGGTACGGGTAAAGACATGCTCTCTGCCGGCAAACACGGTCACGACTGCGCCGTCGAAGATGATGCCGTTAGCGGCAATATTGACAGCGTCTCTGACAACCACAGTTACCTGGGCGGTAGCTTCGGTGGTCACAGCAGGCACGGTCACTTCGATGATCGGAGCGGCGGTGTCGGCAGGAGGAGCGGCAGGAACGGTGACAGGTATAGTAGCTGTCAGGGCAACTGGAGGAATGGCATCGTTAAGCACCGAAACCACTACATTGGCGGCAGTGACCACGCCATCAGCCTGGGCAGCTGGTACACCAATGATGCTCAGCGTGCCCGCGGCGGGGATAGCAACACCGGCAGCATCGGTGGTCATACGACCGCTTAGGGTGACAAAACGACCAGGAATCGGTGTGCCATGGGCATTATTGACCGTAACCGAGATGGTTGCCCGCACACCTTGAACCAAGGTGGTGGGGGTTACTACGAGAGTAGCATCCGTCAGGGTCAAATGAACCGCAGGAGCACCTGCTACGGTAATACTTACCTGCGGCGCACTTACCACACCGGCAACGGTACGGGTAGCGGCAGCGGTAGGAGAGGCGAGGATTCTGAATTGCTGCGCACTTGCGGCGGCTACAACATAGGGAACCCAAGCAGTGGTCACAGTTCCACTCATCTCATTTGAGATGATGGTAGCAGTTGCATGAACGGCATTGTTCGGGGCGGTGACGTTTCTCGCCGCCACAGTAATGTTGCGAGCTACAGCCACGTTCGTGCGTGGGTCGGTCACCGTTACGGTGATTGTATCGCGGAAATTAGCGGTGAGCCTACCGCCGGCGGGAGTTACAGCGACTACAGGAGCAACAGCAACGATCGAGGCAGTGCCAAGGGTGGTGCTATCCGCATTAGCTGCGGTGAGGGTAAAGGTTCCCGCGGCACCGACTACGTGCAGAGGTACACTCCATACGCCAAGCCCGACATGGATGGCTGGGCCTACCGTTAACGCGGTGGGACCTGTAAAGGTAAGACCGCTAGTGATGGCTACGCCAGCGGCATCGCGCACGGTTACCGACACGGTCTCAGGCGCGGTGGCCCCAGCCAGCAGGGTGTGGGTGAGGGCGAGGGTGTAGCCTAGATTGCCAGTTACAGCTATCGCGCTACCCCAATTGCCTTGGGCGGTCCATTCAATCATATTAGTTACTAGGTTCAGGGTGGGGATTTCGACTAAAACAGAGATGTTGCCAAGCGTCCGCAGGGTCACGTCAATGGAGAACTCACCATTGACAACGGCGGAACCGGTGGGCTGGGTGGCAGCCATGCCGTTGACGACCAAGGCAGCGTCGGCTGTGTTGACAAAGGTGCCCGCGGCGTTGCGGGTAGCGAACATGCCTGCGGTACCAGTAAAGGTGACTCTGGCATTGTTCACGCGGTTGCCGGCGGCGTCGGTGACGATTGCGCGCAGGGTGGCTACGTCAAGGCGACGGGCAGCAGTTACAGGGATGCTCACCGTAATACCAGGAACGGTCAGGGTGCGCACTTGGGTAGAAACGATATTATGGGCGGCGTCATAGAAGAGCACCGTAACGGTAATGACTCCGCCATGGCGGGGAGTTACCGTAAAGTTAAGAGCTGCGTCTGTGGTGCGGAGAGCTACTGCGGGAGCTGCGAACGGACCAGTGACCGTGGTTATGGTGTAAGCAAAAGTTGTGCTGCCACCACCAGCAAAGTTGCCGAGAGCATCAAAGGCCTGCACTGTCAGTAGTGACGGGGTGCCAACCGCTAATGCCGGAACAGGAGTGACCAAGACATTGAAGGGTGCGCGGGCAACTACGTTAACCGCGGCGGAGCCGACCCAATTGCCGGACTCATGGCTGACGGAAATGCCAATGACGCCGGTAGCAGGAGTACCTGCCGGTCTGGGAACAACGAAAGTTACGGTGTTGCCTGATACTGTGCTAGTGACATCTGTTGCTACAACGCCACCGTAAGTGAAAGTAGCAGTCAAACCAGTGGTGAGATGGGTGACAGTGCCGGCAGTGGCGCCAGGACGGGTCACCGTGAGGGGGATGCGCACTGTCTCGGGAGTGACGCTCCAAGTGGTTTCGGTGATGCCAGGGGTTACAGTCAATGCACTGGCACTGACAGTGCCCACTGCTTGGGCCAAGTCCGCACCGGCTTGTACAATGATCGCGCCATTTCTTACCGCAACCAAGCGGTAGGTGCCGACGCTATTGAGGTTTACCGCGATATTGAACACACCACTGTTGGGGTCGGGTAGTATCGTTTGGAACGTCGTAGCCCCAGCCCAAGTGGTGGCGGTCAGATCGCGGCGCTGTAACAATACTTGGAAGGTCTCACCACCGGGGTAGGCAGAGTCCACCAGAGTTTGCGAACCAACGCGACTTAGGCTACCGCTGATGAAGATGATTTGGTTTAGAGCGACTGTGCCATGAATGTTAGCCTGCAAAAAATACGTATGGGGAGTGCTAGCAAAGGCCACGCCGGAGAACAGGCTCACGGTCATAACCAAACTGAGTAAGACGGCAAAGAATTTTTTCACTTCAATGGTACCTCCCTTTCAGAGATAGACAATACTTGACTTTGAGGGAACACTCGGTGCTTTCCGTGCCCTGCGCGTCGACCTCGCACCCCCTATGGGGGGCGTAGGGCTAGAAATGCCAAGCCCTTGACTCAGCTTCCCTCTGTCATGGCCAGTATACAAGGGCAGTCAGCGTAAAACAATCCGTAGTCCGGCATTGTAAAGATATCGTAACATTGCCCTAGGGGGCGATTAGACTTAATTGACTGTAGTAGAGTTCCAGATCTGTTCTGCCTAGCTTACCCGCCAGATGCAGCCGCGCTTGGACGGCGTCCCCCTGTAGCTCGTAGAGCCTCCCTAAAGTAACGGTGGCGACTCTGCGTGTCACCTCGTCGGGGGCACGGATTGCCTGACGCAGATGAGTCTCTGCTTCTTTATACTTCCTGACGATCAGGTGGGCCTGCCCAAGGGCCAGATGAAGGGCCGGCGTTGCGCGCATGGCATAGGGCGGCGGAACAACAGCAGCTGTAGCGTAAAACAACTCTCCTGTGGCAACTGCGGCGTGGGCGAACTCAAGTCCTTGTGCCAGATCGCGCTCCGCTAGCTGCAGCGCAGCCCTCACTTGAGCTGAGGCTAGGTCTTCGTATCTTCTGACGCGCATCACCTCCAATTTTAGAGCCTGACCGAAGTAAGCGACAGCTTGGGTGAATTCACCATGACGCATGGCCAACTGGCCAAGGAGCGTGGCGAACTGCGCGTTGCCTGGCTCAAGACGGCGGCCCTCCGCCAAGGAAAGGCGCATCTGGCGGTCCGCGACTAGGTCAAGCCAGCTGAGCTGGGCGAGGGCAATCCGCAGATTAGGCACAAATGGAGCAAGGCGATGCGCGCTAGCTACGGTGGCGAGTGCCGCCGGATGGTCGCCGACTCCCATCTCTCTCTGCATCCGGTCGAAGGCGTTCTCAGCCACAAGGGTAATTGTCAAGTATGGCAGCGAGACCACCAGGGCGATACAGAGGACTAGCGGTAGACCTGTGCCCCATCTATTGACGGTGCGCTGTGGAGGATTTGGCGAGGACGACAGCAGGCCCAAAAAGGCAAAGAGCACAAAGTAAAATGAGGGAAAAGCCCCGATAAACTCGCCGACGGAATTAATGAGCAGAGCCATCGCCACTACTGCCAAGATGCCGTCCACGCCATTCCCCCGCGTAATCCGCCTGAAAACACCAACTAGGAACAGGACAAACAGCAATAGCCCCACCAAACCGATATCAAGCAACATCTCTAAAGGCTCGGAATGGGCATGCCGCGAGCCGTAATCATAACTTTGTACACTGCGATAGAGCGCTTCCCAAGTCCTGCCCCCTTGGCCAAGCCATAGCGACTGGTGCGCAATGCGCAGACCATCCCTAACAAAGGTCAGGCGGGCATCACCTAGGAGCACCCGATGCCCCATCTGGGCCAGGCGATTGGCGAGCGGCAAGGGCAAGAGCCTGTGCAGGGGGCTGCTCAACCACGACGCAAGCCCCCCACCGACAAGGCGTGGGGATTTTAGCTGCATGGTGGTAGCGACGGCATTAACGGAAAAATCCACGCGAATATCCTTTATCTCAGTAGGAGTGACGAAACTCAGGGCAAAATCTTCACCCGAACTCAGCTGCTGCCTGGCCAGGCGGGATTCTACTCGCCCCGCCCGCATTCCCCAAATGATGATATAGGCGGGTGGGGCAGCATCAGTGCCGGTTATCTCCACCCTGCCGGTAATGGTGTGCTCCGTTTCCGGCAGCAACTCGCCCACCGTAAAAGACAGCACGGCATGCGGCGTAAGGGAGTTGGTGGCGATAGTGTAGCGCAAGGGACTCCACCCTAAGTAGGCGGTAATTGCCAAAGCGGTCAGGAGAACGGTGGCAAAGGCATATTTCACGCCCTTGGTTCCTAGCGGTATCAGGGTGTAGCCCCAAGCATAGGGCACGGCTAAAGCAAGAATGACCAAGTAGGTAGCGGGCTCCGCGCTCGTTTGTAACATGGCGACAATCGCTAGGCTGCCAATGGTTGCCCCGGTGAGGTAGTGCAACAAAACCCACAGAGCACGTTGCCAAAGACAAATAAACAAAACAATAGCAGCCAATGTCAACCATCCACCGCGTGAATGAGTGAGATAGAGGGCGGGCAACACGGCCAAGAGCGACAAAAAGGCCATTGTCCGTTGACTGTGCTTAAATAGTTGGGGCAGGAGGGCCAGGACCGCGGCTGCCCCTGCCACCAACAAAGCCGCGGTAGCGTTCGGGTAGCGCAGAAGCACTGACAGTCGGCCGCCGACAAGCCCCTCTTGCAAATAAATCGTCTGGGTATAGACTGCCAACCCTAAGAGGGCAACTAAAGTACAAAAAGCGGCGAATGCAAGGACCACAGCCCTTTTCTCACGCTCGGCCAGAGCCAAACGCTGAAATAACAAATAGACGGCAAAGTAGCTGAGCCATAACAAAGCACTCATCAATGCGCCGTAGGTGCTAGCCGGTCGCACGATGCCAATGGCATAAAGCAACACCACTGCCGCCACGAAGAAGTCCCCCCGCCGCACAGAAGATGCGCCTATAACTTTACCCGGCAGGAGAAGCCCGGCAAGCAAGGGGACCGTAAGCACCAACTGGAACAGCAGCCGCTGCCCCTCCCAGTATAGTCCGGAAAAAAAGAAAGATCCGAGGATGAGCACCCCCAGGAACACAAGTAACAAGGTTCTTAGCAAGCATACTGCCCCCTTCTAGACCACATACGGCACGAGTATAGCATGCCCGTAGATGGCCTGCCTAGCACCACAGCAAGAGGCGGCCTGTACAGGCCGCCTCTTGCCTACTTTAACCCTTATTCGCTACGCCCAAAATTGCGGGTGACGGCGACTAGATCCAGGATATCCACCCTGCCATCTAGATTTAAGTCGGCTCTCGCATCCCAATGCGGCTGCCCAAGGGCTGAGCCAAAGGCATTGCTCACAATGACGATGTCAAAGATATCAATCCTGCCGTCGCCATTGAGATCGCCGGAAACTAGGATGAAATTGGCCGTAAGGATTGGCGTTAGACTGCTGATGACGATCTGCTGACTCTGTGTCAAGAAACCTGGCGTCGTCACACGCAGAGTGTGCGTGCCAGCGGGCATGCCGGCTACGGAGAAATTACCCTGGTCATTGGTAATGGCCTCGCGGCCCGCCACGGTAACGCTTACTCCGCCAAAACGGGGCTGCAGGTCGTTGCCAACCAGGACTGTCCTACCGGGTAGCTCGACTCGTCCACTGACCGTACCTGTGCCGATCTGGACAGGTGCCATTGTGCCGATGGCAAAACGTATGGGCACAGCCCTGCTGTCGGCAGCGGTGGCACTGGCGACAGTGACGGAAACCGGACCGACGGCAGTGGAGGTGAACTCAATGCTAGCGAGAAGGCCATTGCCACTAAAGCCAGTCGGTACACCCATCAAGGCTGCACCAAAGCGAATCACCCCAGCGGCGTTGTCGACACTGTTGATTGGGTAAGTCACTGTTCCGACTCCGGGGAGTGCGGTCCCCGGGCTAATTTGCACGCCGGGTAGAGTTGGGTCGGCGTCGATCACCTGCATTTTGGTCGGGTCAAAGTTCACAACAAACTCAAGCCCATAGAGGTCGGTGACTTCGCCGATGGTAACGTCGACAACAAAGCGTTCGTTGAGCAAGCGATTAGGCGTGGCAGAAGTGAGACCCATGACGGTCGGCGTACGCACTACCGCAAATGTTTGGGTTATGGGTGTGAAGGCCGCGCCCCATGCCGGGACGGACGCCACCACTGTGAAGGCATTGTGTCCTAGAGTGAGGGGCAGATTGACCGCGAACCGACCGATGGAGTCATAGGTGGTGGCTATCCCATTGATGGTGAGAGTCATTCCCGGCACTACCACACCGGCAACCCGCACCGTTTCGGCATTGACCGTCGTTAGAGCTGGATTCTCCACGGTAAGTCCTGTGGCCGCTAAGGATTGCCGCACTTCGTTGCCGGCACTATCTCGCGCGCGCAGACTGACCGTGGTGCTTTGGCGCAGGTCCATGGTCATGGGCAAGGACTCAAACAGGACCCAATCCCAACCTGTCAATCCTGGAATATTTTGGTTGGTGATATGCTGCAAGACATCGTTAACCCATACCGAGCCACCGTCCGACATCACCGTACTGAGCAATAAATCGTCGACATTGCCGCGGATGGTTACTTGATTGGGAGCGGTGGGAACGATGACCGGAACGACATTAGAGAAGACCGGCGGGCTGCGGTCAACCGTCAGACGGGCAAAACCGGTGGTGATGACGCCGGCGGCACTGAAGAAGGCAGTCCAAGCCCCGCCTGGTACAAGCTGCCAATTCAGGTGGAGCTGATTGAACCCATCTCGGAGCTCAAAACCGGCAGGCGCTGTCCCATCCCACGTCACGCTGTAGCGACCCGGCTGTAGCGGACCCGTGGTAATGAAGGGCACATGGAATCCTGCGCCGTCAGGAATTCGATTAAAGATGGCTGCGATGCGCAGCCCATTGACTGGGTGACCAATCTCAAAGGTGATGGTCGTCGTGTCTTGCACACCATCGCCATTAGGAGAAATGGCATCGGGAGTGACTTGAAGCTGACTGACGACCTGCCTGTTCACAAAGTGGAAGGGCACGCGGTAGGAGTCGGTTGGGTCAGCCACGTTTTCGAAGACTATGTAGCCGCCGTAATCGCTGACATTCATTACACTAACCGGCAAGGAAGCGTCCACAAAAAGCGCTACCGGCACCGTCAAGTTTGCACCGGCATTGACGGTAATTTGGCTCGGCAACAGCACCTCGTAAGCATGGGCTGGGTTATGCTTTTCGACCCGCGTCCTAAATACCGCATTACTGGCGCTCAAGCTGGTCAGGTCTAATGTTCTCTGGGTTTCTCCTGACGCTACCTCGCGGAAGTTAAGCATGCCAGGGGCAATGCGCAGCCGCGCAGTCACCGCCCGAAAGATGTTGATCATGCCCGCGCCTTGGTCGATGGGACGGAAGGATCTTCCGTCGATATGTTTAATATCCTGGGCCGTATTCATGAGCGCCAGCCTAATCTCTTCGGGAGTCATGGTGGGACGGTTTTGCAGGAGTAAAGCCGCCGCTCCGGCCACATGGGGCGCGGCCATGGAGGTGCCGCTGATGGTGCCGAACCACGGATTGCCTGCACCGGGCACTCTCTGGAAGGCGCCGCTGACGTGGCTGCCATCAGTGCCTGGGAAGGGATAGGCGGCGGTAATGTCCTGCCCCGGGGCGGACACATGCGGGGCGATGTCGAGTAAAGCTGTCGGCCCGCGCGAACTGGAGGGAGACATCAAGTGATGGGAACCCATGCTGAACGACACGAATTTATCTGCCCTGTCGCGCAGGATAACTCCATCAGCCTGACTGAGCGCTATGGTAGGGATATCGCCTACTGCGACGTTACCGAGAGTGCCAGCGAAGATCCCAGGGGCGTTGTTCCAAATTATGGCGCCAATTGCCCCGGCGTCGCGTGCATTCCGCGATTTTACTGCAAATGACACCCCACCCCGTAGCATGAGGGCGATGCGGCCGGTTACGCGGCTCACGCCGGCGGCGTCACGGAAGTCGGCGGCCACATTGCCTAAGCCTACGTTGACATACTCTATCTCTCGCCCTTCCAAGGGAGAAAGAGGAGGAGAAAAGGTCATTAGTGAACCTAACATATTTGTAGTGGCACCGCGTGGCAAAACAAAAGGCTTGAGTGAGGTATCTGCCCAGCCCACGGCTATGCCAAGCCTGGTGTTGGCATAGGTGCCGATGGTGCGCTCGGCAATGCCGCTGTTGCCGGCAGAAACCGTAAAGACCACGCCGGCGAGTACGGCATTGTCCACCGCACGTGCCCAAGGTGAATCCGGGTGCCCAAGGGCCGCGCCAAGACTCATGTTGGCAACGTGTGCCCCCACCTGTACGGCCCGCTCAATGCCGGCCATGACATCGGATGAAGAGCCACTGCCACCGCGCCCCAAGACGCGGATGATGTAGAGACTGGCCTCAGGCGCCACGGCGGCCACAGTAGCCGCCACATGCGTACCATGAGAGGTGTTCCAGTCGCGCCCGGTGGCGGGGTTAACGCCGGGCATATTTTTTTGCTCCATGGGGTCTTTGTCGTCATCTACGAAGTCGGTACCCCCGATGACTTTAAATGTTGGGCCTATGCCACCCCCCAGATCCGGATGCATATAATCAGCACCGGTGTCCAGAACCGCTACTAAAATGCCACGTCCGCGCAGACCGGGAGGCAGGGCCCAAGTAGGCGGCGCCCCAATCACCGGCAGGCTGATGTCAAGACCCGTGGCTTGAAGTTCGATATCGGGATAGACATCAAGCACTCCCGGAATTTGTAGCAACTGCATAACTTGGTTGGCGGGAATGGTAATGGCTACACCGTTGTATACGACACTATAACTGCGCACCAAAGTAATCTTCAGGCCGGCACTCTGCATCGCTGCGACAATCGTTTGCTGTTGCTGCGATAGCGCCTGCAGATAACCATGCTCTATAGCCGCAGTCATAACTGTACCCTGCGTGCGCAGGGTGTCTGCGAAAACTGCGAACGGCTGGCCCGCAAACTCTACAATGACTGAAATCGGCTCTGTAGAGTTCAGGTCATAGTCAGTAAACCTCTCCACTATGCCTGGGTTGACTGAGCTAGGTGGCGTGCTCGCCGAAACCCCGACTGGGAATACTACACCGATCAGCAGAGTTAAAACCAAGATGATTGATACGAGTTGCTTGTTAATCCTTCTCACCCTCAAACCCCCTTCTCGTACTTTAGAGACCCCTTGCACTGAGGCTAATTGTTTTGTCTCTACACAACACCTGCCTTCACATAGACTTTATCCCTATAAAATGACTTTCGCTTTCTTTTATAAATATTCCTGCTCTAAAAAATAATGTCCCAAAATTTATTTTTAATTGCAGGAATCGCACAACTGAAAATTGAACAACTTCTACATAGAAAACCCACAATAAACTGTAAGGAGGACAGGAATGACCACAAAAATAATTTGTTTCACGCTTGCCATTGTGCTAATCGCAGGTCTCGGCATGCCTATTGCCGGTGCTAACCCTGCAACCAGGGTGCGGCTAGAAAACCGCTCAGTCGCCATTAACGAGACTTTCTCTGTTGACCTGCTCATCACGGATGTAGCCCAGCTATTTGGGTACGAATTTATTCTGACCTACGACCACACTCGCCTGGAAGTGATCGACGCCGACAACATTCGCCCCGGCATCCAAATAGGAAGGGGAACAGTGTTCACCCATATTGGTGTGGAGAGCGAAGTTCACGTTGACGCACCCGGAACGATCACTTATTTCGCTGTTTCGGGGCCTCTCGGCCCTCTAGCTCCGGAGTTTTCTGGCAACGGCACCTTGGCTACAATTACTTTTCGAGCAAGCAGTGTTTCGGGTGCGACACCTATAACTATATCAAGTGTACGGTTATCGAACAGGGTGGCCAACCCTATCAACACCACTATCGTGAGCGGCACGGTTACCGTGCTGCCACCCTCTCCGCCACTGATTTTTTTCCCGCCGGCTCCACCAACACCGCCAACGCCACCGACTCCGCCAACTCCACCAACACCACCAACACCACCAACACCACCAACACCACCAACACCACCGACTCCGCCAACACCACCGACTCCGCCAACACCACCGCCATTGCTGATCGCTAGCAGGGATGCTAGCTCGACAACCACAACTCTAATAAGCTTTGAGCAGCCAACCATCTCGGTACTAGTACCCCCCTTGCCTAGAGGAACGACACTCACCTTGCGCGAAGTGGAGGCTGCCACAATTACCCCTCTACTCGGAGCTTACCGACTAGTTGGGAATCCCTTTACTTTTAAGGTTGAGCAGAACGCACGCGCCATCTCCCAGTTAGATGACGATATGGTCTTTGATGTACGAGTACCAGGAGACGGCATGGTGTCTGGGGCCCTCGGCCTTTACCACTATAACGAAGAGCATCGGCTCTGGGTGCGCGTGCTCGCGGATTTTGCCGGTGAGAACAGGGCATTTGTCGGGCGATACAGAGGCACCGGTCTTTTCGCCCTGCTCCTTGATACCGCGGCTCCTCCCTTTCTCACCGGCATTACGGCGACAGCAGATGGCCGCATCGCTACGATTAGCGGTAACGCCGAACCCCTCGCTACTATTCAACTATTCTCCGGCGCTCAGTACCTTGGCAGCTTCCCTGCCACTATACAAGGTCGCTACAGCTTCACTGTAGCTCTCCCCGTTGGAAGACATGCCCTAACTTTGCGCCAAGTAGACCAAGCTGGCAACTTGAGCGTCCAGTCAATCGATTTTTCGGTCACTACGGACTGGAAGGTGAACATACAGATTGTTCCTAATAGCAATCAGGCTATCGCCAACAACCAACTATTGGTGCTCGATGTCCCGCCGCGCATTATCAATGGCCGGACCATGGTTCCCCTGCGTTTCGTTGCGGAGGCCTTGGGGGCCAACGTGTTGTGGGACGCCGCTACCAATGCGGTGAACATAACCCTCGGGGAAACTCGGGTCTCTCTCACTATCGGCTCACCCACCGCCACCGTCAACGGCCAAACAGTGCTGCTCGATGTTGCGCCCCTGGTGGAGCGCGGTCGCACCTTGGTGCCCGTGCGTTTTCTCTCTGAAGCATTTGGATACGAGGTTGTCTGGCACAGCGTGTCAAATAGAATCGAAATCCGCAAGTAAATACACTTAAATACACGGTAGACCCCACATTCTTTGTGGGGTCTACCGGTTTTTTTTGGGCTGCTTACTTCCGCTGTTGGTTTGTTTACTTCCGCAGCCTTGTTAGTTGTGTTCGCAACCGGGCCAATCCCCAAATGGCCTCCTCCACCCTCATTGCCAACAAGCCTCCACCATAGGCCAGCAGACCCATGACTACAGCTAATCCCAAGGCCATCACCTCGCCTAGCATAATGGTGGCCCCATACACCACACTACTCACCGCACCCATGCCCAATGAGACAATGCCGACTTTAACAAGGAGTGGCAGCATACCCATGGGAACGGGGCCGAGTTTTCGGCGGAGCACCATAAAGTTGAACACGGCGCTGAGCGAAACGCTGATAGAGTTGGCCAGCGCCAGACCACCATGCGCTAGGGGGTAGACCAAGATGAGGGCGAGCAAAATGTTTAAGAGGGCGGTAACGATGCCTATTTTAACGGGGGTAATGGTGTCATGCAGGGAGAAGAAGGCGCGCGATAGCACCTGTCCTGCCGAGAGACCAAGCAGCCCTAAGGCATAGAAGCCGAGGGCAAAGGCGGTCTTATTGGTGTCGGTGGCGTCAAATGAACCCCGCTCAAAGGCTAGGCGCACGATGGGGTAGCGCAGCACCCATAGTCCCACCGTAGCCGGCACAAGCAGCACCACGAGGCTTCTGAGGCTCGCGATGGTGACTTTGGCAAAGCCTTTTTTGTCGCCAAGGGCGGCGAGGTTGGCCAAGGTGGGGTAGAGGGCGGTGGCCAGCGCCATGACAAAGATGCCTGCCGGCAGCTGCACCAGGCGGTTGGCAAAACTTAGCGAGGCGATGCTGCCCGCGTCAAGCCCCGAGGCCAAGCGGCGGTCGACCACCATGTAGAGCTGGCCAAAAATGCCCGCGACAAAGATGGGCAGAGAGAGATAGATTACGCGCTTGAATTTAGGGTCAAGCAAGTTCGGGCGGCCGATTAGTGGGTAATTTTTATAAAGTGCCCAGAATACCAAGAGCAGTAAGGGGATGGCCATGCCGAGCATGGTCGACCAAGCCAGACCGGCAATGCCTTGCGCCCCAAGGACAATTAGCCCGGCCACAATAGCGATGTTCTGAATAATTGGGTTTAGCGCGGGCAGCAAGAAACCCCCGTGGCTGTTAAACAAAATGGTGAGAAAAAAAGAAATGTTGATGAGCAGGGTGCCAAAAGACATGATGCGCAAAAGCTCTGCGGTAATGAGCTGCTGCTCGGGAGGGAAATTGCCGACCAGCACCCGCACGATGAGGGGGGCAAAGGCGTAGGCAGCTAGGCTTCCCGCTATGCCGAGCAAGGCATTAACAAAGGAAGTGGTCACGGCTAGTCGCCGCCCACCCTCCGCGCTTTTATCTTCACTGTAGACGGGTAGAAAGGCGGTACTTAAAGCGCCGCCTACTATGCCGGCTAGGAGTTGGGGCACGAGCAAGGCGGCGACATAGCTGTCGACTGCGGCACCCGCGCCAAAGCGCCAGGCGATGACCTGCTCGCGCACAAAGCCTAGGAGTTTGCTTAAGACCGACACCGCGCTAAGGAGTATGGTCGTCTGGAGTAGGTCTTGCTTCTTGGCCATCACCAAGCCTCTTTCTTTTTTTACTTTAGATTTGCCTGTCGTCAAATTGTACCACAGACCCAACTACAGACCAATCGTTTGTACCCAATACCCCCGTAGGTGCTTCAACTGGGCTGCCGCGCACGAAGCACAATAGGAACTGCGCAGCCTCGACAGGCAGCGGCTAAATGAAGATAAGAGCAGAAAAAAAGCCCCCCAAAAATTGAGTGGCTTTCGTGACTATCGCTGGGTGTTACCACCATGCAACCCCTCGTGTAATGACCACTCGAGGAACTGTCGATACTGTTCCTGTTCGTCTAGGTCAGGGAAGCGATGGCGCGCATTAGGAGATAGCCCACCGATGAACCTCCGGTATTGCTCATGGTGCCGCCAACTGCGCAGGCGCGAACGCTCCGCTCTGGCCTTTAACGCTCGTCGATGCTTAAAAAAACCATAAGAGCCCAGCGCCAAGAGCGCAAGTATGCCCGCCAGGAAGAATGCCTCCATCCCTTCATCTCCACACCTTCACCACATAGTCTGCATCTACCCAAGCGACCCTATAGCCTAGCTGTTCTACGATGATGCGAAAGGGAACCATCACGCGACCATGAAAAAGCACCGGAGCGGCCTCCAATGGGCGTGCCACACCATTAACCCATATCGTTCTTTGACCGACAACTACATCAATAGTCTGCCTCTCCTTGACGAGGGTGACCCGCTGAGACCCTTCATCCCACCAGATCGCTGCATTGGTTATCTCGGCTAGCAGGCGTATAGGCACAAGCGTGCGCCCGCTGACAACCATCGGCAAGGGCAGGCGCTGCGGCAAGTAGCGTCCCTCGTACAAAACAGCCGGATTGGGGAGATGAACTATTGAAGTACGAGTGGGTCTTTGCGCTAACAAACCCAAGGCTGATACGAGAGTATAGTTGGTTTCTACACTACTAAAAACCAGCCTGACGATTCCGGGCAACCTAGTCCAGTTTTGCACCCGCAAGGCCTCTGCCACCAGCGCCCGCAGCACCTCAGTTTGAGTGAGCGAACGGAGGTACATACCATTGCCACTCGGCTTCAACCGCTCCAAGAGTTCTTGACCGGTAAGGCGTATGCCCCCCACGGTGACCCCACCCAAGTGTCTGGCTACCTCCACTATCAGGCTCTCGTTAAAGCGTACATAGCGGGTTATTTTTTTGCCCAAGGCGATTTCCAAGCGGGTCACGAGTTCGGTCATGGTTAATTCTCTGTAAGGGTTTTGGCCGTCGCCCCACTCTCCGAGCACGGCCAGTTGAGCGGACTTCGGTAGCAGCTCGGCGACAAACTCACGGCCCACGACCCGCAGCACGCTCAAATTGCCGCCTGTGCCAGAAACTCCTATCATTAATGTATATGTAGGCGTTCGGGCTTCTCCAAACGGAACCACGGAGAAAAACAAAGCAATGAGCAAGACATAGACCAGATAATTTTTCACTTTTAGGCATCGACATCTCACAAACAAGCCCCCATTTATACTGAATATAGGCTCATTGTATCATTGCGAAATGTCGAAATAGCGCAAACATTGTCGACTAACACCCAAGTTTTTCTCGTTATTATCCCTCTGCCCCGGCACTGGCCACCTGCTCGACCGCTAATTCTTCAATCGATTGCAGCAAATTCAGCACCTCTGCCCCGGTGCAACTCTTGCCCATCTGCTCGGCTCGTGTAAACGCTGCCTGCCACTGGGTACGGCCGAGCACGCTTTGCCGGGCGATGCGGATACGCTCGTGGGAAGTAGCAGCTGTCACCTCATGGGCTGTCAGCAACTCCTCGTATAATTTCTCACCCGGACGGAGGCCCGAGAAGATTATGGGGATATCGTGCTCAGGACGCAAACCACTTAGGGTGATGAGGGTTTTGGCTAACTCTACTATTTTTACCGGCTCACCCATGTCCAGCACAAAGACTTCGCCGCCCTGCCCCATGGAACCGGCCTCAATGATGAGGCTCACCGCTTCGGAGATGGTCATAAAGTAACGCGTCATGTCGGGGTGGGTCACGGTAACCGGGCCGCCTCGGGAAATTTGCTCCTTAAAAAGTGGAATGACCGAGCCGCGACTCCCTAAAACATTGCCAAACCGCACCGCCATCAACTTTGTCCTACCCCTTTGATTATGGCTTTGCACTAAGAGCTCCGCCATGCGCTTGGTCGCACCCATGACGTTTACGGGGTTGACCGCTTTATCTGTGGATACTAACACAAAAATTTCGCCTTTATTAGCGAGGACGGCATTCACCACATTACGGGTACCAAAAAAATTGTTCTTGACCGCTTCGGTGGGGTTTTGCTCCATGAGAGGCACGTGTTTGTGGGCAGCGGCGTGAAAAATGACCTGGGGAGTGTGGTGGGCAAAAACACTCTCGATGCGGCGAGCATCTTGCACGTCGGCGATAAGCGGAATTATGTTGAGGTCCGGGTTTACTTGTGCCAGTTCTCGATGTATTTCATAAATGCTATTTTCTCCGCGCCCTAAAAGCAGCAACTCTGCCGGTGCACAGCGCGCCAACTGACGACAGAGCTCGGAGCCGATGGAGCCGCCGGCACCGGTCACCAGCACCTTCTTGCCGCGCACATACCCAGAGATCATGGCGCAGTCGGCCGTCTTTTCGCCTCGGCCCAGTAAGTCTTCGATGCGCACCTCGCGCACCGGGCTCTGGTAGGACCCATTGCCCAGCACCTGATAAAGCCCAGGCATAATCTGCGCCTTGATGCCTAAGTTAGCGCTTTTTTCCACCAGCCCTTTCACGAATGCTTTGGTAGCCGAGGGCATGGCAATAATAATTTGGCTGATTCCTTGCTCCTTGACCAACCTCTCAAGTAGGGTCAAGGGGCCGAGTACGGGAAGGTTACCGAGCAGAAGCCCGGCTTTATGGGGGTCATCGTCCAGGAAACCGACCAATGTGCCCAGTTCGGGGTGTTTACGGGTTTCGTCTATGAGAATTCTCGCTGCATCGCCGGCCCCCAGCACCAAGGTGGGCGGACCTTGGTGTCCTTTTGCGCCCCTTTGCCGACCAGCCACCAGGCGCAAAGCAAAGCGCCAGCCCCCCACTAAGGCTATGTTAAAGAGCCAGGCAATAACCAGCACACTGCGCGGAAAGCCACGCGCCGGGTCAAGGTGCAAGACAGCTAGGAGAGTGCCCATGGCGAGGGTTACCGCACCGGCTATAGTGACCAGTTCCGGCGCGGAAGCATAGCGCCACACTTGACGGTATAACCCAAAATAATAGTAGACGACGGCAAAGAGCGGCACGGCGATGAGCATAAACCTAGACCATTCCAAGTAGAGCGATGTGGGAGGGGCTCCCTCAAAGCGCAGGTACAGGCCAATCAGCCCCGAAGCGACCAAGGCCAGCATGTCCGCGAGGAGAAGAAAGAATTTGTAATTGCGCCGATTTACCATCTCCGCACACCCACCCCTCCCCTGACTACGCCTGGCGACCGGCACGGGCGCGATAGTAGTAGTAGTAATAGTCATCCTCTGCGGCATGTTCGACCCCATTTAAGACTACCCCAAGCAGGTTCGCTTTTACCCCTTCTAGTTGCGCCTTGGCCTTTTTGGCCTTATCTGTCGATACTTCGGCGACCGAAACCACGAGCAATACCCCGTCCACCATGGACGCAAGTATGGTGGAGTCTGCTACCGCCAAGACAGGGGGAGTATCTAAAATAATATAGTCAAAAGACTTGGCAAGAGTCGCGAGCAGTTCATGCATACGCCGACTACCCAGGACCTCGGAGGGATTCGGCGGGATGGGGCCGGAGGTGACAACCCGTAAATTGGGCACTCCCACCTCGCGCAAGGCTAAATCAGCAGCCACGCTTTGCAGTAACAAATTAGTTAACCCAATCTGATTAGAAATTTTAAAAACCTTGTGCAGGGACGGCCGTCTGAGGTCGGCGTCTATCAGTAACACCTTGCTGCCCGTCTGCGCGAAAGCGATGCTCAAGTTAGCGCCGGTGGTTGACTTGCCCTCGGCAGGGGCGGTTGAAGTTAGGACTATGGTCTGCAGCGACTTATCAAGCGAGGAAAACTGCAGATTAGTCCGCAGCACGCGGTATGATTCGGCAATACGGGACGACAAATTCTCCGTTATAAGATGGTATTGTTTCATTTTATGCTTCATATTAGGCCCCCACTTGCTCTTTCGCAAAGTCTTGTACTTTGAACAGAGGGATGGCTCCCAGCACAGGCAGGCCAAGCAGCCGCTCTACATCGTCTGGTTTTTTGAAGGTATTATCTAAATAACTGAGCACGAAGGCAAGCCCCACTGCGGTCATACCGCCCAAAAGTCCCGCCACAACCACGCTCAAGAGTTTGCGCGGCGCAACCGGGTACTCCGGCGTGACGGCCCTGTCCACCACCATGACATTTTCTACCTGCATGACGCGAATGGTGGTTTTTTGAAAGGCCTCCCCCACCGCATTAGCCAGTAAAGCCGCAAATTCTGGGTTGGTGCTTTCCACCGAAATAGCAATAACTTCGGTATCGCCGCGGAGCGTCACATCTACCATTGCTTGCAGTTGCTGCACTGATTGTTGCAGGCCGAGCTTTTCTTTGACCTCGACCGCGACCGCACGACTGCGGGCAATTTCGCGGTAAGTTCGCACCAACTGACGACTGGCCAGCAAGTCGGCGTGCGTAATCGCGGTGGTGGCCGCTTGATTTCTCACCAATAGCGTTGTTTCCGCCCGGTAGACCGGGGCAACGATAAAAAACACGCTCACTCCGGCGACAGTGGCAGCTACCAAGGGTAGCACCAGTATCAGTAAAAAGTATTTTCTTAATATACCCCAAATCTGCCTGAGATCAATTTCTGTTTCTTCCTCTAGATGGCGATTCTCCACAACTCTGCCCCTTTCCAGTCAGTTACATTTATTTTTTCGAATCCGAATACGGATACAGTCTATCATATCCTAGCGCCTCGCGCACCACCTTTGGTAATTTTCGGTGTGAACGATGGCAGAAGCCTTAGTTTTTTCAGGCTTAGTGACGTTCTGTTGTCCCGTAAAAAGGACTTACCAGGTAATGCTCGAATATTTAGTGCAAGGAGGGGTCACATGAAACCTATTAAACTTTTGGCAGCACTAGTGCTGGTCGTGCTCTTGACGCTCAGTGTAGCACGCCCGCCGGCGGCGGCGGAAGATATTTTTCAGGTGGTTTTACAAGTTTTGCGGCTGGTGCAAAGCGAGTTTTGGCGCGAAGTCTCGCCTGAGGTCTTAATTCGGGGCGCACTAAATGGCATAATGGAGGCCCTAGACGACCCGCACTCGGCCTATATGGAGCCTAGGGCGCAGGAGCAGTTTATGCAGCAGGTGACTGGTGCTTTTGCCGGCATTGGGGTGTCGCTCGAGATTACGCCTGATGGGGCGCGCCTAACCCAGGTGTTTCGCCAAAGCCCTGCCGCGAGGGCCGGCCTTAGGGCGGGCGATGTCATCTTATTTGTCGAGACGCAGGACGTGCGGCACTTAACGCTGTCGCAGTTGTCCGCGCTCATCCGCGGCGAGGTGGGCACGATGGTTTCGCTGTCTTTTTACCGCAGCAGTGTGAGCACCTTGCGCACGGTGAGCATTAGGCGCGAGACGGTGGTGGCGCCCTCGGCGCAGTGGCGCATGCTCGAGGGTAACATCGGCTACATAGATATCGACTTTTTTGGGGCGGCCTTGGGTGAGGATATGCGCGAGGCCATGACCGACCTACGGGGCGCACGGGGGCTGGTGCTCGACTTACGCGGCAACCCCGGGGGGATGATTCGAAGCATGATGGACACGGTACCCCATTTTGTTCCTGCCGGGCCCCTGGCCATTGTTGTAGCGCGGGGAGGACAGAGAGAAACCGTGATGAGCCCGGGCCCGGGGCCGGGAGTATCCTTGGTGGTTTTGGTCGACGAAAGAACGGCCTCGGCTGCCGAAATTTTGGCTGCTGCCATTATGGATAGGCAGAGTGGCGTGCTCATAGGCACCAAGACCTACGGCAAGGGGGTAGCGCAGGGCATTTATGACCTAGGCAAAAACATAGGCGCACTGAGATTGACGGTGGTGGGGTACTTGACACCCGCGGGCCGGGAAATCGAAGGCCGGGGTTTAGTGCCAAATGTTACGGTAGCGCAGCGGGCGCCGGAAGTAATGCCGCCGCTCGCCGAGCTGGTGGCTACGCAAAATGGCTTTATCCTTGGCCAGCGCCACCCCGAAATTGTTAAGCTGCACCGCGCCTTAACGGTCTTGGGCTTCTATGAGGGGGCGGTAAGCGACCACTTTACGGCCGGCACCCGGCAAGCGATAATGCGCTTTCAACAACACTTTAGCCTGTATCGAGATGGGTTGGCGACGCCTGAGCTCCTAGAGCAAGTAAATTTGCGCCTGGTGCGCCCCCCAGTCTGGCGCGATGCCCAGCTGGAGGCGGCCTTAGAAAATTTACGCGGGCGTATTAGATAGCCTCTACGCGGGCAAAGCGGCGGAGCAGTTCTTCGACTACAGCCAGGCTGGCGGCGGTGTTAATTTGGTTGCGAAGTGCGGCGGCACCCGGCAAACCCCGGCAGTACCAAGCTAGGTGGGTACGCATTTCGCGGAGCGCCCGGTACTCGCCCTTGTGGGCCACCGCCATCGCCAAATGTCTTAAGGCGAGCTCCGCTCGCGTGGGGGCGTTGGGCAGGGGTAGCGGCGGTAGCCCGAGAAAAAGTCGGGCGATGTCGCGATAGAGCCAGGGGTTGCCTAGGGCGGCGCGCCCGACCATGACGGCGTCACAGCCTGTTTCTTGCATCATGCGGTGTGCATCCTCTGCTACGGCAATATCACCATTGCCGATGACGGGGATGCTTACCGCTTTTTTTACGGCACGAATTATGCCCCAATCGGCCTTCCCGCTGTAAAACTGCTCCCTGGTGCGAGCGTGCACGGTCAGGGCCGCGGCTCCGGCCGCCTCCAGCCGCTGGGCGAAAGAGGGGGCGTTAATGGAGTGGGCGTCCCACCCGCTACGAAACTTGACGGTGATGGGGATTTTTACGGCGGCGACCATCTGCCTGACTATTTCGGCGGCCAGCTCGGGTTCGCGCATGAGGGCGGAGCCTGCGCCGTTCTTGACAATCTTCGGCGTGGGGCAGCCCATGTTGATGTCGATGGCGAAGGCCGCTGTTCTTTCGGCCACGATGGCGGCTGCCCGCGCCATCTCCGCCGGGTCGTTGCCAAAGAGCTGCACGGCGACGGGTTGTTCTTTGGGGTCTAGGGCCAATAGCTCCCAGGTCTTATCTTGGTCGTAGATGAGCCCCTTGCTGCTCACCATCTCGGTGACGACATAACCCGCGCCAAACTCCCGCGCTAAGAGACGGCAAGGAAGGTCGGTCACACCGGCCAGGGGCGCGGCAAAAAGGGGCGGGTCTATGGTCAGGTGTTTTATGCGCATTTTGTGCTCCTATCGGTTTTTTTGTGGGGGG